>JAUTCT010000111.1 GCA_030673875.1 Verrucomicrobiota bacterium JB025 | reverse complement strand
CCATCCCCCATCCCCCATCCCCCATCCCCCATCCCCAATCCCCAATCCCCAATCCCCAATCCCCAATCCCCAATCCCCAATCCCCAATCCCCAATCCCCACCCCCAATCCACCTAACAAACCCACAACCATCACAACCCCGCATGAGATAGATCACCCACAACACACCCTGTTCATCCGCATTTCTTGACATCTCTAACTCTATTAACCACGGTCCGGAAAACGAGGGATTCAAAGCCATCTCTCAACTTGAATCCCTATTATCACTGTTTCGAAAAAATGAACTCCACCACCCTCCCCGTGGGCATGAAACACCCGTTCATTCTCGTCCGTTTGATCGCCGCCCTCTTCCTCCTGCTCCCGGCAACCGCGTTCTCCGACAACCCGACCGAGGCCCTCGAATGGTGCGCCAAAATCGAACACTGGCAGTATCCCCGGCCATCCGACCCCAGGGACCAACAGCTTGCGCTCATCCAAAACCACCGCAAACAACTGGAACCCGAAGTCCGCAAACTCGCCGACGCCGGCAACGCCTCCGCACTCAATACCCTGGGCATCATCCTCACCGTCGATCCCGAATTCAACGACCACTCCGAACCCGCGATCGAATACTGGCAGAAAGCCGCCGACGCCGGATCCGTTCCCGCCATGACCAACCTCGCGCGCGCCTATTGTTGGAACAAGGGAATGGATATCGACTTCGACAAAGAGGTGGTTTGGGCAGACAAAGCCGCCCGTAAAGGAGACCCGGATGCCATGGCCATGTTGGGCTATCTGTATGAAAAAGGGCTTGGGGTCCCCGCATCCATCGAAACCGCTTTCGAATGGACGAAAAAAAGCGCCGAACTTGGATCGCCTCTCGGCATGAACAACTTGGCCAAGAAATACGAGTTCGGAAAAGGAGTCGCCCAATCCTACGACAAGGCACTCGAATGGTATAGAAAAGCCGCCGCAAACGGACGCCACAGTGCGGCCAATCGTTTGGGAACGATCTATTACAAGGGACTCGGCGTCCAACGCTCCTTGGAGACCTCGTTCAAATGGCATCTTCAGGCGGCAAAACAAGGCAACGACCATTCCTGTTACTGGATCGGGACCTGCTATCGCAGGGGCCGGGGTGTCAAAGTCTCCCTTTCCCAAGCCGAGAAATGGCTCAGAAAGGCCGTGGAATACGACTATACGGAAGCGATGTTCCAACTTGGCGAAGTGCTGATGTTCGAAAAGGGAATGCGCAAGGACTACCCCTACGCCGTATCCCTCTTCCGCAAAGCCGCGGAGCGGGGAGACCCTTCCAGCATGTGGCACATGGGCCGTCGCTATGCGGATGGCAAAGGGGTCACCCCCAACATCGAAACCTCCAAAATGTGGTTCAAACGGGCCGCGGACCTCGGGTATTACGAAGCCAAACGCGCCCTCGAACTCCTTGCACAAGGCCCCGAAACCGATCCCGTCGAAACTGCCGCCGAAGCCACCCGGATTTATGAAACATCCGGCCTCCAGGCCGCCTTCGACTATCTGGACAAAAACCGCATTCCATGGGGATCCCCCCTCTACAGTCGCTATTTCGTCGCCATCTGGAGGGAGGCTCAGGTCAAGGGTGGGCGCAAGCATCTCGAATGGCGTGCCGAACTCTACGAATGGCTCTTCCTCGGCTACTACCAAAACACCCGCCCCGGGAAGAAACGCCAAAGCGCCATCCGCCTGATCCGCGAAATCGTCGATGCCAACCTCGAACTCGGACGCGTCGCCCGGTTCCAACACTTCGCCGGACTCTATCATCAATACGCCCGGGAGGAAATGGGAGACACCATCTCACTATCCAAACTCAAGGACCTCGGCTCCTTCGATGAAGCCATGCCCGAAATCCACCACCACGAGTTTCTCCAGAAAACCCGCAGTGGAGCCCCCGTCGACCACCACCCGATGATGGCCGTCTTCAACATCTCCACCCAGTCATGGATGCTCGGCGATTGGAAAACCAGCGCCGAAGCCGGCCTCTGGTTCCACCACTGGGGCCGTTGGTATTTCAAAAACTGGAAGAAACTCGGCGGCGAAGGTCACGACCGCAACGTCGCCTGCGACTCCCAGACCCACGGCCTCGTCGCCGCCATCCGCGTCTATGACCTGCTCGGGTTCTACGACCTCGTCGAAAAATACCAAACCTACCTATTCAAATTTGCCCCCGGCGCCCACAAACGCGGCGGACTCGATGGCGTCGACGCCCGCAAATACCGCGTCATCGCCGACCTCGGCCGCGGTATCGCCAAAGAAGAGCACCTCGAAATCCTCGATGACAACATCAACCTCGAGGAAACCGTCCTGGACCAGATCGAAGACTCGTGGATGCTCCACAGCGCCGTCAAAGCCGATGTCCTCTTCGCCCTCGGCCGCCCCGCCGATGGCTGGCGGGAACTCAACACCATCCTCACCAGCCTCGAAGGAAAGGAACTTTCCTACTCAAAAGCCGAAATCCTCATCGGCTGGGCCCGCCACGCCCTCGATGAAGGGAAACTCGATGGAGTCGAAACCAAACTCCACGAAGCCATGCAGATCTTCCGCCAAAAAGGCTACAAGATCTACGAACCCTCGCTCTACGCACTCTACGCCCGCTACCACTACCTCGCCGGCGACATCGATGAGGCCATCCGCATGCAGCTCGAGTCCATCCGCCTCCACGAGGCCATCGACCTCTACACCCGCGTCGTCCTCGAATACCGCACCCTCGCCCAATACTACCTCATCGCCGGCCAACCCGAGGCCGCCGACTACTGGCTCAACAAAGCCCTCGCCGCCCTCACCAACGGCCGCGCCTACCCCCAGTGGATCATCGCCAAAGCCAGCCAACCGCTCGACATCACCCTCGCGTCAAACTCCGACCGGACCGGCGCCTCCCGCACCGGCACCTCGCCATCCGGCACCGGACAAGCGACCAGCGCTCCCGCCCCTCACGGCGTGATCCTCCAACCCTCCGCCATCAACACCGCGCCCCTCCCGGGACTCCCCGCGGAAGCCACCTTCTCGCTCTTCAACCAGGATTCCTGGCCCCGCCCCGGCCGCCTCCGCATCGACGGATCCATCGCCTCATGCAAGCTCGACGGCGACCACCTCCGCTGCACCATCACACCGGACGCCGACGCCACCACCACCACCGTCGAACTCCCGCTCGCCGCCAACCAAACCATCGAGATCCACCTCGCCACCACCGTCACCCCAGAGACGACCGGCGAAGCCACCCTCGCCTATCACGAAGGCTCCGCCGACGGCCCCCACGCCACGTGGTCCTACATGCCCGCCCAGTCCGGCCGCACCACCGCCATGGTCGAAGCCATGCTCGTCGAGGAAAACCCGTTCCACATGATCCCCGCGATCCACAACATCCAGTCGTCCGGATCCGCCAGACAAATCATCAACCTCAGACCGAAAGCCTCAAGCCCCACCCGGATCGAAGCCTATCTCCCGAATGGCGAACTCCTCTTCATCGACGCCGTGGGCAACGGCTCGCTCAACGACCGCGGCGACGTCCTGTTCGTCGACAGCGACTCGGACGGCTGCCCGGACATCACCATCGACCAGGGAGTCACCAACTATCAACTCACCTTCTACTACAACACCATCAAAAGCGACGGCGACACCACCGTGGAACTCCAGACCCGCACCACCAACGGCGACTGGCAGTTCGACTCACAGGACACCATCCGCCCCATCCGCTAAGCACTGGAAACCGGAGCCAGGAAACCCGAAGCCAACTCCGTTTCAACCGGCCACACCGGCTGGCAAGCCCGGCCACCCGAAGTGCCATTGCATCACTGCTCACCCCGTACAGACGCGAGCGTCAGTTGGAGGATCTTGGAGGTGGACCCGAAGTGCCATTGCATCACTGCTCACCCCGCACATGCCGAATCATTCCGCGCCCCCGGGCCACCCCATCGCCCCAGCTCCCAAAGCTCCAAACCGACATCCAGCCGCATCAACCGGACCACTGCCCCGGGCAGCGGAACTGCTATCAAATTTCCGGGACATTTAAAAATTTCCTGCCAGCCTCTGCCTTCAATAATCCAATTGTGATGAACCTTCTTCGCCGCCTCCTCATCCCTGCCGCCATCTCCACCCTGGTCTTCCAGGCGCACGCCGCCGAGGCCCCGCCGGAAAAAGCACTCAAATACCACTCAGCCCTCCTCAAGCGGCCGTCAAACGACACCCTCTTCGACCGCTTTTTCGGCTCATGGATCGACGAGCAACCGCTCGACTCACTCGAAGCGTTCCTCACCGCCCGCGCCGCCCAACACGGCGGCCCCGACCTCTCCATCCTCGCCCGCTACCAACTCCGCCGCGGCCTCGAAGACGACGCCCTCGCCACCCTCGGCAAGGCCATCGCCGCCCTCCCCGATGAGCCGACCCTCACCATGGAGCGCGCGAAAATCCTCCTCCGCCGCCTCGAATTCGAAGCCGCCCGCGACGACCTCGCCAAATCCGCCGCCGGCAATGACGAATCCATCGCCCTCGAAGCCGCCAAACTCATCGGCAAATCATGGCTCCGTCAGGGCAACCCCGAACAGGCAATCAAGGCATGGGACGCCCTGCTCGCCGCCAACCCCGGCGACGAAGACCTGCTCGAAGACCTCGTCGAATCCGCCGCCGCTGAAGGCGAAATCGACCAGGCCCTCACCTACGTCGATCAACTCATCGCCGCCGGTGCCGACCCCTACAAAAAAACCCTCCGCCAACTCCGCCGCGGCGACCTGCTCGCCCAGGCCGGCCGCAACGACGAAGCCGTCCAAACCTACACCGCCACCCTCGCCCAGGTCGGCGAAGGCTCATGGCTCGAACGCGAAGTCCTCGCCCAAATCGACAAGGTCTTCCGTAAACAAGACCGCATCGACGACCTGAAAAACGCCTTCATCAAACTCGCCGAAGACAACCCCCGCCGCCTCCTCATCCACCGCCAGCTCGCCAAAATCGAAGCCGCCCAGGGTGAAACCGACTCCGCCGTCGGCCGCTTCCGCGAAGTCCTCAAACGCAGCCCCGGAAACCGCGAACTCCGCGAGGAATTCGTCCGCCTCCTCACCGATGGCGAGAAATACCAGGACGCCGCCGAAGAACTCGAAAAACTCATCAAACAGGCACCCGATGACGCCGGACTCCAGCTCCAAATGGCCGACCTCCGTCACCGCCAGGACAACGAAAAGGCCACCCTCGCCGCCCTCGAAACCGCCAGAACACTCTTCCCCCAGAACGAACCCTCCGGCATCCGCATCGCCTCACTCATGCTCCAATACGGCCTCGCCGAACAAGGCGAAGCCCTCCTCAAATCCCTCGCCGACGCCGCAAACGCCACCCCCGCCCCGTCCGAAGCCCTCGCCGCCGAATACGCCCGCACCAACCGCAAGCAGGAAGCCCTCGCCATCCTCGAAAAAGTCGCCGACTCCGACCAACTCGACGTCGTCCTCCGCGCCGCCGCATCCATTTCCGCACTCGGCCAAACCGATAGCGCACACACCATCCTCACCGCCAAATCCGCCGCATTCCCGTCCGAACCACGCTTCCTCGCCGCCCTCGCCCAGTCGGCACTCGCCGCCGCCAAACCCGACGAAGCCATCCCCCCCGCCACCAAACTCGTCCGCCTCGCCACCCAATCCGCCGAACTCGCCGACGCCACCAGCCTCGCCCTCCGCGCAATCACCACCGCACAAAAAACCATCGAACTGCGCGAATCCCTCGGCAAAAAAGCCGACCGCACCCCGTCCGAGACCTGCCTGCTCGCCGCCCTCGCCGACTCCCAAAACGACTTCCCCGCCGTCACCACGCTCATGCACGGCGCCACCGACCCCCTCGTCATCCGCTTCCACGCCGCCCTGCTCGACAAACGCGGAGACTTCCCCGCCGCCATCGCCACCCTCTCCCGCCTCGCCGATACCCCCGAAGGCCGCAAAACCTCGTTCTTCCGGGAAATGTCCGACCTCCAGCGCCGCGCCGGCCTCATCGAGGACGCCCTCGCCACCGTCGAACGCTGGAAACAATCCGCCCCCGGCGACAAAGCCGCATGGGTCACCGGGGCGTCCCTCCTCCGCCAAGCCGGCCGCCCCGAAGACGCCGTGCAAATGACCCGCCAGGCCGTCGCACGCTTCGAGGGCGACTCCGACCTCGCCGCATCCCTCGCATCCCTCCACGAAGAAGCCGGTCAAATGCAGGACGCCGATGCCATCTACTGGCGCCTCTACGACGACTCCGCCAGCCCGTCCGACCAGGCACGCTGGGCCGCGAAACTCGCCCAACTCTCGCTCCGCACCGGACGCACCGACGAACTCGCGGAAAAACTCGCCCAACGCGCACGCTCGAACCGCGGCTCCGTCGGCCCCATCCTCGCCCAGGCCGAACTCGCACGCGTCACCCGCAACGAGGAAAAACGCCGCGACCTCCTGCTCGAAGCCGTCCGCCTCCAACCAAAAGACATCGACCTCCGCCTCCAAATCGCCAACCTCGAGGAACAATCCGGCAACCCGGACCGCGTCATCGCCATCCTCGAAGAAGCCGCGGACATCGACACCACCGGCCGCATCCGCTCCGCCCTCGCCCAGGCATACCTCCGCCAGGGCCAGGTCATGAAAGGCATGCGCGAACTCCGCGCCCGCGCCGGAAAACAAGGCGAAGACCCCCGCACCATCGAACAAAGCGCCGCCTCCCTCGCCGCCATCGGCCTCTACGAAGAAGCCATCCGCTTCCTCCGCGAATCCATCCCCGGCGGCGGCGACTGGCGCTCCCGCTACCTCCTCGCCATCATGCTCGAACAGGACGGCCGCGAAACCGAAGCCATCCCGCTCTTCCAAACCCTCCTCCAGGCCAGCGGCGAACTTGCCGGACGAAATGCCGCCGCAAACCATCCCGCCCCGAACGTCACCACCGGCTGGGACCCCTACGGCAAGCAGGTCGCCTCGATCATCGAGCTCATGTATGCCGCCAACGCCGCCTACTCCCACCGCGACAACAACTCCTACGGCAACTACGGCACCAGAAACATCACCCGCGTCGGCCCCTTCGCCCTGCCCGACGAACCGGAAACCGCCCGCACCCTCTCACGCATCCACCTCGCCAAACTCGGCGTCGATGACGGCCAAAACTCCGGCTTCGTCGCCGAAATCCTCAGCGCCTCACCCCAGGGCCGCCCCGACTTCCCCGCCATGCTGGCGAAATACCCCGAGCAACCCGGCCTGCTCGAAATCACCCTGCTCTACTCCTCGTGGGGCAATCAGCAAGGCGCCCTCACCCCCGAAACCATCCGCAAGGCCCTCGCCAAACGCCCCGACCTCTCCGCGTCCAACCGCTTCCTCGCCTACCTCCGCCTCACCCACGGCACCGAAGCATCAGATCCCGTTTGGCAACAACTCATCACCGCCGCCGCAGACGCCACCACCGACCCGAATTCCCCGGAAGCCATCCAAATCGCCTTCCACCTGATGAATTTCCTCGTCCAGTCCAGGGACGACATCCCGGAAACCCACCACAAACCCCTCGCCGACACGCTGCTCCGTGTCGCCTCCTCGGAAAAGGCCAATGAAGGCATGTTCAGAGGCTTCCATCTCGCCGCCGTCAAACTCGTCGGCACCACCGACCAACTCATCGCGGTCATCAACTCGGAAGTCGAAAACCACCGCAAGGACCCCGCCAACAAAAACCAGCTCGGCATGTCCCTCAGGACCCGCACCCAAATCAGCTACTCCATGGGCGGCTCCCAATACAACCCCTGGCTGTCCGGCGGCAAATCACCCTTCTCCCTCCCGGATCTCGATGACTGCAACTTCACCTCCCTGCCGGCGAGCATCATCCAGATGATCCGCAAGTCGGTCGCCCAATTTCAACAGACCATCGATCCCGCCTCCCTCCTCGATCACCTCGACTCCGTCTCATCGCCCGCACTCCGGGCATGGATCGCCCTCAGCGCCGGAGACGACGCCGCTGCCGAAAAAGCCCTCGCCGCCACCCCGCCCGATGCGGAAACCACCGACTTCAACACCCTCCGCGCCATCCGCGCCATCGGCCAAAAAGACTACCCCGCCGCCTTCCGCCACTTCGCCGCCACCCGCCCCGCACTCTCGGCGGATCGCACCGTCACCACATGGCTCAACCTCACCCTCGTCGCCATCGCCTCCGAGATGACTCCCGATCAACGCGAAGCCATCCACGACCCGCTCCGCGCCATGCTCATCCAGTGCCGCCAACCACTCGGCACCGAGGGACTCCCGCTGCTCGCCGCCCAGGCGGAAAAACTCGGCATGCCCGAACTCGCCGCCCGCTTCACACCCGCCGTCATCTCCCGGAATTCCCCCAACACCCCGCTCGGCGCCGCCAGATTCGGCAGCCGCAGTTCATCCGGATCGTCAAACTCCGGCAACGCCACCATCGATAAACTCAAAAAATTCACCGCCGACGGCAAAATCGAAGCCGCCGCCATGGAGGCCCTCAACCTCATCCGCAAACTCAACAGAAGCAGTTACAGCAGCTCATACGAACGCCGCCAAATCAGGGAAAACATCAACGAGGAAGTCCTCGCCGAACTCTTCCGCATGATCGATCCGGGCGACAGCAAGAGCCTCACCAAACTCATGGAATACGCCGGAATCTGCGAGCACTTCGGCAAACCCGAGCAGGCACTCGCCGTCCTCCGCCGCCTCCACGCCGACCGCCCGGACGACGTCTCCGTCTCCGCCAGACTCGCCTTCCTCCTCCCGCCCGCCGAGCGCGACCTCGCCATCGAACTCATCACCCGGTCCGTCAAACTCCCCGAATTCGCCACCTTCGCCGCAACCAGCGCCGAAACCCTCGACGACGAGGAAAACAACGCCAGCTCGTTCGCCTGGTTCGAAACCGTCATCAGTTTCCTCGAATCCGCCGACCCCACCACCATCAAGGACGCCAACCTCACCTGGGTCGCCTACTACGCCAAGGAGTTCTTCACCGGCGATTTCACCGAAGACCTCCCCAACCTCACCCGCTCCATCTCGGACAACAATAAGCAACACAAGGACTACCAGCAGTTCGTCTCCCTCGCCAAACGCCTCGCCTTCGCCATGCACCGCCACCCGTCGATCTGCGAGGAAGGCTTCCGCCTCATCCGCGTCTCAAACGCATGGCAAATCCCCGATGCCGAAATGGACGCACTCGCACGCACCGTCCTGCTCAACGCATCCCTCACCTCCACAGATACCTACTCCAGATATTCGTTCTTCCTCCTCCGCCGCGGCAACGGATCATCCTCCAGCGGCGACGACCTCTCCGCCAACTCCTCGGTCAAATGGCTCACCGACCGGCTCGACAACGCAACATCACCCGACGAAATCCTCCCCGCCGCCTACCTCGGCGAACTCACGAAAACCAACCCCGAAGTCGCCACAATCGTCTCAGCCCTCGCCAACCTCACCGACATCGCCGGCCTCGAAACATTCTGGAAATCAGACGCCCTCGCCAAGGCCGCCGGCCCCTACGCCGCCATGCTCCGCAAGGGCGTCCTCTCCCGCGCCGCAGCCATCCCCGGAGCCTCCTCGTTCTTCCTCAAACAACTCGCCGAAATCAAACCCGGATTCCTCAGCGGAAATTCCTACTACGGCAACGCCAGGGAGTCCACCGCCACCCTCCTCACCGCCGCCCTCAGCGCCGGCGCACACGCCGACACCAAGGAACTCGACGCCATCTGCAAGGCAGTCACCACCATCCTCTTCGGCGAAAAAATCGACTTCTCGGACACCGGCGACGGCCAGGCCACCTACACCGCCATCAACCTCATGCAAAACCTGCTCAGGACCGCGGAGTTCCCCCCGGCAACCGCCGCCCGCGTCTACTCCGCCTTCCACCGCCTCGGCACTCCCATCTCAGACAGCGACTACTACCTTGCCGAACCATTCCGCGGCATCTCCATCCCGAACGCGGCCAAAGGCGAAGCATTCTTCAACTCCCTCGGCCTGCTCGATGACATCGACACCTGGCGACCCTTCGCCGCCATCATCGCCGAGGCTAACCACACCGGAAACTCGATCACCTTCACCCGCAGCGAAAAATTCATCCTCCCCGAAATTGCCAGCCGCATGAACTGGGACATCAACCGAAGCATCATGGTGAAGCACCTCAAAAACCGCAAACCCCGGACCTTCGGCGCACTCATCACCGCCGCCTCCCTCACCGACGGCAACGAGCGCTCCCAACTCACCGCCACCGCCTTCACCAACGCCGCACCACAGCTCGCCAAATTGTCCCCGCAGCGCGTCGCCGACTTCGCCCTGCTCATCCCCTGGCTGCCCAAAGACACCCTCGCCAAACTCCCCGCCTCATTCAGGCAAAAGGCGGACTCCGCCAACGCCACTCGCCTCGCCAGCCTCATCGAGCGCGCCGATTCCTTCCTCAAATCGCCGCCCGCCAACAACTACAACAGCCCCCTGGATGAAGTCGAAGAACTCGTCTCCGAACTCGCCCCGCTCGACCTCGACAAGGCCGTCGCCGTCTTCCTCGAAGCCGAACGCCGCTTCACCGCCAGCCTCACCCGCGGCGGACGCCTCTCCTCCTACACCTCGAGCGGCCTCCAGATCACCGAGCGTGACGAAGCCCTCTCCGACCTCTTCTCCACCTACTCCGAGACCCCCTTCACCACCGACCCCGTCCTCGGCCTCCGCTTCCACGCCGCCATCGCCGCCAGCCCGGAGGCCACCCGCTTCTCCTTCGTGCGCTCCTCAGACCCCGTCCCTCTGATTTTCACCATCGGGGAAAAAATCTACGACAACGCACCCGGCAAAACCGGGCCAAACGACCCACGCTGGCTGCTCGCCATGCGCTACGTCGCCAGCATGCCCGAAGACGTGCAAAAAGACGCCTACCTCTCCCTCTGCACCTACCTCATCGGAAGCAAGCGCACCATCTCCACCATGGCTCACCCAAAGGAGCGCGGGGCACTCGCAAAAATGAAATTCCTCCGCAAGCACTTCGCCGACCTCCGCGGCATGTGCATCGGCATCGTCCTCTGGAAAACCGACAACCCGAAGCAACGCGAAGCCACCAAGAAAACCCTCCTCGCCCTCGTCCGCGACGACTCCATCCAGGCGAGCACCCGCTTCCAGTTCCTCTCCCTCTTCATCGCCTATCGCCAGGAACTCGAGGACCCGCAAATCACCTCCACCTACGCCGCCATGTTCAAGGACTATGCCGCCGGAGAGCGATCCATCATCAACACCATCGGCCTCTATGGCCCCATGTTCACCAGCCGCTCCACCATCACCCCCGGAACCAAAGCCATCCACGCCAGCATCAACCAAGACTTCTGGAAAAACGCCAACTCTCCAAAAGCCGGTGGCCACCCGACCATCCCCGAAAACTTCGGCGGACAGCTCTTCACCGCCGCCGCCAACTCCGGAGACACAAAAACCGCCAGAAAACTCCTCACCTTGGCCCGCCCCACCCTCCTCGGCGACGTCCTCACCATCGCCTCACTCATCGAAAACGGTAACCACGAACTCGCGCGCGAACTTCTCGCCCCGGCCAGCCGATCATACATCCGGAAAATCGGCGCATTCACCTACACCGCCTCATTCGAACACCAAATGGCCGAATTCCGTAAAACCCCCGGACTCGACCCCACCGCACTCCTCCGCATCGAAGCCGAATTCCTCGACGCCAAACTCGCCACCGGCCCCCGCAAACCCACCGAGTCCTACGCCGAGCGTGAAGCCCGAATCATCCGCGACTACAAAAACCATCCCCCGAAAGACCTCTTCCAGCGCGTCGGACTGCTCTGCGCACTCACCCGGGATTCACACCTCGCCGCCCTCGCCCTCGGCGACGAACTCATCGAGATAACCACCAAGGAACTCGACCTCAAAAAAACCATGCTCGATTGGCATCAGAACGTCAAAAGCAGCAAAGACCCGGAATCCCGCTACCAATCCGCCACCGCCGAGGGAGCCATCTTCCGCCAGGCCGCCTACGTCCGCCTCCTCCGCGGCGACCCCACCGGACTTGAGGAAATCGCCGACGTCCTCGAAGCCATGCCCCCCGCCCCCAAGCGCAACTACGACAGCACCCCCTACCAAGCCGTCGGAAACCTCATCCATCGCATGGATTCCTCCGCCTCATTCTGGATCCCCGAAGCCATCCGGCTCGGAAAAACCGAACACTTCCCCGAGCTCTACGAAGTCCACGCCCGATTCTGCCGCATCGCCGAAAAACGCCCCGAATTCACCCGCTGGAACACCCTCAACGTCCTCGTCGTCCCCGAGTTCCTCGCCTACTGGAATGGCAACGGCCAGGCATTCCAGGACCTCCTCAAAACCATGAAGCGGTTCTCCGGGAAAATCGGATACTACAACAACCGCTGGGGCATCCGCCGCATGGCCGCCCGTGGCGAACCCTACCGCCTCTGGAACTACGACTGTTTCGCCGAAACACGCCGGAATTTCGTCATCACCTGCTTCACCCGCCCCAGTCTCAAGGACCTCTACAGCTCCGCCCACAAATGGCTTCCCTCAACCGCCGAACACGGCCTCCACGACCTCATGATCGAGCTCGGAAAAAACCCGCCGGAAGACCTCATCCCCAACATCAAACCCTACCTGTTCCGCTATCTCGGCAATGACTGCGCATCCAAAAAAGACTACCCCGCCGCAGAAGCCGCCCTCCGCAAAGCCATCGCATCCTTCGCCGAAACTCCGAACTGGCCCGACGCCCGCGGCCAAATCAAAACCGACCTCGTGAACACCCTCATCGCCGCCGGAAAACCCGCCGAAGCCCAAACAGCCTACAAGGACATCCAACCGAACGAAGTCCCCAAATGGCGCAAAAAGAGCCACGCCGAACTCGGCAAGAAAGTCGCCAAGGCGCTGAAAAATTAACCACCCGCCAGACGTTCCAAACTGCCGCACTCCATCCCCGGGCCATGCCCAGGGGCCCGGGGCGCGCATCCGCCATCCCCGTCACCCGGCCCCGCCCGACCATGAACCCGCACCCGGAAATCGAAGCCCTCACCCGCCGGGTCGCGTCGCGTCACAACGCCTTCCTCCGCCGCCGCACCCTCATCGTCGCCGTCCTCGCCGCCGCCACCCTCACCATCGCCGGCGCACTCTGCTACCTCCCGCGCGGCCACTCGGTCCCCGCCCTCATCCCGCTCGCCATCGCCGCACTCGCCGCCGCCTCGGCCGCCGCCTGGTTCCTGCTCAAACGCATGACGCCCGCCGCCGCCATCCTCGAGGCCGACCGCTTCTTCGGCCTCAAGGACGGCCTCGCCTCCGCCACCCACCTCGCCACCCACGCCCCGCACGCCCCCGCCACCGCCCTCCAGTGGCACTGGCTCTCGTCCCGCCTCCCCGCCTGCGACCCCGCCACCATCACCCGCCCGTTTCCCAAAAAATCCGCCGCCACCGCCGCCGTCCTCGCCGCCACCGCCATCACCCTCTGCCTGCTCCCCGCATCACCATCCATCCGCGCCGCAGAACAACTCGCCGAACAAACCCGCCAACGCGTCGCCGAATCCAAGGAGGAACTCGAAAAACTCATCGAACAACTCGAAAAAGACATCGTCGCCCCGGACGACAAGGAACAACTCGACATGGACGAGTTCCGCAAAATGGTCAAACAAATCGACGAAACCGGCGACCGCACCGAAGCCGCCCGCCAGTTCGCCCGCATCGAACGCAAAGTCCGCGACGCCCTCCGCAACCTCGACCAACAACGCGACGAGGAAACCCTCAAACTCGCCGCCAAGGAACTCCGGAAATCCGAAGACACCGACGCCCGCAAACTCGGTAAAAAACTCGACGCAAAAGAACTCAAGGAGGCCGCCGAACTGCTCGAAAAACTCGCCGCCAGAAAAATCGACCCCAAAGACCTCGAAAAAAACGCCAAACAACGGAAACAAACCCTCGACGAGGCCAAAAAGGACCTCGCCAAAATGCGCGCCGCCTCCAAACGCCTCGCCGCCGCAGGCAAACAACGCCAGGCCGCCAACCAAGCCGCCGGCGGAGGTGCCGGCGCCAATGCCAACGGCCACGCCGGCGGTGAAGGTGCCGCAGGCGGTGGCGAGGGCAAACCCCTCGAAGACATGCTCGCCGAACTCGACGACGCCGCCGCCGAACTCGAAAAAGACCTCGAGGAAATCGAATTCGACCCCGATACCGAATGGGACGACGAAGCCGGTGACGCCATGTTCCGCATCAAGAGCAAACTCGGCAAACACCTCCGCAAAATGCACGGCAAACGCCTCGCCAAATCCAAACTCGACGCCCTCCGCGCCGCACTCGCCCAAGCCCAGGGCTTCACTCAGGGCCAAACCCAACAACTCGGCCTCGGCCAGGGCGGCAACAAACCCGGCACCGGCTCCTCGTGGTCCGAGCGCAAGCAACGCGACGACTCACAAAACAACGGCGCCCTCGCCGAACTCAAAGGCCAACACGGCGACGGACCGTCCCTCAGCTCCGTCGAAGACGCCGAATCCGGAACCGGCATCTCCACCCGCCGCGGATCCGCCCAACAACGCGACTTCACCCGCCAACTCGAATCCTTCGTCCAGCGCGACGACGTCCCCGAAGCCCTCAAACTCGGCGTCCGCAACTACTTCCAAAACCTCCAATCCGCCACCCCAGCCGAATAACCCCAGCCAAATAACCCCACCCACCAATCCCCAATCCCCAAGCACCCACTCCAGCTTGAGCAAAGCGCGCAGCACCCTTCCTCAATCCCTTGGCGTCCTTGGCGCCTTGGCGGTGCATCCAACCCAAATCCAAAATCTGAAATCTCAAATCACAAATCTCAAATCCCAAGCACCCACTCCAGCTTGAGCAAAGCGCGCAGCTCCCTTCCTCAATCATCCTTCGTGGCTTCGTGTGAGCCCCATCTCCCATCTCCCATCTCCCATCTCCCATCTCCCATCTCCCATCTCCCATCTCCCATCTCCCATCTCCCATCTCCCATCTCCCATCTCCGCCCATGACCACCGAAGCCCTCGAACCCGCCGTCTCCCACTTCACCGAGACATTCACCAAAATCCGCACCGCCGTCTCCACCTTCATCGTCGGCCAGCAGGAAATCATCGATGACGTCCTCATCGCCATCTGCTGCGGCGGCCACGTCCTCCTCGAAGGCGTCCCCGGCCTCGGCAAAACCTCCCTCATCAACACCATCGCCCAGGCGATCGACGTCGAGTTCAAGCGCATTCAGTTCACCCCCGACCTCCTCCCCTCCGACGTCGTCGGCACCCAGATCCTCATGGACAAGGGCGGCCAGCGCGAACTCGTCTTCCAGCCCGGCCCCGTCTTCTGCAACATGCTGCTCGCCGACGAAATCAACCGCGCCACCCCCAAAACCCAGTCCGCCCTGCTCGAAACCATGCAGGAAAAACGCGTCACCGTCGCCAACCAGACCCACCCGCTCAGCCTACCGTTCTTCGTCATGGCCACCCAGAACCCGATCGAAAACGACGGCACCTACCCGCTCCCCGAAGCCCAACTCGACCGCTTCTTCTTCAAACTCCAGGTCGGCCTGCCATCACACGACGAATTCTCCGAAATCCTCAACCGCACCGGCGGAAACTCCGCACCCCACGTCAAATCCGTCTCCCACGGCGCGGACATCATCAAAATGGGCCAAACCCTCCGCGAAGTCCCCATCGCCCCGGATGTCCAGGACTACCTCGTCAAAATCGTCCGCGGCACCCACCCCGGTGAGGATGCCCCGAAATCCATCAACAACTTCGTCCGCCACGGCGCATCCCCACGCGCAGGACAGGCCATCCTCGCCGCATCCCGCGCCCGCGCCCTGCTCGACGGCCGCTGCCACGTCGCCCGCGAGGACATCGACTCCGTCGCCCTCCCCGCCCTCCGCCACCGCCTCATCCTCTCCTTCGAGGGCGAAGCCGAAGGCGTCAAACCCGACTCCCTCATCCAGGACGCCATCAAATCCGCCAACGCCTGAACCCCCATCCCCGGAGCCTTGGCTGAATCCCTCACAGACCCCGCCTTCATCTCCCAGCTGGAGGCCCTCAACTTGCTCGCCCGGAGAGTCCTCCGCGGCTCGCTCCAGGCCGACCGCCGCACCAAACGCCGCGGCACCGGCATCACCTTCGCCGACTACGCCCAATACAACCCCGGCGACGACTACCGCGCCATCGATTGGAAAATCTACGCCCGCACCGAGGAACTCCTCATCAAGCTCTTCGAAGTCGAGGAAGACACCAACGTCTACATCCTCCTCGACTGCTCACACTCGATGGACCCGAAGTTCTTCTACGCCAAAAAACTCGCCGCCGCCCTCGGCTACATCGCCCTCAACGGCATGGACCGCGTCGTCGTCCACGGAATGGCCGATAGACTCTCCACCATCGTCCAGTCCGCCCGCTCGCGCTCCCAGGTCTTCTCCTTCCTCCGCGACCTCGAAAACGCCCCCACCTACGGCAACGACACCGATTTCACCGCCTGCGCCAAAACCTTCCAGGCCCGCAACCGCAAAAAAGGCGTCGTCCTCGTCGTCTCGGACTTCCTCTTCCCCGCCGGCTACTCCCAGGGCCTCAAGTTCCTCCAGTGGTCCGGCCACGACGTCTTCGCACTCCAGGTCCACCACCCCGCCGACCTCGACTGCCCGTGGCTCGGCGACCTCGAAATCCAGTGCGTCGAAACCGCCGCCACCCAGCGCGTCACCATCTCGGAAAAGGAAGCCAAAATCTACCGCGAGGCCATCGCCTCATGGAACGATGACCTCCGCACCGAGTGCTCCCGGCGCGGCATCGGCCTCGCATCCACCACCTCGCAGGTCCCCTTCGAGGCCGTCATCCAGTCCATGCTGCGCAAAGGAGGGCTCGTCGCATGACCCTCGCATTCCCCGCCTTCCTCTGGGCCGCCCTCGCCCTCATCCCGCTCGCCGCCGTATTCTTCATCAAGACCCGCCCGCGCAGGCAACCGGTCAACGCCTTCTTCCTCTGGCAAAAAGTCTTCCAGCAGAAGGCCGCGTCCTCGTTGTTCCAGAAACTCCGCAACCTGCTCTCCCTGCTCCTCCTCGCCCTCGCATTCCTCGCCGCCACCTTCGCCCTCACCCGGCCCCGCTTCGACAACGGCGATACCCCGGACCTCCTCATCATCATCGACCGCTCCGCCTCCATGCAGGCACTCGATGACGGAAAATCCCGCCTCGATGCCGCCAAGGAAACCGCCTCCTCGTGGATCACCGCACTCAGCGGCGCCCAGCGCGCCGCCATCGCATCCGTCGCCGGCAAACTCGAATACCACGCCAACCTCACCACCCGCTCCCGCCGCCTCAAAGACGCCCTCGACTCCATCACCCCATCCGACCTCGCGCTCGACCCCCACGCCCTCGGCGAACTCTCCCTGCTCACCACCGCCTCCGCAGATCCCCGCGCACAAACCCGCATCCTCTTCCTCACCGACCGCCACTCGCCGGCCATGACCGTGCCCGCCGGCATCGAAATCGTCACCGTCGGCAATGACACCGGCAACATCGGCATCACCGCCGCCGACCTCCGCTGGGACGCCCCCGGCGAGGCCACCCTCTTCACCACCCTCAGCTCCACCTTCCCCGCCGAACGCGAGGTCGAAATGGAAGTCATCTCCGCGGACAGCGACCAAACGCTCGCCCGCCTCTTCACCATCAAGCTCCCCGCCAACGGACAGGCCAGCGAATCCATCGCCATGGATTCCATCGACCCCGGCGCATGGCTGCTGCGCGCCCGCATCGACGACTCCCTCGCCGCCGACAACACCGCACCGCTCGGCCTGAACTCCCCCCAGGCCATCCCCGTCCAGGTCAAGGCGGACAACCCGTTCTTCTTCAACCAGGTGATCTCCGCCTTCTCCCGCGCCGACTCCCTGTTCGAACCCATCGACTTTTTCGCCCGCCTCTCGCTCTCCCAGGGCACTCCCGCCGACACCGAAACCGCCGTCTGCTTCGCCCCCGCCGGCGAAGCCCCGTTCTGGCAGAACCTCGGCGCGCAAATCCCCCCCGGCCCGCCGGAAATCGTCTCGCCCGACCACCCGCTGCTCGCCCGCGTCGACCCCGCCCTGCTCACCTTCGACGGCGCGCGCCAGCTCACCGCACCTACGGGATCCGTAGTCGTCCTCGCCCACGCCGACGGCACCCCGCTGCTCTACACCATTTCCACCGGAGAAAAATCCGCCGTGGTCTTCAACTTCGACCCCTCCCAAAACGACTTCTTCCTCTCCCCCTGGTTCCCCGTGTTCGTGCACGACTCCGCCGTCCTCCTCACCGGCCGCGACAACTCCTTCCCCTCATCCATCGCCACCGGCGGCGAACTCGCAATCCCCGGCACCGAACCCACCGGATCCGCCAGCTTCCTCCACCACCACACCCGCACCCCGCTCACCTTCCAATCCCCCGCCCGCATCGACCGCATCGGCAACTACACCTTCACCCGCAACTCCACCCCATGGCACCTCGGCGGCGCACTGCTCTCACCCGGCGAGTCCGGCCCCGCATCCGTCACCACTCCACCACCCGCCTTCAAACCCGCCTCCGGCTGGCCGCTCGCCACCTGGTTCCTGCTCGCCGCCCTCATCATCATCCTCACCGAAGAACTCCTCTACCACCGCCGCAAAGTCGGCTGAGAAACCAGAGCCCAGAAACCAGAGCCCAGAGCCCCATGACTCGTGCCCCATCTCCCAATCAGTTTAATCCGTAAAAATCCGTCTTAATCCGTGGTTCATCTTCCGAATATCCATGCCACGCCCCAACCACCCACATCCCGCGCCCCGCAACATCCGGTCTCTGGATTCTGGTCTCTGGTCTCTTAGAAATGCAACTCTCCACCCTGCTCCCCCTCTGGCTCCTCATCGCCTGCGCCGCCGCCACCCTCTTCGCATGGCGGCGCTCACTCGTCGACCGCTCGCCCGCTAAAAAATGGGCCGCCCACGGCCTCCGCCTGCTCGGCGCCATCTGCCTCATCCTCGCCCTCTGCCGCCCATACTGGCTCTCCAGCAGCGACAACCTCCACATCGTCTACCTCGTCGATGTCTCCGAATCCGTCGACCCCGACGCCATCACCCTCGCCGCCGGAGAAATCGAAAAAGCCGCCGCCAACCTCAAACCCACCGACCGCTCCAGCGTCCTCTCCTTCGGCAGCGGCCTCGAACTCTGCGACCCCGCCGCCCTCCGCACCACCGCCGAAGAAGCCGCCAACGGCACCGCCGACTCGTCCCGCCGCAATTCCACCGCCCTGCCCGAAGCCCTGCTCGGCTCCCGCCTGCTCTTCGATGCCGAAATGGCCCGCCGCCTCGTCGTTTTCTCCGATGGCTCGCCCACCACCCCCGGCACCGCACGCGCGCTCGAAACCCTCCGTGACGAAGGCATCGACGTCCGCTTCCGCCCGATCAACGGACTCAAACGACCGGAAGCCGCCGTCATCTCCTTCGAGCCCGCCACCACCGTCGCCTACCGCGGCGAAATCGTCCGCATGCGCCTCACCCTGCGCGCCAACGAGGACATGAACGCCACCGCCCGCGTCCTCCAGCGCGGCGTCGCCGTCGCCTCCACCCCCGTCAAACTCGAAAATGGCAGGGACGCCACCGTCACCCTCGACGTCATGATGACCGCCTCCGGCGAAAGCCGCTGGGAAGCCGAACTCCTGCCCGACAAGGACTGGTTCCCCGTCAACAACCGCGTCGCCACCACCATCACCGTCAAAGGCGAACCCCGCATCCTCGTCCTCCACCAGGACGAAAAGGAAATGCGCCCGCTCGCCCGCGCCATGAAAAAACAAGGGCTCGACCTCGAACTCCGCGGCGAACGCGGCCTGCCGGACACCATGTCCGAACTGCTCGCCTTCGACGCCGTCACCCTCGCCGACGTCCCCGCCACCTCACTCACCACCCGCCAGATGGAACTCCTCCGCCGCTACGTCGCCGATTTCGGCGGCGGCCTCGCCATGCTCGGATCGGAAAACTCGTTCGGCCTCGGCGGCTACTTCCGCACCCCCGTCGAAGAAGCCCTCCCGCTCACCTCCCGCTACGAAAAGGAAAAACAAAAACCCTCCCTCGCCATGGTCCTGGTCATCGACAAAAGCGGCTCGATGTCCGGCCCGCCCATCCAGCTCGCCCGCGCCTCCGCCAAAGCCGCCGCCGAACTCCTCGGCGCCCAGGACCAGATCGCCGTCGTCGGCTTCGACAGCGAAACCCGCGTCGTGCTCCCCATGACCGGCGCCTCCGACAAGGCCACCATCCTCGCATCCATCGACTCCCTCAACGCCGACGGCGGCACCGACGCCTACCCCGGCATGCTCAAGGGCCGGGAAATGCTCCAGAACACCGTCGCCAAAGTGAAACACATGATCGTGCTCTCCGATGGCCAGACCCCCGACAACGACTTCCCCGGCCTCGTCCGCGACATGCGCGCCCAGGGCATGACCGTCTCCAGCGTCGCCCTCGGCGAAGGCGCCGCAAAGGCCGTCATGCAGCTCATCGCCGAAGAAGGCGGCGGCCGCTACTACGAAACCAACGACCCCTCCAACATGCCGCAGATCTTCACCAAGGAAACCATGCAGGCCTCCCGCTCCGCCATCAAGGAAGACCTCTTCGGCGCCGTCGTCACCGGCGACCACCCCATCCTCAGCGGCTACGAAAAATCCGACCTCCCCTTCGTGCTCGGCTACGTCATGACCCAGCCGAAACCCACCGCCCAGCTCCTCCTCGCCGCCGAAACCGGCGACCCCCTCATGGCCATCTGCCGCTACGGCCTCGGCACCGGCCTCTGCTTCACCTCCGACCTCACCGAAAAATGGGGCGGCGAATGGCTCGGCTGGGCCAACGGCCCCTCGTTCTGGGCACAAATCTTCCGCGGCATCGTCCGCAAGGAACAATCCACCGGCCTCGCCGCCACCGGCAGCGTCTCGCGCGACCAATGGGCGGTCGCCATCACCCGCCGCGACGCACAGGACAAACCCGTCAACAACGTCGTCTGGGACGCCAAAGCCATCGACGCCGATGGCGCGGAAGTCCCCGTCTCCGTCCGCCAAACCGGCGTCGGCCGCTACCAAACCACCGTCAACCTCCTCGGCCGCGACCGCGTCAACCTCTCGCTCCGCGACACCGACCACGCGCTCATGAAAACCCTCGGCTGGCAGCGCGACTACCCCGCCGAATACCGCCTCGACCGCACCCCGGACCCCGCCCTCGCCGCCGCCAATCGCTTCGACCCCGCCGCCGTCCGCACCGACCTCCCCGAGACCGCCGTCTTCCAGGACATCACCCACTTCTTCGTCTTCGCCGGCTTCACCGCCCTCATCGCCGGCATCGCCCTCCGCCGCATCTGACCACCCCCAACCGGGCTCACCGGATCGGCCGCCCGGACGTTCGCATGCGGGCGTTCCCGGGGCGGTCGATCGTGCTGATGACAGATTGACCCGACACCTGAAACGTGCGAATTTGATCGAGGTCCCATCGCATCTCATGCAACAGAAGAGTCAACTCGATCTATGCCATGCCTACCTGCGCTCGGCAGCACGCAGGGACGGGGCGAAACTACGGCACCGCACCGGCGGCCCGGTCATCACCATCTCCCGCGAGGCCGGCGCGCGCGGCACCTCGATCGCCGAGGAAATCATCCGCAAACTCGACATCCACCCGACGATTGAAAGGCACTTCCCGTGGACGCTTTTCAACCAGGACCTGCTTCAGCACGTCATCGACGAGCACGACCTTCCCAAGGGAACGGCCAGTTTCTTCGACGAAGAACGGCACGAGCATATCCGCCACCTCATCGGTGAGATCCTCGGCCTTCACCCCGGCACCTTCACGATGATGCGCAAGATGGCCGAGACGACCCGCAAAATCGCCGAAACCGGCAACTCCGTGATCGTCGGCCGGGGCGCCAACTTCGTCACCATGGACATCGCCCGCGCGGTGCATGTCAGGTTCATTGGCTCGCCGAAATGCCGCACCAAACACCTGGCGGAGCTCACCGGCCTCAGCCTGCGCGATGCCGCGGGCGAACGCATCCGGCGGGACCGCGGCCGCAAGCGCTACATCAAGCGGGTCTTCAAGCAGGACATCGACGACCCACATTTCTATGATCTGATCGTCAACACCGACCGCCTCTCGAATTCCCAGGCCGCGGACCTGATCATCACCGCCCTCGTGCAGCGGATGAGCTGAAATCCCCCCGTCCCTCAGCCATCCCGGCCGAGCTCCAACAGCGCGAGCTGGGCCTCGGCGAAACGCGCATCCGCCGTGAGCTCCTTGCAGGCCTCCTCCCGGCCCGCAAATTCATGAGTCGCCAGCGCAGCGGTGGCATCCGCCAACAACTGCTTCGCCGCAGCGGCATCGATGTCCTTCTCGGCGACCAGATCCAGCAGCAGCACGGTCACGCGGTCGTCCGCCACCCACAACATGCCGCTTCCGGTCACAAATCGTTCCCTGCTGTCGGCCGCCACGGCGGTCAGGATCCCCACATCGACCAAGCCCACCAGCGGCAGGTGACCGGGGAGGATTCCCATCTCGCCATCCGGCGCCTGCAGGATGACCGACTTCAACCGATCGATCACGATCGGGCCGTCAGGCAGTTCGATTTTCAATGTGATGGCCATCCCCGGCGTTCCTTGCGCCGTGAGTTTCGCAGCACGGCGGCCAGCCGTCAAACCCGGGGTTTGCCGCCATCAGCGCACGCCGCCATCCGCCGTCATTTCCTGATCTCCACCAGTTGCATCGTGCTGTGGCCGTATCGGCTGTCCAGCTCCCACTTCACGATGCCCACGCCCTTCGCATACCAGGAAACGCCGGTCCCGCGGGTGAAGCTGAATCCATCGACCGACTGCCAGAGCGTCTTCACCTTCACGCAGTCCGCAAAGGTGCCCGCCGGTGTTTCGATCGTCTCCAGCCCGACCACCTCGATCGCACCGAATCCCCTGGTCACCTCATCGGTTAGTTCCTCAGCCCCATCCTCTCCCTTGTCCTCGAAGGTCGTCAGCGATTCGAAGGGCCGGGTCACCCTCATCCCCTCGATCAAGATCGCCGGCAACTCCAGATCGGGCACCTGATAGACCGTGCGGGATGATTCATCCATCGATTCGACCTGCATCAATCCATTCGCGAGGAGGCTCACCTCGGTCGAGACAAATTCCTCGTCGCCCGCCGTGTAGGTGCTTTCCGTCGTCAGGCGCATGCCGTCCCCGTGTTTCTCCGCGCGCGTCAAATTCGCAACCATCATCTCCCGGCCATCCGGCCCCTCGCCCTCGTAGCTCAGCACGGTTCCCACCGTCGTATCGACCAGGTCCCCGGCACTCGCCAACACCACGCCATTTCCCGGCAGCTCGCCATCCGCCGCCACCCCGGGCCGCGGTGCGGATTCCACCAATTTCGCACGCAGCCCGCCGTCGGCAAACTCCAGGCCCACCCGCCTCATCAAGCCGCCCGGCCCGCCGCCCGGCCCGTCCTTCGGCGCGCCCGGATGACCGTAAACCGACGACACCATCGTCAGCGCGTCCCGGTCCCACACATAACTCCCGCCACCCGGACACATGATATGTTCCCCGAACAAGCGCGCATGCACCGCCACCGGATCCTCATCGGGAAACCTGCGCTTCCACTCGTTGAGAACCGGCAGCGCCGACCAACTCGCCCAGCGGCGCCGCTGGTCCCATGTCTGGGAGGAAACGATCGTCGCCAGCGGGTCCATCACACCGGGGGCCACCTCCACCATCAACTGCCCGGCCTCGTCCGTGGCGACCACCCGCTCCGCGTCCACCTCCCCGAGCTCGCGCTCGATCGCCCGCTTCATCACCTCCGCATCCAGCGAGACCAACAACGCGTCCGGCATGCCCGCGTAATACACCGAGATCGTCTCGCCCTCGGCACTCACCTCCACATAGGAGGCCCCCGCGGCCTCATGCACCGTCCACTCCAGCATGTCCGGCGCGGATTATTCAACCGCCGCACGCACGCCCGTGAGAAATGCCGCCAGCTTCAGCCGGCTCGTCGAGGCCACCCGCAGCACCACCGGCAGTGACTCCAGCACCGCCATGTCGTGATTGGGAAAATCCGGCAGCAGTTTCCAGTAACATCCGTCTTCGATCGTCAGCGAAACCGATTCCCCCACCCACCCGAGGGGCTTCGCCCTCAGCCCGGGCAGGATCTCCGGCATCATGTTCTCATTGAGCTCCCGGAACAACGGGCTGCCGGTGTCCAGGGCCATTGCCAGATGCATCGCGGAGCCTTCCGGGATCATCCGCGCCCGCTCCTCCAGCGTCACCCGCCCGACCAACTCCATGATCCGCTGATAGTCGCTGCCGACCGTCAGCGGCAACACCGTGAGATCCAGCCCGCCGCCCACATCCGCCAGCTCGACCCGCAGCGCGATGGGATCAAACACCCGGGCCCATCCCCTCTCGTATCCCGTCCGCCACCGCTCATACGCATCCGCCTCGGTCTTGGTCACGGACTCCAGATCCAGTTCAGCCACCGGCGTGAGAAACGCCCCGGCCCCGAACACCGCGCTCACGGGACTCCCGCCATCATCGGAAACCGGCCCCAGAAACTCCTGATAGACATCCCCCGGCGGATCGCCCGCGACCATCCGGCACGCCAGCACGGACATCGCCGCCAGCGCCCGCGTCCGCCGCGACGCGCCGATCCGGACCTCCGGACCACACCACCGCCGCAACGCCGCATCCGACACAAACACAAACGCCGACTCGCCCGCACCCAGCGGGTAGCGGTGCCGGAAAAACCGATACTCGTCCGTGTCTCCCAGCGCGGGCACCCCGGCACCCACCATCACCAGCTTCCGCAGTTGCGCCTGCGAGTTGGACACCACCACCAGATCCCCCTTGCGCAGGACATGGCCGGAAAACCGGCGGTCCACCGTCTGCCACCCCGCATAACTCACCCCGCCGCCGTCACCGCCGCCGTCCCACTCCAGCGCCGTGGCACCGGACTTTTCCGCCTTCACCCCGACACTCTTCGACAGCGACTGATAGAGAAACCCCGGCCGCTTCGATTCAAACACCAGCGCCACATCCGTCCCCAGCGGAAAGAACGGATCACCACCCGTTAGAACGACCGATTCAACCGGCAGCAAACGCGCGGCGACGTCCGGAAAATCGAGCCCCAGTTGTTTGCGATAGCGCGCCACCACTCCGGCGAGCGCATCCATTCCCAGCGCGGCTCCGCTGGCATCCAGCCGCTCGTCGAGGAATTCCACGGCTTGCAGCAACTTCGCCACCGACGGGAAAAACACCGCATGCTGGTCCCGCGGCACCGCCAGCGAAAGCGCGTCCACCGCCACCGCATCGCCCTCCGTCAGGCGACCACTCCAATCGATCTCCTTGACCGTCACGCCCTTGATGTCCGCGGTCATCACCCGCTCACCGTCCTTTCCGCCAGCCAGCCACAGGTCGCGGTCCAGCGCCAGATTCTCCGCCACCGCACGCGCGCCGCTGAACACCGCGAACGTATCCTCCAGATCGTCCGTCCTGCGGAATCCCGGCCGCTCGTTCACCTCTCCGACCCCCGCCTGGTGGCGAAACCACGATCGTCCCGGGATCTCCAACCCCGCCAGCGTCCCGTCGCTTTGCTTTTTCACCTCCGCAAACTCGTCCCCGGAACACGGCAGCGCCGTCCCGGCATCGAACACAAATCCAAACGAACGTCCGGCACTTCCATTCCTGCCAAACACATCCACCCACCCGCGGAGTTTCCCGCCATCCTCGACCCGCAGCACCACCGGCCAATCCGCGCGCTTGATCCCGCTGCCCGCCCCGCCCACGTAGGCCTCACCCGGGAACCGGATCGCCAACCGCTCCGCCCAACGCCAACCCGCCGCCCCGTCCAACACCTCGGTCAAACCCGGCTGGTCCTCGTCAAATTCCAGCTTGCCCAGCGTCGTGCGAAACACCTCCGCCGACACCGTCCCACAACACAACAACACCGCCAGCAGCCGGAAAATCCACGTATTCATCATCGCAGGATGACCTGCATTCCCCGCCAGGGAAAGCCACAAGTTGACCATCCTAAGCAACGCCCACACCGCCCGGAAACACCCGCAACCCCACCCGCAACCGGCTCAGCCGCGGCAACCGGAGAGCCAGCCGACCCAGCCGCCACGGCGGCACTGGACCCGACTGGCGCCCCTTGTCATGATCAGAGCTCCACCTGGAAATCAACCCGCTCGGCCTCGCTTTTCACGACGCCGGCCACCTGGTCGAAATCCACCATCCGCACCCGCCACCGGTAGGTCCGCGAGCCATCCGGATTTTCATCCACCGTGAACTTGCCGTTCCACCCGAGCGGTTCGGGCAGCGTCTGCACCTGCCGGATCGACTTCACCTTTTCACGCGTCGTGAACTCGGCGTTGACGTAAACTTGCTCCGCGTCGCGTTTCTTCTGGTGGTTCCACGCACACCTGGAATAGGCCCCCGCACCGCGCAGCGCGTAGAACGGCTTGCCATACCATTCCTTCCAGTCCTTCGGCACATACTTGCGCTCCTTCCACCAGGTTTCCGGAGCCAGCACCGATACCCGGTCGCCCGCCACTTCCACCCGCGCCGGCGCCGACTTCAGCTGATTCCCCGCCAGCGGCCTGAACGCCGGATCACCAAACAACGAGCGAATCTGCAGCTGATAGTATTCACTCTCCATCGGGTGCAACTCCTCATCGAGCACAATCTGCGCCATGATGTTCTGGGTATCCAGGTGCGCCTCGCCAATTGATCCCCCACTGAGCACCGTGTTCCAGAAGCCCGCGCGCTGGGGAAACTGCTGGGCAATCCCCGGCCGCGTCT
This sequence comes from Verrucomicrobiota bacterium JB025, assembly GCA_030673875.1. Classification (GTDB taxonomy): domain Bacteria; phylum Verrucomicrobiota; class Verrucomicrobiia; order Verrucomicrobiales; family Akkermansiaceae; genus Luteolibacter. Next base: position 42,969 of record JAUTCT010000111.1, on the reverse strand, counting down.
GCCCGACAAAACTCACCGCGCCATTGCGGAACAGGCGGGAAATCACCGACCGGAAATCCGGCTCGTGATCGAGCGCCGCAGTCAGGCATCCGCCGGACTCGATCACCGCGGGAGCCAGCAGCGTCTCGGCATTCATGTCGAACGTCTCGCCAATCCCCTTCCACCACGAATGGGCCGTATGCGCGATGAACCCGACATCGGTCAGCGGCGAATCCGCACCGATGGAAAGCGCCCGTTTCCCCTTCTTGCCGTCGGACGGCGGCTCGATCCATGCGAGGTCTTCCAACCTCTGCCGCGTCGAGGCATCCAAGCCCGCATTCTGCAGCGCGTGGCCGAGGGTTTGCTCCCACGCGGCCTGGCCCGCTTTTCCACCCCAGCTGGCGTCGCGCATCGCCTCGTAGGTCACGATCCGGCTGGCATGCAGGGTGGCGAATGTCGCGCTCTCGCCGATGATCCGGCCGACCGCGATCTCACTGAAAAGATCGTCGTCCACATTGCCATATGGCAGGTCCGACGTCAGGTCGAAGGTCCGGTAGGGACGGATCTCCTGTGGAATGGAGTCCGGAAAGCCGACGATGCAGATCGACTCCGGAATGCCCACCCGGTCATAGAGCCCGCGGAGTTCGCCTAGGATGTGCTCGATGTGATCGCTGCTCACCGCGAGATCCGGCATGAACCGCCGGTTTCCGCCAAAGTCGAGGTGGTAGGTCCTGCCGAAAAGCGTTGCGTCGAAGTTCCGGTCGAACGGCCCTTCATCCGGCCCGTCGAAGGCCCCGTCGGCATTCAAATCCAGCTGGAGATACGGCCCCTTCGACCCCTTGCCGGACACCATCACCGGCACGCCGCCGGTCGCCATCCGCATGCCTGGTCCACCGTCCCCGGAAATGCCATAGCTCAACACAAAGGGAACCTTGCCGCCGGGAACTTCGATCACCCCTTCCTTGGGTGCCTTTTGCCCCTCGGGAACGCCGGTCTTGTTCTCCGTTGCGGTCACCGGAACGCGCCACATGACTTCATCGTCGAACGGAATCACCATCCCGTCGCGAACCGATGCCAGCACCGGAGCCGCCAGCGACAACTTGCGGATCTTCGTCGCACTGCGGTCCCGCACGTTGACCAGGGCGAAATACGGCGTCTCATGCCCCTGCGCCTTCAGCCAGGAAATCACCGCTTCCGCATCGCCTAGTTCGGTGGCCTTGATCCCGTCGGGCGCCTCGCCAACAAAGATCAACTCGCCCGCCCGCAAGCTGCGGATCGCGGCCGCGGCCTCCGCGGAAAGTCCCTGCGCACTGGTGAAAAGCAGCGGGACCCGCAGCCGGGCCGCCAAGGTCGAGGCCACCAATCCCATCCCGTAGTCGTCCTCGTCACAAAGCACCACCCGCTCGCTGGAATCCCAGAACTCCCCAGTCAGCGCGACCGCGGCGGCATCCGCGGACGCACCGGCGCACTCGCGCATCTCACCGCCACCGGCACCCAGCGGAGCCCCGCCGAGATGAACCTGCGCATCCGGCTTGAACCGCCGCAGAAAGTCCTCCACCTCACGCGGAATCGCATCCGCGGACTCCAGTGCAATCACCGGTGCCGCTCCACCATTGGCCGTGGCGGCTGCCGGCACCGCCGCGAGATAGGCCATATCCTGCCACACCGCGCCATCAGCCCCGGACACGAACATCACCGGGCGGGATGCCGCAACCGGTTCCGCCTGCGCCAACGCGGCGCCACACAGGGTTGAAAACACAATTCCCAGATTCAATCGTCGTCTATTCATGATTTATCGTTCCACTCCCGGCTCTCATCACATGCAGGTGAGAGGCGCGCCCCCCGGTTAGAAACCAGCGGGGCACGGACCGGGATAATGATTTTTTTTCAGGTCAGGCTGGCTCCCTCGCCAGAGGACCGGGGCCCTCTGGGGTCGGACGCGGGGATGCGGAAAACCGGTCGACGAGGGCCGCCGCCGGCAGCCTCCCCGCACACACCACCGGCATCCCTCCGGCCCGGCCTAACGGTTCCTTTTGCTGCGGATTTCAAGGAACTCCTCCAGCACCTTGCCCTTGTGTTTGGCGTGCATGCGCTCGATGTAGTTCCGCGGTTTCGGGAAACCATCGGCTTTGATGCGCTTGCCCATTTCGCGGATCACCTTCGCATCACCCGGGAACACCGAGCCATCGGGTTTCGGACCCGTGTTGATCAGGAGATTGGCATCCCAGAACGCCGCGTTGGCCAGCGACCTCTCGAGATGCTTCAAGCCACGGTTCTTGTAGTTTTTCGTCCACCCCCAGCCGGAGCCGAGGTTGTCGCAGATTTCCGTGGGGACGTCCCGGCCCATCTTCTTGTAGTATTGGAAAAACTGGTGGAACTCCGGCGCGTAGAAATCCTCGGTGCCGGTGATCCCCCACTTCGCGGAAATCATCGCGTGCGACTGCAGGCCGTGGATCATGTCATAGGTCTTCTGCGGTGTGAACACGTCCAGCCGGTCGATGATCTCCGGCGGTGCGTCAAACCAGATGCCGGCGATGTCGCCGTAGTTCGTCAGCAGTTCCGTCACCTGGTTGTTCACGAACTCCTCGTAGATCTTCATGTCATACGGCACGTCCGTTTCCAACGGCAGCAGTTTCCCCTCCTTGCGCATCTTCTTCAAGGCACCGCCGAACGGCGCGTGCGGATGCCGCCAGTCCCGGCCGTAGGAATAATACGGGAAGAACGCCAGACCCTTCTGGTTGCACTGCTCGACCAACTCCCCGACAAAGTCCCGTTTCGCCGGGCTGTTCGTCGACTTGTAGTCGCTGAACTTCGTGTCGAACATCGAAAAACTGTCGTGGTGACGGCTGGTGAAGGTGATGTATTTCATCCCGCCCTCCAGCGCCAGATCCGTGATCTTGTCCGGATCGAAGTTCTTCGCGGTGAACTGGTCCACCAGCTTGTCATACTCCTTGAGCGGCACCTTCTTGGAATACAGCACCCATTCGCCCGCCTCCATCAGGCTGTAAATCCCGTAGTGGATGAACATGCCGTATCTCGCGTCCCGGAACCACTTGGCCGAGGCCGCCAGCGGGTCCTTGCGGTACAAATCCGCGTAGTCCTTCAGATGCCGTGGCACGCTCGCCGTGCCGGCCGTCGCGGCCTGCGCCAATCCTGAAACCATCGGCATCCCGCCGAGCAGGCCGGTGCCGCCAATCTTGAGAAATCGCCTGCGGTTCATGTCTGGTGAAATTGCCATGTTCGATAGTGGGTTTGAAGTTGGTGTCTGGTGTTTCGAATCAGCTGGTTGGAATCGGATCGCTGCGGAAAGGCGGCCACGCGGCGGGCCATTCGCCCCCGGCTGCCGATCTTCCCTGCGGATTATACACCGGTTTCCCGCGGATCATTACAAACATCCGGCGAATTTCCGCAGCGCCCGCTGCAATAAATCCGCCGCCCCACCCGCCGCCTGCTCCGGGCTACAGCTCCGGGGCAACCCACTTCGGAATACCGCCCGCCGCCTTCTGCTTCAGGTAGTTCGAGCGGAACGGCTTGTCCACGTCCAGCGGCGCGTCCTCGTTGATCATCAGCGGGCGCACCCGCTTCCACTGCCCGTCATACCACTTGAGCATTTCCTCCGCGACCTCCGGGTGCCCGGCGATCACGTTGTTCTCCTCACCCGGGTCCTTGTCGATGTCATACAACTCGTTGCCCGCCACCAGGCGCCACCTCTCGTTGCGCACGGCGGAATACTTGATCTTGTAGGAGTCCGGGTTCGGATCGCCTTTCCCGAACATGCCCCGCGCGCCCGCCTTCGGCCAGCGGCCCGCGTTGAAAAACACATAGCGGTCCGGCCACTCCGCCGACGGATTCTTCACCAGCGGCCACAGGCTGCGCCCGCGCAGGCCCAGCTCCGAAATGTCAGCGCCGGCCAACTGCGCCAGCGTCGGAAAGAGGTCGATGTGCCGCGTCAGGCGGTCGACGTCCACCCCGGGCTTGGTGACGCCGGGCAGGCGGAAGAACAACGGAACCCGCGTCCCACCCTCGTGGGTCGACCCCTTCTTGCCCTTCATCCCGGCGTTGTAGACCTCGTGCCCCTTCGCGCTGCCGTTGTCGGTCGAGAAGATCAGCAGCGTGTTTTCCGCCAGCCCCCACTCGTCGAGTTTCTCCATGATCAAGCCGACGTTCTCGTCGATGTTGGTGATCATGCCGAGAAAGGCGTCCACCTTCTTGCCGCTCACCTTGTCGCTGTAGAGGCTCGAGTATTTCTCATCCACGTTGTACGGCCCGTGCGGCGCATTGGTCGCCAGATAGGCGAAGAACGGCTTTTCCTTGTCCTTGTTCTGCTTGATCCAGCCCAGCGTCTGGCGGGTGAACACGTCGGTGCAATACCCCTCGGTTTTCTCAAACACGCCGTTGTGGCGGATGGTCGGGTTGAAATACTTGTTGCCCGGCACATCGCCCTGGCTGCCCTGCAGGTTCTGGCCGATGCCCCCCGCGCCATGGATGAACACCTCGTCAAACCCGCGGCTCCCGGGCTGGTATTCGTCCTCCTCGCCCAGATGCCATTTACCGAAAATCCCGGTGGTGTAGCCCGCCTTCTTCAGCACCTCGGCAATGGTCGTCACGCCCAGCGCCATCCGGTCGCGCTCCATGATCGTGTGCGTCACGCCCACCTCGAAGGGAATCCGGCCGGACATCAGCGCCGCACGCGTCGGCGCGCAGGTCGGGCTCACCTGATAGTCGGTGAAACGCGTGCTCTGCGCATGCAGCTTGTTGATGTTGGGCGTTTTCAAAAACGGGTGCCCGTGGCACTCCAAATCGCCGTAGCCCTGGTCGTCGGTCAGAATGAACAGGATATTCGGCCGCCCGGCGTCCGCGTGGACGGCCATCCCGGCCAGCATCAGCAGCGGCAGCAGAAGCCGCCGTCCACCCATCGATCGGAGCGCCGGCATCCGGCGTTTCAAGTTGCTGGTCATTTCCAGGTTCATAACGATTTTTTTCGGTTACGGTGGTGCGGCCGCGGCCACCCGGGCAACCCCGGCGCAGCGGAAACCGGGCCGGTTTGCGCCGCCGGTTACTGCCCCGCTCAGCCAAGCTTGTCGAACGGCGCGCGGCGGTCCTTGGCATACCAGACCAGGCTCTTGTCGCCGGAAATCATCTCGCGCGCGGACGGGTCCCACTTGACCGACTGGCCGCTGCGATACGCGATATTGAGCAACTGGCAGCAAATCGCGCTTCCGGCACCGACTTCCACGTCGCAGATCGGCTGCTTGCGGTTGTGGATGGCGTCGAGGAAATCCCGCACGTGCCCCTCGCTCTTGTAGAGCCGCGTCTTCGCGTCCTTGAGATATTTCTCCTCCGCCTTGAGCACCTGGTTTGCGGAAATGAACTCGCGGTCCTCGCGTTTCTCGCCCCACCACAGCTGGAACAAACCGCGGTTGACGACGATCTTCCCTTTCTCCCCGAAAAACGTCACCCCGTTGCCCTCGATGTGGTGAACCTCGCTGCCGTCGGCATACTTGAGAATGCCTCCAAACTGCGGGTTCTCCACCCCGGCCGGCGGAAGCACTTCCACCGGACCACTCCCGTCGTGACCCAGACCCCACTGGGCGATGTCCAGGTGGTGCGCGCCCCAGTCGCCAACCTGGCCGTTGCAGTATTCATCATAGCGCCGCCACTGGCAGAATCTCGCCGGGATCCCGTGCGGACTGAGCACCGCGCTGTACGGCCGCATCGGCGCGGGCCCCAACCAGCGCGACCAGTCGAGCCCCGGCTCCAGCGGATCCTCCGGCAGGTCGCATGGCTTCGGCGGTCCGCCGAATGCGGCCTCCACCCGCATCACCTTGCCGATGATCCCGTTTCTCACCAGCTCGCAGGCGATGCGGAACTCCTTGCTCGAGCGCTGCTGCGAGCCCGTCTGCAGCACCGCCTTGGTGCGCTTCACCGCGGCGATCATCGCCTTGGCCTCGTGAATCGTGTGGGTCAGCGGCTTTTCACAATAGACGTCCTTGCCCGCGTTCATCGCCGCAATGGCGATCGCCGCGTGCCAGTGGTCCGGCGTGGCGACCATCACCGCATCGATGTCGTCCCGGCGGATCATTTCCTCATACTCGGCGTGCATGTCACAGCCCGAGTAGGCGGCTCCGTTCTTCTCGGAGTAATACGCTTCGATCGCCTTTTTCCCCAGTCCGCGGCGCGTGGCATCCACGTCGCACACGGCGATCGCCTGCAGGTCGTCCTGCGCCAGAAACCCGCGCAGCCGGTTGTGCGCCAGCTTGCCCATGCCGATGAAGCCGATGCCGATCCGGTCGTTCGGCTTCACCGCCGCCGACCAGATCCGCGACGGCAGAATGAATGGTGCCGCGGCAGCGGTGGTCTTGAGGAAACGACGACGGGAAAAACCGGTGGTATTCATGAATCTGGAAATAATTTGAAATAATGACCGAAGCTGACGGAGCGACGATCGGCAGCGCTGCGGGACTCGCGATCATACGAAATCCCGCCCGCCGCTCTATCACCCGCGGCTGCCGGGCCGGCCGCCCGGCGACCGCTCACTTCGCGGCCGCCTTCAACTCGTTGAAGCGCTTGCGCATCGCCGCCAGACGATTCGCTTGTTCCGGGTCCCCGGCGAGGTCGTTTTCCTCAATCGGATCCACCGTCAGGTTGAACAACTGCTCCACCCCTTCTTCGGGCCAGAACATGTATTTCCAATCCTTGCGCACCAGCGCCTCGGACGCCGGAATGAAGTTCTTGTTCTGCAGCGTCGGGTGCTCGTAGAAAAACTCGGTCCGCCAGCGCTTGGACGCATCGGACAAATACAGCCCGGCGATGTCCTCGCCCTGCATCCGCTCCGGCACCTCGATGCCGGCCGCCGAGAGAATCGTCGGCGCGAGGTCGACATTCAGCGTCATCGCCTCACTCACCTCGCCGTGCTTGCCCTCGGCCATGCGCGGATCGCGGATGATCAGCGGCACCCGGATGCTCTCCTGGTGCGGGTACCACTTGTCCGCCAGCCCGTGCTCGGCGTGGTAGTAGCCGTTGTCGGTGGTGAAAATCACCAGCGTGTTGTCGAGCACACCCTGGTTTTCCAACTCGCCGATCAAGCGCCCGCAGGTCGCGTCGACCTCGCTCGCAAGCCGGTAGTAATTCTTCATCATCTCCTGGAATTTCCCCGGCGTGTCAAACCGCCAGCGCCAGCGGTTGCGGCCCTCGTTGCGGTCGGAAAAGAAATCCGGCAGGCGCTGCCACGATTCCTCGGTCGCATTCACCGGAACCGGCACATGCACGTCCTGATAGAGGTTGTAGCTCTGCGGCTGCGGCAGGAACTGCAGCGGATGCCCGTCCCACGCATGCGTCGCGAAAAACGCCACGGTCAGGCAGAACGGCTGGTCCTTCGGACGTTCGCGCAGGAACTCCATCGCATCGTTCTCGTTGCGCTGGGTGACGTGAACCTGGCCCTTTCCCTCGACCTCATACCAGTGCTTACCGTGATAGAAACGACTGAAGTCGTACTTGTCGGACGGATACGTCCTGCCGTTGTGCCACTTGCCCACGTGACCGAGGTAATAGCCGCTCTCCTTGAGCAGGCCCGGCAGCGTTTCCGACCACGGCGTCTCATCCGTCCACATCTTGAACCCGCGGCATCCGTGGCGCGACATCCACTTGCCCGTGAATAGGCTCGCCCGGCTCACACCGCAGATCGCCGTGGTCACGTAGTTCGAGGAAAACCGCACGCCATCATGCGCCAGCTTGTCGATCTCCGGCGTCTTCACCACCGGGTTTCCCGCCACCCCCAGCGTGTCGTGCCGCCAGTCGTCGGCATACAGCAACAGAATGTTCAGCGGCTTGTCGGCACCCGCGGCGGCAACCGCACCACAGGCCATCAGCAAACACAGGCTCAGCGCTTTCATCACTTCGATTCTCCCAGGGTTTGGATTCTGACCTCTCCGGTCTTCCAGGTCTTGGCGCTGACTTTCACCACGATCTCGTTGGAAAACTCCTCGCCCTTCTTCAGCCGCTTCCTGTAGTCGGACACCGCCTTCTCATCGGAGGCGATGATCGCCAGCGCCAGCCCGTTGAACGCCTTGACGTGCGACGTCTGGAAACTCGCGTGACTCAGCGGATCGCCATTGCCCGTCGCGATCAACCGGCCCGGTCCCTCGACGGATACCGAAACCCAGTTGTCCGCCTTCGGCGAGAAAATCCCCTCCGCGTCCACCATCTCGATGGCCACGTAGGACAAGTCCCGGCCGCCGAGCGCCAGCTCCTTGCGGTCGGCATCCAGCGCCACTCCCGCCGCGGCACCGGCCGTCTTGCGCACGGAGCTCGCCACGACCTTGCCGTCCTTCTTCGCCAGCACCTTCAGCTCGCCCGGCGCATACGGCACCATCCACTGCAGGTGCATGTCGTTCTTTTCATCGAACTTCCGCACGCCCAGCGACTTGCCATTGAGGAACAACTCGGCCTCGTCGGCATTCGTGTAGCACCACACCGGGATCTCCACGCCCTCCTTGCCCGGCCACGTCCAGTGCGGCAGCAGGTGCGCCATCGGCTGGTCCGTCCACTGACTCTGGTAGAAGTAATACGTGTCTTTCGGGAAATTGCAGAGGTCGATGATACCGAAGTTCCCGATCACCCGCGGCCAGCCGCCGGATTCGCCCAGATAGTCGAACCCCGTCCAGCGGAACTCACCCATGAAAAACTCCAGCGTCTTGGTCAATCGCCACGAATCACGCGAACTGATCCGCACCCCGGCATTGTCGTAGGACGACTCGTAAAACACGTTGGTTTCCGGAAACACCTCCTGCTCCGTCAAATGCGGCGGCTGGTGCTTCGGCTCGCGGTAGCGCGAACGCGTCCGGTACTCGCCCCGCGTCTGCAGCGAATGCGGCACCTCGGAGGCATACATCTTGCGGTGCGGGAAGCGCTTGTGGTCCTCCTCGTAGAGGAAACACGAACCGCCGCCGCCATTGTAGCCGACGATGTCCATGTGCTCGAGAAAGCCGGTCTCGTTCGCCCCGGCAATGAAGTTGCAGCCCACCGTCATCGGCCGGCTCGGGTCCAGCTTGTGGCAGATCTCGCGCAGTTGCTTGAGCGTCTCCAGCTCGCCGAACTTCTGCGCCTCCGGCACTTCGTTGCCCACGCTCCACATGATCACCGACGGATGGTTCCGGTCGCGCTTCATGTGCTCGGCGAGGTCGTGCTCCGCCCACTCGTCGAACAACAGATGGTAACCATACCGCGCCTTGCCCTTGTTGTCCTTGCTTGCCACCAGGGTCCTCGTTTCCTTGTCGAACGACCACCCGCGGCGCCATTCGTCGAAGGTCTCGTTGACCACCAGAAAGCCCAGCCGGTCGCACATTTCCAACAACTCCGGCGACGACGGATTGTGCGCCGTGCGGATCGCGTTGCAGCCCATTTCCTTGAGCATCACCAGCCGGCGCTCCAGCGCGTCGTCCCACAGCGCGGCACCCAGCGGCCCCAGGTCGTGGTGGTTGCACACGCCCTTCATGATCACGCTCTTGCCATTGAGGAAAAACCCCTCGTTGGCGTCAAACCGGATCGTCCGCACACCCAGCGGAGTCTGATAGACATCCGCCAGCCGGTCGCCGTCCCACACTTCCGTGCGCAGCGAATACAGATACGGCGACTCCGGCGACCACAGCGACGGACTGGCAATCTCCAGCGCCTGCTCCACCACCTTGCTCGCCGCACCCTCCATGGCCACCTGCCCGCTGGCCGATGCCACCGGGTTGCCATCCGCATCCAGCACCGCCTGCTTCAGCACCACGCCCCGTGCCTGACCGTAGTCGTTGACCAGCGTCGTCGCCACCTTCACCGCGGCGCGCTCCGGAGTGACCACCGGCGTGCTCACCTGCGTCCCCCAGTGCGCCACCCGCAGCGGATCCGCGGTCTTCAGCCACACGTGGCGGTAAATCCCGGATCCCGTGTACCAGCGCGACGCCGGCTGCAGCGAGTTGTTCACCTTCACCGCAATCGTGTTCTCACCGGTGAAATCCAAATGCGGAGTCAGGTCATACTGGAACCCGAGGTAGCCATACGGCCGCATGCCCAGCCGCTCGCCGTTGATCCAGACCTCGCCGTTCATGTGCACGCCGTCAAACTCGACGAACACCTTGCGGCCCGCGCTGCCCTCCGGCACCCGGAACGTCTTCCGGTACCATCCCGTGCCGCCCGGCAGATACGCTCCCGACGCCCCGCTCGGGTTCTTCTCGTCAAACGGACCCTCGACACTCCAGTCGTGCGGCAGATCCAGCGCACGCCATGCGGAGTCGTCGAAACCCGCGGCCGCGGCTTCCGCTGCATCCCCCTTTTGAAACTTCCAGCCGGCGTCAAAATCGATGTTGGCACGCGGAGATTCCCCGCTGCCTGCGACTGAGACACCCATGCCGACCATCCACGAAAAAGCGGCCGCAATCAACGGCCTTCGGTATTTCATCATACTCATTGGCGAGGAGAAATGGGGCGCAGCAACCGCAGCTTGTCGAGTCCAAAGCGGCCGCGAAAAATTATACCCGGAATAATCACCGCCTCGTGTCCCAATCGCCCCAGCCGGACCAACATGGCTTGCTGGATGCGGCGCTCATTGACGCCAAACCACATCCTCCGATTCCCACCCCCTCGCCCGTCCCGCCCCATCCCACCCACCCGCCACCGTCTCCATGCCCAGTAAAAAATCCACCGCCGCCGCCAAATCCGCGCACCGCCCGAAGTCCATCCTCTTCCACTCCGACGCCAGCGACCCGGACATGCTCTACTTCAGCCGCTTCACCGCGTTTGACCCGTACTTCGCCTTCTCCATCGGCAAAAAGAAAATCGCCATCGCCCCCGACATGGAGGCCAACCGCATGGCCGAAGAATCCTGCTTCGACGAAATCCTCCTGCTCTCCGAGATCCGCGACGGCGCCGCAAAACGCTTCAAACTCCCCGCCGGCCAAATCCCCGACTCCTGCCAACTCGTCCGCCACATCGCCGCCCTCCACCGCATCTCCGGGTTCACCGTCGCCCCTCGCTTCCCCGCCGGACTCGCCTTCGAACTCCGCGACGCCGGAATCCACATCGACATCGCTCCCGCCGACGGCATCTTCCCCCAACGCCTCATCAAAACCCCGGACGAAGTCGAAGCCCTCCGCAAAGGCAACCGCGCCAGCGCCGCCGGCTTCCGCGCCGTCGCCAAAACCCTCGCCGAATCCAAAATCAAACGCGGACAACTCGTCCACGATGGCAAAATCCTCACCTCTCAGCGGCTCCACGAGATCATCAGCATCGCCGCGCTCGCCGAAGGGGCCGTCGCCCTCCACACCATCGCCGCCGGCGGCGACCAGGCCTGCGACTGCCACAACGCCGGCTCCGGACCCATCCGCGCCGGCGAACTCATCGTCGTCGACATCTTCCCCCAGCGCCCGTCCGACGGCTACTGGGGCGACATGACCCGCACCTTCCTCAAGGGCAAGGCCAGCGACGGCCAGAAACGCCTCGTCCGCACCGTCAAAAAGGCCCACGCCATGACCTTGGACATGATCAAACCCGGCGTCGTCGGCAGCAAGGTCCACCACGCCGTCGAAGACTTCTTCACCGCCGAAGGCTACGAAACCTCCCGCGCAAAGGGCGACATGAAGGGCTTCTTCCACTCGCTCGGCCACGGCGTCGGCCTGCAGGTCCACGAAGCACCGAACATCGGCCTCAAAGGCACCTGGCGCTTCAAAAAAGGCATGGTCGTCACCACCGAACCCGGCCTCTACTACCGCGGCCTCGGCGGCGTCCGCATCGAAGACATGCTCCACCTCGTCCCCGGCGGCAACGAACCAATCTCCAAAGCCCCCTACAAATGGCAATTCGCCTGACCCGGCCCCACCGCCCCGCCGGACTCAACCAAAGGGAAAATTCCGCGCTCACGGTGTCTCAATGATCACACCCGGCCGGGCCGCCAATTGGTCGCCCGGCCGCTTTTTTTACCCAGCCTTACCACCCCGGACCACAGCCCGGCAGGCCCCCAAATGGTAAACCTTGCCAAATCGACTCAGAAAATTTCGATTTTCAGTGCATCTGAAGGGGGATTTGTGTAGGGGACTAACCCAACCGCTGCATTTCGCCGTCTTTCGTCCCATGAAAGACGGCAGGCCCGTCGGAATTCCACTCCTCCATCCACGAGGAAAATCCCGTCAGACCACCGCGATGCATCGGTTGAACCACAAACCACCAACACACAACCATGCTTAAGAAAACCATTCTTACCCTCCCACTCGCCGCATTCGGCCTGGCGCAAATGGCGTCGGCTGCAGTGACCGTTTCCAGCACGGCTCCGAGCGTAGACCTCCTCGTCAACAACGACAGCGGCGGCACGTATTCGAGACTCTTCGACGAAGACAACAGCACCAACCACGCCCGAGGCAACGGATTCTCATTGGGCACTGGAACGGATGCAACATTCACCACCTACGAGATCTCCGCCATCACGATCAGCAAGAACGGAGACCAGACCTTCGACAGTGACACGATGACATTGCGGATCTACCAGGGAACCACCGCCCAGTTCGACACGGGCACCGGCCACACCACGGCAACCAACGGCAGCGACTACTACGTCGGGACCACCGTGACTCCGCTCTACACTGAAGCCTTCACCATCGATGGTTTGATCAGCAACGGCGACTACGTCACCTTCGAACTGGCCACTCCAATCACCGTAACGGAGAACTCCGATTTCGGCTTCTTCTTCACCTATGACGAGTCGGCGGCATCAAGTCCCGACTACTTCCAATACAACGAAGGCGGCTACAACGCCACCTACGGCGGACGTACTTCAATCAGTACAACTGCTCACATCACCACCACTTCACGGACCACGCGTTTCATCATCCAGGGCACCGAAGTGGTTCCCGAGCCCAGCGCCGCTCTGCTCGGTGCCTTCGGCATGCTCGGCCTGCTGCGCCGCCGCCGCTGATCCCGGCGCTCACAGCGACTCAATCATCACACCCGGCCGGGCCGCCAATTGGTGGCCCGGCCGCTTTCCGTACCCAGCCGCCCCCCATACCACAGCACGAAATCCAGCCGAATCACCTCCCAGAAAATTTCGTTTTCCAGTGCACTGGCAGGGAAATTGCTCTAGCGGTTGACTCCAACGGCTGTGCTTCATCGCCTTTCATCCATGAAAGACGGGAGCGTTGTCCGAATTCCGCTCCTCAATCCGGGAAGTGAATTCTGTCAGCCTCCAACGAAGTGCCGCCGCCAACAGTACCCACACACAACCATGCTTAAGAAAACCATCCTTACCCTGCCGCTCGCCGCATTCGGCCTGGCGCAGATCGCCTCGGCCAGCACCATCGTCTATCAAGACACCTTCGATGACGCCGATGGCATCGGCACCAACCTCGGCATCGGTGGCGGCCTCATCAGCGGCACCAACATCACTGCCGCCGATCCGTTTGATGATGCAACCGGCAATGCCGTCGCACAGACCAACTTTGGCAACCGAGTCACTTGGGCACATTCCGCCAATCAATTCGATCTGAGCTCTGGCTTCACACTCGACCTTACTTTCACGACCGCCGCCACAGGCAACCCCTCGTTTACCTCATCATTCGGTATTGTCGATGAGGTCACGGCGGGACCGGCAGGCACGAATGGTGTCGGTGCCACAGGCAACCTGAATGCCTTCATGACATCCGATCAGGATGGCCTGAATGCCGTCGGCTTTTCTACCACAACGAGAAACTCCCTGCAGGGCCTGAATGCCGACTTCGGCACATTGGCTTCGGTATCCACCAGTCTGAATTCTGCGATCGTACTCGGCACCACGCAATCATTCTCGCTAACGGTCAACACGGACGGAAGTGCTACTTTCGATCTTGATGGAACCAGCGGGAGCTTGGGCGCCGGCGCCCTCTCCAGCCTCTTCACGGATTCGGCGGACGGTGAGTATTATTTCGCCGCATACTCGCAAGGGAATAGTGGCTTCACTTTGAATGATGTGACCCTCACGTCCTTAGCGACCATCCCGGAGCCCAGCGCCGCACTGCTCGGTGCATTCGGCATGCTCGGCCTGCTGCGCCGCCGCCGCTGATCCCGGCGCTCACAGCGACTCAATCATCACACCCGGCCGGGTTGCCAATTGGTGGCCCGGCCGATTTTTTGCCCGCTCTCTCCGACCTCCTTTATATTTCGTTTTTCTGTCCTAATCACGATCCCGGCCCACCATATTGATTTCGTGAGCGCCTGTTCCCCAGACTTCATCCCAATCCCCGTTCACCGGGAGACGGAGGAATCACCGCGCATCGTTGTCAATCGGCCCCACACCCCACTCACCCACACCGCACCCCACACTCCACGATGATCCTGCATGCATGTCTCACCCTTGCGCTGGCGGTCTACGGACTCGCACAGCTCGCAGCGGCCAGCACCCTCTTCCCACAGGGCAACGAGGGCGTCACGATGAACGACGCCACCTTCACGGCCATTCCCGAGCCGGCTGCCGCCTTCCTCGGTTCATTCGGCCTGCTCGGCCTGCTGCGCCGCCGCAGGTAAGGTTCCCACGAATTTCGTTGGCATAGCACACCGGCCGGAATTCCCCACGGGGAGTTCCGGCCGTTTTCGTTTCCAGCCCGGCCCGATTCCGCCCGGACCAGCTGACACCCGGGCTCACCCAGCCACGATAGCGCGGTCTCGCCGAGAGCGCATCAGCTTGTTGACAAAGCCCCGCCACCACAAGATCCCGGAGTGATCACAGCCAGTAGCCGGGGGTCGAGCGCAGCGACACCCCCGGATTCCCGGATCCCGGGAGTCATCGCATCCCGGCAGGGATGCCAGCGCCGCGCTTCATCAATTGATTCATGGATTTGCCAACGGCCTGGCGCGGTCTCGCCGAGACCGCATGCGGAACCCAAGCGCTCCTCAAGCGCTGCGCCGGACCGCCACTCAGGCCTCGTCCGCCTCTCTCGCCAGCCGCCGGATTTCCGCCTGCGCCTTCTTCAGCCGCTCCGGCCACACGAACTCGGGCGCCTGCTCCGGGTCATAGCCCTCCAGGTGGCCGTTGAGCCGGGTCGTCGGCTTGGTATACACCAGCTCGGTATCGCCAAACACCTCCTTGCAGAATCCGGCGAGCACCGGGTCATACTCGACCAACTCGGCGCGGGTGTTCACGTGGTTGTGGTCGTGATCGTTCTCACGGTTGTTGCCGAACCACGACTGCACGCCCTCGGCGAAGTACTCGAAGCGGTTGTTCGCGGCGTATTTGTTCTTCCACAATCCCTGCTTCATCGCCTCCTGATAGGCCGCTTCCAATCGGTCGTCGAAAGTCGGATCCACATTCAGCATCCCCCGCAGGTGGATGTTGTGCGCGAATTCATGAATCAGGATGTTCTCCGTCGAATACGGATCACCCTCGAAACAAAGCAGGTTTTCCTCGCCACAGGAACAGACGGGATCCGTCCGGCTGCCTCCCAGCCCCCTCGCACGCGCGTCCCAGAAGTCCTTCGCACTGACACCCGGGACCGGCCCCTCGTCGTCCCCGTCCCCGGCCATCCGCGAATGAAGCGGCAGATCGGTCGTGAACTCGTTGTGGGCCATGATGCTCATCCGCGCACCGCTGTCGACCATCGCCTTCGCAACGTCCGGCCGCTTCGCGAGCATGCTGCCGATCAGATACGCGGCCTCCTTCAGCGCATACGGATTCACCTTGTCGGATGCGACGACGGGAAATCCCATCACATCGACACGCTGGCGGTAAAACCCCGGCACCCCGTCCTTTCCCGAAGGGTCGAAACAAACCGCCTGCACCGGCACCTTGCTCGTCACCTTCACCCGCGCTCCGCTCTTGCGGCCGACCATTTCAAACTCGTCACCGATGGTGGTGTCGATCGACGTCTCGTCCCCCGCCGTCACAAGCGCGCTGGAAACCCGCCCGCCATCCGCATCCAGCCGGAACACCTCCATCGCTTCCCCACTGGAATTGATGACCTGCAACTGCGGCTGGTTTGCCTCATTGGCTGCCGCGAAATGCACGCCAATCGGCATCAGAACCGGCAAAATCAATTTGAATACCTTCATCGTTCGTTTCGGTTGCCGGCCCCGGGCGTCATCGGCCCCGGGCGTCATCGGCCCGGGGCACCTCGCGGGCGGGTTCGCCCGGCTGCCATGCTCACTTCTGTTTCCACTCGGGACCATCCTTCTGGATGCCCTTGAATAGCTCCACCATCTTCGCCTTCATGCGTTCGAAATCCTCCGGCCGCTTGGCGCTCAGCTCGTATGACTGCGAGCGGTCGACGGATAGATCGTAGAGCGCAAACCGATCGAGCCTGGTCGACAGCACCCATTCGGAGCTGCTTTGATCCGGCTGTTTCTTCGCGAACCAGCCGACCAGAACCTGGCTCCCCTCACGCATCGCCATGCTCGGCAGATACAGCGTGTCATAGAGCACCGGAAACGTCCAACACGCGGGCACCGGACGCTCAACCGGCTTCCCGGCCAGCGCATCGACGATGTCGACCCCGTCGATCACCCGGTCGTCCGGCAGCGGAATGCCCGTGGCGGCGCAAACCGTCGGCATCCAGTCGGTGCCATTGACGAGTTCGCTCGAAAGCGTGCCGGCCTTCACCGTGCCGGGCCAGCGCACAATCCCGGGAACCCGGTGGCCGCCTTCATACACGTAGCGCTTCATCCCGCGCCACGCCCCCGGCGTGCCGAAACAGCGGTCGCGGATCGGGTCTTCCCATTCGTTGTTCGACTCCTCAACCGTCACCGGAGTTTCCGGCCCGTTGTCACTGGTAAACACCACCATGCTGTCATCCTTGTGACCCTGGTCGTCGATCGCCTTCACCAACCGGCCGAATGCATCGTCAAGCTGCGTCACCGTGCCGTAAAAGTACTTCTTGTTGCCGCTGATGTCCCGTTCGAGCGGGCGGTGCACCTGGCCGTAGCCGATGCCGACCTCCTGATCGTCAATCCGCTTGTCGTCATAGCGGTCGGAGTAGGATTCCGGCGGATGAATCGGCGTGTGCGGCTCGTGCGAGCAGACCAGCAGGAAAAACGGCTTGTCCTGATCGGGACGAGCGGCCAACCAGTCGGTCGCCTCCTTGACGATCGCATCGCAGTACCATTCGTTGATCTCACCGACTTTTTCCCCGTTGCGGACGAATTTCCCGGGACTCTCCGGACCGTCGAACGCATTCGCTTCCGTGGCAAACCAGTGGTCGAAACCGTGATCGCCCGGGTTGGCCTCGGTATCAAAATGGCCGAGGTGCCATTTGCCGACGAAACAGGTGTCGTAGCCCTTGGCCTGCAGCAGCTTGGCCAGCGTGATCTCCTTCTTCAGCAGGTGGCTGCCCTTGGGCTGGCCGGCGATCGAATAGAACCCCACCCGATACGGCGTGCGCCCGGTGAGCAGCGAGGCCCGCGACGGCGAACACACCGTCCCGGCCGAGTGACAATCCGTCAGCCGCACGCCTTCGTCGGCAAACGCATCGATGTGCGGGGTCTGCACATACGGATGGCCGTAGCAGCCGAGGTCTCCGTAACCAAGGTCGTCCGCCAGAAAGATCACGACATTCGGCTGGGCGGCGGCATGGGCAAACTGGCACAGGCCGGCGAGCAGGGACGCGGTCTTGAGTATTCGACTAATCATCTTCAGGGGTGTTCTAAATGCGGGAATGCGCTTCATCATGGCTTTTCGGATGGGGAATTTTTCTGCTGCCGCCGGAGGTATTCCTCCTTCGACTGGTAGGGACGGATGTGGTGCGGCGCCAACTCGGTCAGGGTCTCGGAGCGCAGCGGCGCCGGGTGCTCCGGCACCAGCTTGGCGAGCCGCGCCTTGGTTGCGGTGAATTGTTCTTGGTTGGCCAGATTGTGCCACTCGTTCGGATCGGCCGCATGATCGTAGAGTTCCTCGGTGTCGTCAATGTAGCGGATGTAGTGCCAGCGCTCGGTGCTGATCGAATATTCACCGAAATCATAGGTCGTGAGCGCAGGATACTTCCACTCGATGGCCGGATCTTTCAACAACGGCACCAGACTGTTGCCATCGAGATCCGTGCGCGGCGGCAGCCCGCACAGCTCCACCAGAGTCGGGTAAATGTCCATCAGCGACGTCACCCGGGTGGATTTCCCGCCAGCCGCGGACCCCTCCGGCAGCGCCGGCGTCCCCTTCGGCACCTTGATCATCATCACGCAGCGCGCCACGTTGTCCCACAGCGCGAATTTCCGCCAGTGCTGCTTTTCACCCAGCTGCCACCCGTGGTCCGACCACAGGACGACGATGGTATTGTCGGCATGCGGGCTCTTGTCGAGCGCGTCCAACAGCCGGCCGAGCATCGCATCCGCATACGCAATGGACGCCAGATACCCCTGCACCGCCTGCTTCCACTGGCCGGCCTCGACCACGTGCCGGTGGTAGCCGCCCCCGCGCGAGGCAATGTTCAGCGCCCGCCCGCCAAGGTCGTCCAAATCACCATCCATCACCTCGGGCAGCTCGATCGAGTCGAGCGGAAACTGGTCGAAATACTTCTGCGGCACATACCACGGCAGGTGCGGACGGTAGATCCCGCAGGCCAGGAAAAACGGCTTGTCGTGCTTGCGCGCCAGTTGCTTGGAAATCCAGTCCACGCTCTTGGCGTCGCCGGTTTCGTCATCCGGCAGCGGGATCGGCGCCCAGTCGAAGGCACCATACATCCCCGGAAACTGCGGCATGTTCACCGTCCCCCCCGGCTTGGGACTGTAGTAGTCCGGCATCGGCTCCTCGATCGACGGATAATAATCATCCCAGCACTTCGGCGCCACCTGCGTGTAGTGGAAAATCTTGCCCGCCCCGGCGGAAAAATACCCGTGCTTGCGGAAATACTCGCCCAGCGTCACCGCATCCGGCATCACCACCCGCCAGTCCTGGTAGTTGGAATACATGCCCGACGTCACCGGATGATAGCCGGTCATCACCGCCGAGCGCGACGGATTGCACCCGGGCGACGGACAATAATTGCGCGCGAAATTCACCGCCTCCCCGGCCAGCCGGTTCATGTTCGGTGTCTTCGCCTGCGGATGCCCGCCCAGCGGCTCGATCCAGTCGTTCAGATCGTCGATCGAAATAAACAGCACATTCGGTTTCGTCACGGCCGCATCCGACACCGCAAACGCCTGAACCGTCGCAGACAGAAAAACCGCCGATCCAAGGGAAATGAAATTCAAGTTCATGGTTTCCAAGCAGCGGAAAAACTGGGGAATCCACCTCCCGCCAAGGGCGTTAGACCGGACGAATGCACCCATGACAAGGGAGAATCCGGCGAATCGGAAAGAATCCCGGTGACTTGTCCCATTTCGCGGAATTTCTGTCCCTATCAGCACACTCCGGGGACCATGGTGAGTGGCGGGACCGTGCCGGTCACCCGCCTCAGGCCACTCCGGCCAACGGCCCGCCACCCACTCCAGCAACCCCACTTTTCACCATCTCCGCGTGGTTCCCATTGATCACACCCGAAGCTTCCGCTACACCCGCCGCAGTCCACTCCTCAGCGGCTTGGCGCATTCCATCCGGCAGCCCTCCGGCCCGACCATCCGGCCACGGCACCCCAACGCACGGCAATCGGCATCCGCTCCCGATGTGAACGATCCCGAATCCGAATCACTCACACCCACACCAACCCCGTCCGACCATGCATTCACCCCGTCCGGGCGAATGACCTAACGGAAACCAACCACCAAAAACCAATTTCCCGCACACTCTTATGAACGACCAAACCACCCTCACCAACCTCCACCTCGAACGCTGGGCCGACGTCCTCGTCCGCCACGCCACCCGCATCCAGCCCGGCAACATCGTGCGCATCACCTCCGCCCCCGCCGCCACCCCGCTGATGGAAGCCGTCTACCGCAAGGTCCTCCTCGCCGGCGGCCTGCCGATCGCCAACTGCCGCCCGGAATCCCTCAACGAAGCGTTCTACGAACTCGCCAACGAACAGCAACTCGACTGGGAAAACCCGTTCACCCTGCAGGAGTGGGAAACCGTGGACGCCACCATCAACCTCGCCGCATCCACCAACCTCCGCGCCCTCGACAAATTCGACCCCGCCATCATCCAGCGCGCCGCCAAGGCCAATAAAAAAGGCCGCGAACTCTTCTTCCGCCGCGCCGCCGCCGGAGACGACCCCGCCAGCGCCCCCGGCGAACGCCCGCTGCTCTGGAGCACCACCCTCTTCCCCACCAACGCCTATGCCCAGGACGCCGGAATGAGCCTCAGCGACTACTGCAAGTTCGTCGTCAGCGCCTGCCAACTCGACCGCGAGGACCCCGTCGCCTTCTGGCAGGAACTCGACCGCTGGCAATGTGCGCTCGCCGAAAAACTCATGTCCGGCAGCGAACTCCACTTCCAGACCCCGCTCGGCACCGACCTCAAGGTGAACACCGCCGGCATGCGCTGGCTCTCCAGCCCCGGCCGCAAAAACTTCCCCGATGGCGAAGTCTACTCCGGCCCGAACCTCAACGCCCCCAACGGCGGCGCCGAAGGCGTGGTCGTCTTCGACAAACGCTGCGTCTACCAGGGCCGCGCCGTCCGCAACGCACGCATCGTCCTCGAGTCCGGCCGCGCCACCGACGTCACCGCCGATGAGGGCCAGGACTTCCTCATCTCCATGCTCGACCAGGACGAAGGCGCCCGCCGCATCGGCGAAGTCGCATTCGGCACCAACCGCGCCATCTCCAAACCCACCGGCCAGATCCTCTATGACGAGAAAATGGGCGGCTCGTTCCACCTCGCCTTCGGCGCCGGATACCCGGAAACCGGAAACACCAACAAAAGCGTGCTCCACTGGGACCTCATCTCCAGCCTCGGCGAAGGCTCGCGCGTCACCCTCGACGGCAAACCGCTCTGCATCGACGGAACCTTCGTCGACCTCCCGCCCGAAGTCTCCTGGATCTGACACCCCACAACACCCGACCCTCGGAAATCCGGACGCTTTCATCCCGAAACCGTCCGGTTTCCGGGCGTTTCCCGGGACCCGGCACACCCCGGCCACCGCCCCCACCCCCAACCGAGCCGGATAATTCCGGCTTTTTTTTTTACGATCCTTGTCCCAATCGACACGGCCGGCCCCCCATCTGTGTCCAATGGGAGGCCCCATTCATGCTCAATTTCGGATCACGATGACACCCTGCGCCATGCGCGCAAATCGTCTCCCCGAATGGCGGTGCATGGTCAGAACCTCTCTCAGACCACACCAACAACCAATTCCATGAGTTTGACGTATTCCCCCCTCAACAGACACCTCCTCCTGTCGGCCGCCCTCACGGTCGCATCCGCCGCACACGCCGCCACCTTGACGACCAGCGGCAACATCAATACCCCATCAAACTGGGATACCGGCACGCTGCCTCTCGTGGGTGAAACGGGCACCGTGGACATTGACGCATCCTGGCCCTCCACCTCTGCTGCCGGCACCTTGGC
This sequence comes from Verrucomicrobiota bacterium JB025, assembly GCA_030673875.1. Lineage (GTDB taxonomy): Bacteria > Verrucomicrobiota > Verrucomicrobiia > Verrucomicrobiales > Akkermansiaceae > Luteolibacter. The sequence goes on along the minus strand of JAUTCT010000111.1, from coordinate 21,566 downwards.
AATCACCGGTGACCTTGTTTTTGGCGGAGGCAGCACGCTGACGGCAGCCATCGACGTGGTGGGATCCAAGCCAAACAGCGTGACCTTCAACGATGTCACCGTCACCGTGAATGATGACATCTTCACCGGCGCGGCGACCGGCAATTTCATCTTCAACGCCGGCTCGGTCACCAACGTCAACGACGACTTTGAAGCCAACGGCGGCGGAACCATCACGATGAACGGCGGAACCCACACGGTGGGCATCGCCCCTGCCGGCACCGCGAATTTTGGTGCTCAAACCAATAGCACGCTCAACTTCCTCGGCGGCACGGTCTCCGCGGATCACTTCCGCGTAGTTGATACCGGCACCATCAACGTGGGCGGCGCTGCCACGCTCACGGCAAATTCCATCGATCTGGCTGGCGCGCTTGACTTCGCGACTGACTGGACTGGTTCGCTCACCATTCCGGGTATCGACTGGGAGACGACCCTCGTTGGCGCCGGAGCCACCCTCGATGGCGGCACCATTGACTCCACCGTCTTTGCCAACAACTTCGTCGTGACCGGCGACACCCTCACCCTCAATGCCACCGCCCCCATCGACCCTCTGAAATTGCAGATCGCCCAGAGCGACGGGAACCTCGACTTCGCGTGGAACAGCATGTCCGGCATGCAATACGACCTGGTCAGCAGCACCGATCTCACCACCAACCCCACAACCTGGCTCCCCTACAATGACGGGGTGACCACCTATGAGAACATCCTCAGCACCGGAACCGGCACCCAGACCCTGACCGGCGTGCTGAAGGACGGCACCCGCCGCTTCTTCGCACTGATCGAGGAACCTGCCTCACAGCTAGTCGAGACCCCCTAAGTCACCAATCCTTCGAATACTCAAATTAACACGACACGACACGATACGACCATGAAACCGAAATACCACCCCCTGAAGTCCCTGACACTCCTCTCTGCCGCGTCCGTCATGGCTGCGGCCAGCATCCACGCCGCCACCTTGACGACCAGCGGCAACATCAATGACGAATCAAACTGGGATACCGGCACGCTGCCCGCCACCGGAGAAACTGGCTACGTCAACATCGATGCATCCTGGCCCTCCACCTCTGCTGCCGGCACCTTGGCAATCACCGGTGACCTTGTTTTTGGCGGAGGCAGCACGCTGACGGCAGCCATCGACGTGGTGGGATTCAACCCAAACAGCGTGACCTTCAACGATGTCACCGTCACCGTGAATGACGACATTTTCACCGGCGGCACCACCGGCAATTTCATTTTCAACGCCGGCTCGGTCACCAACGTCAACGATGACTTCGAGGCCAACGGCGGCGGAACCATCACGGTGAACGGCGGAACCCACACGGTGGGTATCAATTCCCCGAATACCGGCTATTTTGGCGCTCAAAACAACAGCACGCTCAACTTCTTCGGCGGCACGGTCTCCGCGGATCACTTCCGCTCGACTGCATCGGGCACCATCAACATCAGCAGCAGCGCCACCCTCACCGTCGATACCCTCTCGCTGGAGGGCGCGCTCAACTTCTTCTCCGACTGGACCGGTTCGCTCACCGCTACCACCCTCAGCTCCACGGATTGGGAAAACAACATCATCAACACCGCAACCCTCGACGGCACAACGGTGACCGAAGGCATCTTCGCCGAAAACTTCCTGGTCACCGCCGACGGCACCACGCTTTCCCTCATCCCCGAACCTTCGGCCGCTCTTCTGGGCGCCCTCGGCCTGTTAGGCTTGCTGCGCCGCCGCCGCTGACGCGGTGACCAGACCATGGCCCCCGCAGCCATGGAACCGACCCGAAATCACACACTCACCGGGGTGGCCTCGTCAGCAGGCCTCCCCGGTTTTTGTATCGGCCGATTTCTTGTGCACCCCCGATCGACACTCGCATCGAGTGCGCTGGCACCACTTTCATCCGACCCGCCTGTTCCGCAGCCCCCTCGCCTACGCCGGGCAGCCCCCTGCCCCCCCGGACAGAAACCGCCGGTCCGGAGAAAAAATCCGCCGACCTGTCCCAATCCCCCCAATGGGACAACCATGATTGGGTAATAGCCTTTCTGGGGCTCATTGTACATCCGAGGATAACCCACTAAATAACCCAATAATGAAAATCCCACTAATCCAAAGCAGTTCGCTGTCAGGCATTGCCGCAGCAACCTTGGCCGGCCTGTTTTTCTCGGCGACGCCGGGAATCGCCCAGACAGAAATTTACTTGGAAACATTCGATGGAGACGGTTCGGCCGGCCTGGACGGAGTGGCGGTCGCTTCTGGCACCGGCACATGGGACGCCAAATCCGAGTTTTTGAACAACGACGGAACGGTCAACGGAGGAGGTGCGAATGGCGCCTGGGCGGGTGCGACGCTTCTGCCATTCGAACCGGTGGTGGACCAGATCTACACCTTGTCCATGGACCTGAATCATACCGGAAACGATCTGACGGCCCTCAAATACATTGGCCTCGGCTTCACCACATCCGGAATCAATGACGCGGTGGCCGACACTACCAACCGGTTTCCGAACCTTGGCGGTCTTGCCTGGTGGCAATACGGCCAGGACGGGACGATCCGCACATGGGCAGGCCCTGCTTCCTCCAATGAAATCGCCAATACCGGAACCTATGTCGGCGGATCCACGGTCAGCCTGTCGGTCGTGATCAACACCACCGGTGACGGCACCAGCTTCACCGCGGATTTCCTCATGGATGGAACCTCCATTGTCGGTGGACCCAAGGTGGTTTCCTCCCCGGTGGACGACCTGAACTACGTCGGCATCGGCAGCTATGGCACGAGAAGCAGCGCTTCACCCGTGGGCAGCCTCGTCGATAATTTCAAGCTGACCGAACAATCGAACGCCTCCGACTCCACTCCGCCAACCCTCTCGTCCACCAACCCGGCGGATGATGCGACCAATGTGCCGGCATCCGGATCCCTCGTGGCAAGCTTCAGCGAGTTGATCGCACTCGGAACATCCGGCAATGTCACGATCAAGAACCTGACCAATCCGTCCGACACCGTGATCTCCCTGCCGGGCACGGATCCGGATGGCACGCTCTCGGTCGCCGGACTCGAACTGACGATCACCCCGACCGTGCCTCTGACCCCGGGCGACGAATATGCCATTCAAATCGACGCGGCCGTGGTCGAGGACCTCGCCGGAAATCCCTACGCCGGGATTCTCGCTCCGGACACCACCACCTGGACGTTCACCATCGACGGCACCCCGCCCACCCTGGTCGATACCGACCCAGTGGACGACTCCACCAACCTCCTGACATCCACCGATCTGCTGGCAACCTTCGACGAGGACATCGCACTTGGCACCACCGGCACCATCACGATCAAGAACCTGACCAACCCGGCAGACACCGTCATCGACGTATCCGATCCTGCTGATCCGAACGGCACGCTCTCGGTCTCGGGCTCCACCCTGACCATCGACCTGGCAGCGGATCTCGCGGCGGGTGACGAGTTTGCCGTTGAAATCAGCCCGACCGCCATCGAGGACCTTTCCGGAAATTCGTATGCCGGCCTGCTCGCGACCGACACCCTCAACTGGACCTTCACCACCGACGGCACCGCGCCGGCCAGCAGCAGCATGAGTCCCGTCGCCGGCGCGACCGACGTCCCGACCAGCGCCAACCTCTCGCTCACCTTCGACGAAGACGTGCAGGTGGGCACCGGTGAAATCACGATCCATCTCGTCAGCGATGGCAGCGTGGTCGCCACGATCGACGTGACCTCCGGCAACGTCACCATCAATGGCTCGGAGGCCGTGTTCTTCCCGACCGCGACCCTTGATCCCGATACCGCTTACTACGTCAACCTCCCCGGCACGGCCTTCACCGACCTCTCCGGCAACCCCTTCGCGGGAATCAGCGACTCGACCACCTGGACCTTCACCACCAGCGCTGTCGACCAGACCATCCTCTTCGCTGACAGCTTCGACCGACCCGATGCCACGGTGACGGCCGGCGGCACCAGCACCGACGGCGACATCAACGGCACCAACAACGGCAAATACGGAACCCTCGGCAGCCTGATGTGGACCGCAAGAGCCTTCGCCAGCAACACCTTCGGGGTTGTCGACGGCGCCCTGACCCAGGTCGACGCCTCCGACGGCGTCAACGGCGGACTCGCCTACATCAACGATCACAACTTCACCGACACGGTCATCTCTGCCGGTGGCGGCTTCAGCATCACCGTCGACATCGTCTCCTACAACACGGGCGGCAGTGGACGCTACTGGGGCATCGGCGTGGGTCAGTCTCTTGCCGAACTCGACGCACTGACGGCCAATGACAATTCGGTCGCCTCGGGCAGAACCGTCCCGGACCTCTGGGTCGGCTATCGCAACACCACCGATTCCCTCGAAATCTGGAACAACGGAGTCCAGAACGAGACGGAATCCGTCACGGGCGGGTTGCCGGATGCGCCGACGACCATGCGCATCGACTACGACTTCTCCGACTTCAATGCCGGGTCGACGGTGACTTACAGTGTGTTCTTCGACGACAGCGAAACCGCCTTCACCTCCGGATCGTTCACCTGGAGTGCGACCGACGAAAACTACATCAGCGTGGGGAACAACCTCACCAACACGTCCAAACTCGACAACTTCGTGGTCAGGGCGAAAGCCATTTCCGTCCCGGACCTCGTCCTGCAGATCACCCAGAACGGCGACAACCTCGACTTCGAGTGGAACAGCATCAGCGGCATGCAATACGACCTGGTCAGCAGCACCGATCTCAGCACCAGCCCCACCACCTGGCTGCCCTACAATGACGGAGTGACCACCTATGAGAACATCATCAGCTCCGGAACCGGCACCCAAACCCTCACCGGCGTCCTGAAGAACGGCACCCGCCGCTTCTTCGCGCTGCTCGAGGAACCGGTCACCCCGCTATTGTCCGAGGACTTTGAAAACGGCGACGGCGGGTTCACGACCGCCAAGGTCGAGGGCACCGACTGGTCCTATGGCACTCCCGTATCGGCGGACAACCCGGGAGGAAGCGTCACCTCCGGCAATGGCGGGTCCGCATACTGCTGGGGCACCGACCTCAGCGACCCGGGCTACTACATCAACCCGACCACCGACACCTGCCTGCGCTCCCCGGTGATCGACCTCACCGGCGTCACTGCCGCCGAGTTGTCCTTCGCCCAGGCCATCGACCTTGAAGTCAACGACTCCGTGACCGTCAACATCATCGACGACACCACCGACACGGTGATCGCGGCGGATATCGTCACCGTCATCGACACCGACATCGAAAGCGCCGCTTGGGAGTCGATCGGCCCGGTCGCCATCCCCGCCAGCGCTCTCGGTCAACCGGTGCGCATCGAGTGGTGCCTGAGCGGCACCGGTGGCTCAACCAGTGACTACATGGGATGGTTCATCGACGACGTGGTGGTCACCCCCACCGCCGACTAATCGGCCGCACCCCGGACCATCACCTCCGACATGATGACACGAATGATGAAAAAACAACGAAACAGAACCGTTGCCTCCGCCGCGTCAATCGCGATGACGGCCATCGTGCTGACCTCGGCATCCGCCGGCGCGGCGACTCTCGCATCGTGGGATTCCTGGTCGGACAGCACCACGGCGGACGGCCTGGATTCCGACTTCTCCACGGCTCTCGTGACCACGACAATCACCGGGACCGCGGTCCGGGACATCGTGACCAACCGGGGCAGCACGGACGAAACATTCGGAACTCTGGTCGGTGCGGTCTCCGACACTCAGGCCCTGCGAATGAACAAGCCCGATGGATCCATCCTGGAAATCAATGTTGAAAATAATTCAGGGGCCACCCTGACATTCGGCCAACTGCATTTCGACGGGGTCTTCACGGGAGACAGCATCCGGGACTTCGACGTTGTCTTTGTGAATGTCACCGCGGCGACCACCAGTGCTTCGCTCGGATCCGGCTCCATCACCACGGACACCAATGACGTTGGCTTTGTGGCCGATTACGATGACTTCGACGTGGACGTCAGTTCCATTTCACTCAATGACGGTGAAGTCGGATACTTCCAGATCACGTTCGATGGCGGTCAGCCCACCGGTGCCGCGATCAACAGTGCCTCAACCATCGACAGCGTGGCGGTCACCCTGATCCCCGAGCCGTCCTCCGCGGTGCTGCTCGGCTTGGCATGCCTCGGCATGACCTCGCGCCGCCGGCGCATCTGAGACGCCCGGAGCGCTCTCATATCCATCAAGGGCACCAGTTCTCCACTGGTGCCCGCTTTTTTATGTCACATCACAACGGCATCGGATTCCCAGCCTAAGATCACTCACCAACAAGCAAACTCAATGACCCGGACTGAAACCACACACCGGCCCCGCTCGATGTTCTCCCTCACCGCCGTGGCGATGGCGGGATTCGCCCTCGCCGCCCCGTCCGCCGATGCCGTCACCCCGGAATCCTGGGCAACTTCGCGTGGTACAACATCGATGACCCGGACCGCGCCACCGGACTTGCCACGCTGTCCTACGAGGAAACCGTGCGCGACGAGGACTTTACCGAATTCACCTACACCTTTGATCACGCCCGGAGCACCGTGACGTTCAAATTCATGACCGAAGCGGGTTTCAGCCATGAAATCGAGCAATCCTCCGATCTGGCACCGGGTTCCTGGAGCACAACCGTCGCCGGCTTGCCAACCAGTGCCACACTCGCCGGAACGCTCTGCACCCACACGCTCGAATTCACCGGTGAGGCGTCGACGTTCTTCCGGCTCCGGCGCGTTGAAACACCGTGAAACGCGCTCATTCCATCGCCGGCGGCCCGCACTCCAATGCATCACCCGCCGCCCTCACCCTGCGGCAGAACTTTGAGATTCCCCCGGATTTCAAAACTGGCAACACTCTCCGATCAAAAATCCCGCTATGAAATCATCACGGCTCATTCCCGCGGTACTGCTGTCCCTGGCCACCGCCACCATGGCCGACCCTCCCGACCTGACCGCCGGCGAAGAGCCGTCCAATGACGTCACCACCAACCTAGGGCCCACCGGAATGCGCGGCTGGGTCTACCACGAGGGCAAGCAAGACACCACCAACCTCAGCCGCCAGATCCTCGTCACCGAGGTCGACTCCGGCTCCCCCGCCGACGGCGTGATCGCCGCGGACGACGTCATCCTCGGCGCAAACGGCAGCGGCACCGAACCCGCCGCATTTTCCTCCGACGCCCGCCGCAGCCTCGCCACCGCCATCGCCGCAGCCGAAGCCCGCGACCCCGCCACCCTCAATCTCCTGCGCTGGCGCGGCGGATCCACCGAAACCGTCACCGTCACCCTGCGCACCATGGGCGCCTACAGCGACACCGCGCCCTACAACTGCCCGAAGTCCGCCAAAATCCTCGCCGATGGACTCGAATTCGTCGCCAACCACGAGGACTCCGGCCGCTACGCATTCGGCAACCTCACCCTGCTCGCATCCGGAAATCCACTCTACCTGCCCGACGTCCGCCAGGAGGCCCGCGCCCTCGTCCCATCCACCGCCACCATGGAATGGATGATGTCCGACGAACCGGACACCACCGCCATGATCTGCTGGGAACGCGGACACACGCTCATCTTCCTCGCCGAATACTACCTCGCCACCGGCGATGACCAGGTCCTGCCCGCCATCGAGGCCTACGCCGTCAACATCGCCAGAAACCAAAGCCTCTACGGCACCGTCGGCCACAAGTTCGCCGACAAATGGGACGACGGCAGCGACAACGGCCCGATGGGCGGCGTCTACGGCGTCGTCAACTCGTCCGGCCTGCCGTGCTTCTACGGCATGCTGCTGGCCAGGAAATGCGGCCTCGAAAACCCCTACCTCGACGCCGCCATCGCCCGCACCAGCAAGTTCTTCGCCTACTACTCCGGCAAAGGGTCCATCCCCTACGGCGAACACGAACCCGGCAGCTCCACCCACGAAAGCAACGGCAAAAGCGGCCTCGCCGCCCTCGCATTCTCCCTGCTCGACGACCGCACCGGCGAAGCCAGATTCTTCGCCAAAATGGCCACCGCCGCCACCAGCGAACGCGAACGCGGCCACACCGGAACCTTCTTCCACTACCTCTGGGCACCACTCGGCGCCAACGTCGGCGGAGACGACGCCGCCGCCGCTCACTTCAGCCGCATCAGCTGGCACCTCGACCTCGCCCGCAACTGGGACGGATCCTTCGACTACGACTGCCTCAACGGCGAAGGCCCCGACAGCGGGTCCGAATACTATAACTTCCGTATGAGCACCGCCGCCCTGCTCCTCTACTCGCTGCCGCAGCGGAACCTCTGCATCACCGGCCGCGACCGCAATGACGCCCTCACCCTCAGCAGCGGGGACATCGCCGAAGCCAACGCCGCGGACGACTACGACGCGTCCACCAGATCCTCCTCCGAACTCGTCGACGACCTCGCCAGCTGGTCGCCCAAAACCCGCACCCTCGCCGCCACCGAAATGTCGGAGCGCGGCGCCGACGACGCCCTCCGCAACGAACTCGCCGCCCTCGCTATCGACCCCGACGGCGACTCGCGGCCCGGCGCATGCCTCGCCCTCGGCAAAGTCGGCGACGCGGACTCCGCCGCCACCCTCGCCTCCCTGCTCACCGACCCGGACGCCTACGTGCGCTTCATGGCCGCGGACGCCATGCGCTACCTGCCGGACGCCGCGCGAAACAGCCAACTCGAAACCGCCCTTTCCGCCACCGAATCCACCGCGGTCCCGCTCTTTCCCATCCACGATGACGACCCGCTGGAATTCGCCCACGGCAGGCTGGTGATGTTCCTCTTCCACAACGCCAACCACAGCGGACCCAAGGGCATCCTCGCGTCCGGCTTCGACGGCGTCGACCGCGACCTGCTCTACCCGGCCGTCCGCGCCGCCAGCACCACCCCGATCGGCATCTGCCGCGCCGGCCTCGGAAACTTCTTCCTCCAACTCGAGGAACCCGAAGTCGAAAACCTCGCCGACGCCCTGCTGGACGCGGTGATGTACCGCTCCACCGCGGACAAGATGTTCAGCGAGGGCGTGCGCCTCGACGGACTCGAAGTCCTCCGCAAGTTCGACATCGCCGAAGGCGTCCCGCTCTGCCAAATCGTCGCCGACAACGACGGCCGCGGATGGGTGCGGAGGGACTGCCTCGCCATCCTGCAAACCTACGCCGGATCCGTCACCACCGTGCAACCGGACCCGCAAACCACCGCATACCTCAACCGCCTCATCGACACCGACTCGAGCGCCGACGAAGCCCGGGCCGTGCTCGACGCCATCGCCGCCGACACCGCCCCCACTCCACTCACCGCCTTCAAGAGCATCCACTCCGCCACCGCCGACAGCCTCACGCTGCTCGCCCCCGCCACCTCCACCACCCTGCGCGTCGATGCCGTCAACCACGACAGCGCGGCAAGCACCTTCACCTGGACCACGCTCTCCGGCCCCGGCTCGGTTTCCTTCGAGCCCAACGCCACCGCCGCGGCCGCCGACTGCCTCGTCACCGTCGACACCACCCCCGGAACCTATCAGTTCGAAGTCACCATGACCGATACCCGGGGCCTCACTGAGACCTCGGAAATCGTCACCGTCCGGTTCCTCAACGAACCGGACACCAGCGCCCCCACCCTGCTGCCGGAAAACATCGTCGATGACGCCGACGGCGGCCCGGTTTTCGAAGGCGACGTCATCACCTACACCGTCACCTTCAGCGAGGCCATCGACCCCGCCAGCATCTCGATCGCCGACTTCGAACTCGTCGGCACCGCACCCGCGACCATCCGCGACATCCAGGTCGACGGCGCCGCCGTCCTGCTCACCGTCGCCCCCAACGGCGTGGGAACGATCACCCTGCAACTCCGCGCCGACGCCTCCCCGCTGGACCTCTCGGGCAACGCCTTCGCCACCGGTTCCGCGGTCGCCGACGACACCGGAATCCAGATAAAATCCATCGCCAACCTGCTCTTCGCGGACAACTTCAACCGTGACAACTCCACCGACCTGAACGCCTCGGCCGATGGCAAGTCCGGCGCGCTCGGCCCGCTGCAATACACCGCCAGAACCTTCAGCAGCGTAACCCTCGACATCAACGCCAACTCGCTCCGCATCAACGGCCCGGCATCCAGCGGATCCTACGGCGGACTCGTGTTCATCAATGACCACAACTTCACCGACGAGGTCATCACCACCGGCGGCGGCTTCAGCATCGAGGTGGACATCTCCGCCTACTCCACCGCCGGCAGCTCCCGCCAGATGACCGTCGGTGCCGGCCAGTCGCTCGCCGATCTCATGGCCCAGACCGGCGCCGCCCCCGCCGACCATTCGTCAGACTTGTTAGTCGCCTACCGCGACACCGACGATGCCCTGGAGATCTACAAAAACGGCGTCCTCGATGAAGCGGAAACCGTCACATCCGGCCTTCCCGACGACCCGACCACCATGCGCATCAACTATGCCTTCAGCGATTTCGCCGCAGGCTCGGAGGTCACCTACACCGTGGTTTTCGACTCCGACACCACGCCCTTCACCAGCGGCAGCTTCACCTGGAGCGGCACCGCGGAAAACTACATCAGCCTGTCGTCAAACCTCAGCAACGACTCCCGCTTCGACAACCTCGCCATCTGGCGCAATTCCGGCCCGCTCGTGGCCCACTGGACGATGGATGACAACGCCGGCGGCGCCCTCGCCGACAGCTCGGGCAACGGCTTCGACGCCACCATCCAGGACGGCTCACCGGTCGGCGGCATCGACGGATCCGCCATCCGCTTCGACGGCACCGCCTCGTCCGCCGTGCTTCCCGCAAGCGCCTTCGACTCGATCGACGACGAAATCACCATCGCCCTCTGGGCCTACGGGTCCCTCGACCAACCGCGCAAGGATTCGATCTTTTACGCGGTGAACGAAACCGGCGACCGGGTGCTCAACATCCACCTCCCATGGAGCGACTCCACGGTCTACTGGGACGCCGGACAGGACGCCGGCTACGACCGCATCCAGGTCGCCGCCGACCCGCAGGAATACCGCGGCCGCTGGAACCACTGGGCATTCACCAAAAACGCCGCCAGCGGGGAAATGAACATCTACCTCAACGGCCGCCTCGTGCGCGAAGCCAGCGGTAAAACCAAAACCATCACCGGCATCAGCGCCGCCACCCTCGGCAGCCAAACCGGCGGCATGAGTTATCAGGGCGCGATCGACGAGGTGAAACTCTACAACGTCGCACTCGACCCGGTCGAAATCGATGCCATCTATCAACAGTCCGCCGCCAACGCCGACTATGCGGGCTGGTCCGCGGTCTACTCCGCCACCGAACTCTCCGACCCCTCCGCAGACAGCGACGGCGACGGACTCACCAATGCCGAGGAACGCATCTGGGGGCTCGATCCCACCTCGGCCGCCTCGGCCAATCCCTACACCGGCATGGTCACTCCCACCGGCACCTTCAGCTACACCCGCCACGACCCGGCCCTCACCGGACTGGACTACTCGATCTGGACCTCCACCAACCTCAGCGATTGGGCCGAAGACGCAAGCGCCGTCCAAACCCCGGGCGACCCCGATGAAAACGACATCCAAACCGTGGAAGTCACCCTCAGCTCCACTCCCGCCGGCGGCCGCCTGTTTGTCCGCATCCAGGCCGACTAACCGATTCACCACCGTTGAAAAACCCTCGCATCCTTCCGAAATGAGTTCCCGAAAACACATCCTCGCCGCGGCCGCCACGCTGCTCGCCTCCACTCTCGCAAGCCCTGCCGCCACCGATCCCGGCCCGCTCCAGGTCTACATCCTCGCCGGCCAGTCAAACATGGTCGGCCAGGGCGAAATGTCCCCGGAAACCAGCCCGGGCACCCTCGAATACACCGTGGCCAACAACCCCGAAGGCGCCTACGGCTTCGTCTCGGACGGCACCGGCGGATGGGCCTCCTGGGACGACGTCTGGGTCCACTATGAAAAATCATCCACCGACCTGCGCACCGGCGATCTCACCACCGGCTACGGCAACGCCACCGAGGAAATCGGCCCCGAACTCGGCTTCGGCTACACCATGAGCAGCCACCACTCGAACCAGGTCCTGATCATCAAGGCCGCCTGGGGCGGCAAAAGCCTCGCCGTGGATTTTCGCCCGCCGAGCTCCAGCGGCGACACCGGATTCTACTACTCCGAGATCCTGCGTGTCGTGAACGACGCCCTCGACAACCTCGGAACCTACTTCCCGGAATACGATGCCTCCGCCGGCTACGAGATCGCCGGCTTCGCCTGGCACCAGGGATGGAACGACCGCGTCATCACCAGCTACGTCGCCGAATACGAGGAAAACATGGCAAACTTCATCCGCGACATCCGCGCCGACCTCGGCAGCCCCTGCCCCTTCGTCATCGCCACCACCGGCATGGAGGGATGGGACGAAAGCAAAACCTCCGCGCTCGCCCTGATGCAAGCCCAGCTCAATATCGCCGACCCCGCACTCTACCCCGAGTTCGACGGCAACGTCCACACCGTCGATACCCGCGACTTCTGGCGCGACGGCTCGGTCTCCCCGGTCGCATCCGGCCAGGAATACCACTGGAACCGCAACGCCCTCACCTACCTCGACATCGGCATCGCCATGGCCAATGCCATGACCACCCTCGACGACGCCCGCTGCCCGTCCGCCCTCCGCGCCACCGGCGGAGCGGACGGCGTCACCCTCAGCTGGAGCAATGGCACCGACATCCCCACCAGCGTGCGCGTGCTGCGTAACGGAAGGGAAATCGCCGCCTCCATCCCGGGCACACCGCCCTCCTACCTCGACACCACCGCCGGACCAAGAACCTACTACTATCAGCTCGAGTTCACCATGTCCGGAGATCCTTGCGATCCGATCTCCACCACCATCGACACCTGTCTCAGCGATCTCGCCGCCGTGGCCACCGACGACGGCGTGGTCCTCACTTGGGAAAACCAGCTGACCTATCAGGGAATCGAAATCACCCGCGACGGATCGGTCATCGCAGCCTCGCTCAACGGCAGCCTGGAAACCTATACGGACACCGCCCCGCCTGTATCCGGCATCGTCACCTACACCGCCGTATCCACGAATGGCGACTGCACGCCCGCCAGTGCCACGGTCAACCTGAACACCCGCACCATCACCGGACCCGTCCTCTTTGCCGACACCTTCGACCGCGACAACAGCACCGACCTCAATGCCTCGACGGACGGAAAATCCGGCACCCTCGGCGCGCTCAACTATACCGGTCGTACCATCAACAACGTGACTCTCGACATTAACAACAACGCACTGCGCATCAACGGCCCTGCCGGCGACGGCGCCTACGGCGGGCTGGTCTACATCAACGACCACAACTTCATCGATTCCACCATCGAAGCCGGCGGCGGCTTCGCCGTCACGGTCGGTATCGCCGCCTACTCGACCGCAGGCAGCGGGCGCCGGATGAGCATCGGAGTCGGCCAGTCGCTCGCCGACCTCGACGCCCAATCCGGCGCGGACCCGGCCAGTCATGCGGCCGATCTGGTGGTCGGATACCGCGCAACAACGGACGCCCTGGAAATCCACAAAAACGGGGTACTGGACGAAACGGAATCCGTTTCCGGCGGCCTGCCGGACGCCCCCACCACCATGCGGATCGAATACCTGCTCTCCAGTTTCGACGCCGGCTCGCCGGTGAACTACGCCGTCTTCTTCGACGACGATGAGGTCGCCTTCGCCTCCGGATCCTTCACCTGGAGCGGCACCGATGAAAACTACATCAGCCTCGCCTCAAACCTCAGCAACGACTCGCGCTTCGACAACCTCGAGATCTCCGGCGGCATGCTCGCGGATGACAACGCCGCGCCGACCCCCAGCCCGATGACCTGGGAATCCCCGCCCGCCGCGCTTTCCAGCAGCGAGATCACCATGACCGCCACCACCGCCAGCGACAGCAGCGGCGTGGAATACTACTTCACCAATACCACCGACAACTCGCACGACAGCGGCTGGCAGGACAGCCCGGCCTTCACCGACACCGGGCTCGCCGCGGAAACAACCTACTCGTACACCGTCACCGCGCGCGACAAGTCCGCCGCGCAAAACACCAGCGCCGCATCCGCCACCGCCAGCGCCACCACTCCGCAGGCATCCTCATCCGTCGCCGCCCCGATCGCCGGAGTCGATTTTGGAAACGACGCCGACACCGCCTTCGACCGCACGCCCGACGACCTCAACACCGCCGACGGCATCTCGGTGTCCGCGGATTGGAGCTACGCCGGAAACGCGCTGGACGTGAAGTCCGACAACAGCGCCAACGCCTCCGGATCCACCACCGGCAGCTTCGTCGCCAAACTCAACGGCGGTACCAGGGTCGTCGCCGCCATGCCGGAACTCACCCCCACGACGGACGACTTCTCGTGGTCGATCACCATCCCCGCCGGCGTCACCCTCAACCTGTCCGCAATCACCTTCGACATCCGCCAGGGGACCGCCACCGCCGGCAACACCCGCTGGGCGATGTTCAACACCAGCCTCGACGGCGGACCCGGCAGCCCCCCGCTGTGGGGCGTGGAAGCTCCCCCGCTGCGCGGCGAGGGCTGGCAAAACGTCAGCGTCGATCTCGGCGGAGCGACCTATCAGAATCTGACAAACACCACCGTCACCTTCCATTGGTTTAACGAATGGAGCGGCAGCGACATCGACAGCATCATCGTCTACGGCTCCACCAGCGCCGCCTCCGACGACTACTCCGACTGGGCCGCGCTCTACCCCGCCGCCGACCTCACCGAGCCAACCGCGGACCACGACGGCGACGGCCTGAACAACGGCGAAGAACGCATCTGGGGGCTCGACCCGACCTCCGCCGGATCGGCAAGCCCCTACGCCACCCCGGTCGATGCCACCGGCACCTTCAGCTACACCCGCCGCGCCCCGGCACTCAGCGGGCTGGCCTACACCATCTGGACATCCACCGACCTTACCAACTGGACCGAGGACACCGCTGCCACCCAGACCGTGGAATCCACGGATGCCGATGACGTCGAAACCGTGACCGTCACTCTATCAGCCACACCGGTCGACGGCCGGCTCTTCGTCCGCATCCAGGCACAATGATCCAGCCGGCTCGACCGGAACCCGATGACCCGCTTCACCCATCGACCACCACGCACAACCAGCACGATGCTCCCGCCAAGCCACCTCACGAAATCCCTGTTCACAGCACTCATCCTGCTGTGCGGACAGAACGCCATCCATGCCGCCGACGGAGACGGGGAAATGACGGGCACCACCTCCGCGGTCGCTGGATTGGATGTTCCGGCCGAAGCTCAATCCACCTTGATCACGGACTCAACGGATGAAGAGGATGAGGAGGGATTCTGGCCCGACATGCTCGCAAAGCACGACATGGTCTGGGGCAGCCTGCCGGAGTCGTGGGATGAGGCGCCCTTCCTCGGCAATGGCGAGCAGGGCACGATGATGCACAAGATCGACAACCAGACGCTGCGCTGGGATGTCGGCTGTTCGGCGGCGCACGACCATCGCTCGATCGACGACGATGACCTGTCGGAAAAAAACGTCGCCACACTCAACCGGGGCCGCCTGTTCATCGGTCATCTCGAACTCGAACTTCCGGCCGTGATCACCGGCAGCCAGTCGCGGCTCTCGCTGTGGGACGCGGAAGCCACGGGCACGCTCGCTTCCGCCGCCGGCAGCGTGACCTGGCACACCCTGGTCCACGCCACCGAACCGGTGATGCGTTTTGAAATCACTCCCACCGGCGATCTCGAGGGCGCGGGGTTCACCTACGTGGCAGAAGAGGCCCGCAACCCGCGCGCCGTGCGCGCCGGCACCGAACGCACCCCGGCCAACCCGTCACCCGTCCTGACGACACTCGACGATGGCGTAGAAACCGCCGTCCACAACCTCTGGGCCGGAGGCCAAACCGCCGTGGCCTACTACGAGGAGGAAACCAACGGCGTCACACGCCTCTGGCTCAGCGTCCGGCACAGCTACCCGGGGAGCACCGCCGAAGACTCCGCCGTGGCGGCCGTCCGCGCCGCCGTCGCCGCCGACCAGGCCGGCTGGATCCAGACGCACCGCGACTGGTGGCACAACTACTACCCGGATAGTTTCGTCTCGACCGGCGACCCCTACTGGGACGCCTTCTACTGGATCCAGCAATACAAACTCGCCTGCGCGACCCGCGACCGGGGGTGGATCATCGACAACCAGGGGCCGTGGCTCCAGCCGACCGCATGGAACGCCACCTGGTGGAACCTCAACGTGCAGCTCTCCCACAGCGGCACCTACAAGGCGAACCGCCGGGGCATGGCCAGCGCCATGAGCCACCGGCTCGACATCAACCGCGACGCCCTGGCGCGCAACGTCAACGAGGCCTACCGCACCGATTCCTACGCCATCGGCCGCACCGTCTCGGGATGGGACCTGCTCGGCCATGCCGGTGAACCCGGCGGACGGGACGAAATCACCGCGGACGCCAACATCGCCAAAGAATGCGGCGACCTGCTGTGGGCGCTGCACAGCGTCGACCTCGAAACCCGCTACTGGCAGGACACCGCCCTGCGCGACGACGTCCTCTATCCACTGCTCACGCGGGCGGTGAACTACTACATCCATTTTCTCGTCGAGGAGGCCGACGGCCTCTACCACCTGCCCTCCACCTACAGCCCGGAGTATGCGAGCGCCGAAGACTGCTCCTACGACCTCGACCTCCTCCGCTGGGCGACCGGCCGCCTGCTCGAACTCGCGGCGGAACAGGGACTCGACTCCGCCGGGGAACCGCTGCTCGACACCTGGACCGACATCCAGACCCGGCTGGTGCCCACCCACACCAATGAGACCGGCCTGATGCTCGGCAGAAACAGGGAGTTGACCAGCGGCCACCGCCATTTCTCCCATCTGCTGTCGGTCTATCCGCTGCGCACGCTGACTCCGGAAACCAGCGGAAATCGCGAGCTGATTCAAACCAGCCTGGACCACTGGCAAAGCTTCGGCTCGGGCATTGCCGGGTATGCCTTTACCGGCGCGTCCTGCATGGCCTCGCTGCTGGGCGACGGCGACGCGGCGCTGAGCTATCTCAACGGCCTCAAATCCTACCTCCAGCCGAGCACGATGTATTCGGAGATCGGCCTGCCGGTGATCGAGACCCCGCTGCACGGTGCCGCCGCGATCCAGGAAATGCTGCTGCAGAGCTGGGGCGGCCGCCTGCGCGTCTTTCCCGCCGTGCCTTCCAGCTGGACGGACGTGCAGTTCCAGAAACTCCGCGGCGAAGGGGCATTCCTCACCACCGCCAGCCGCGCAGGGGGCGCCACCCAATGGGTGCTCGTCGAGGCGGAAGCCGGCGGCACCGTCGAGGTGGAGCCACAGTTGGTCGGCGCCCAGTGGACCAGTTCGGCGGGAGCCACGGTGAGCAACGTGAGTTCCGGTGTGTACAGCATCACCACCACCCCCGGCGACTGGGTCCTGTTCTGGCCGGGTGGGAAAACCGAACCGGCGGTCGTGGTGGAACCCGTCGCCCAGCGCGGCGACGACCACCGCTTCGGCCTGCCGGACGGATACGTGGAGGATGACCTCACTCCGCCAAGTCCGGATCCGATGAGCTTTGCCCTGCCGCCGGCCGCATTCGACGCCTCCACCATCACCATGACCGCCACCACCGCCAGCGACATCTCGGTGCCGGTGGAATACGATTTCGAAAACACCACCACCGGCGACAACAGCGGGTGGACGACGGACCCCACTTGGTCGAACACCGGCCTCACCGCCGGACAGTCCTACACCTTCCGGGTCCGCGCACGGGATTCCTTCGGAAACGTCGGCAACTGGTCCGATGAAGCCAGCGCCGTGCCCGCAGAGGACACCACCGCACCCGATCCCAGCCCGATGACCTGGGCCAGCGCCCCGGCCGCGCTCTCGGCACGCATCGTCAGCATGACCGCCACCACCGCCACCGATCCGGTCGGAGTGGAATACTACTTCACTAATACCACGGTGCCCGACGGATCCCACGACAGCGGATGGCAGGACAGCCCGGACTACATCGATACCGGACTTTCTCCAGAGACCAGCTACAGCTACACCGTCACCGCCCGTGACAAGTCGGCGAACGCCAATCAAGGCACCGCCTCGGCGACCGCCACCGCCACGACCCTCTCCGAGTTGAGCGTCCTGTTTGCCGACACCTTCGACCGCGCCGATGACACCGACCTGAACGCCTCCACCGACGGCAAGTCGGGCAGCCTCGGCGCCCTCAACTACAGCACACGAACCTTCAACAGCGTGACGCTCGACCTCCACAGCAACAACCTGCGCATCAACGGACCGGCCAGCAACGGGTCCTATGGAGGACTGGTCTACATCAGTGATTACAACTTCGCCGATGCCGCCATCGCCTCCGGTGGCAGCCTCATCATCAGTGTCGACATCGCCGCCTATTCGAGCGCCGGCAGCAGCCGCCAGATGACCGTCGGAATGGGCCAGTCGGCCGCCGAACTGGACGCCCAGCCCGGCGTGGCTCCCGGCGACCACTCCTCGGACCTGCTGGTCGCCTACCGCGCCACCACCGGTGCGCTGGAGATCTACAAGAACGGAGTGCTCGATGCATCGGAAACGATTCCCAGCGGACTCCCGGACGCGCCGGCCACGATGCGGATCGAAACCACCTTCAGCGATTTCAACGCGGGATCGACCGCTCTCTATCAGGTTTACTTCGATGACTCCACCACCGCCTTTGCCTCCGGCTCGTTCAGCTGGAGCGGCACCAACGAGAACTACATCAGCCTGTCGTCCAACCTCAGCAACGACGCACTCTTCGACAACCTCGAGATCCAGGGCGCCACCGCGGTCGAACCCGCCAGCTCACCCGTCGCCGGCGTGGATTTTGAAAACGCGGACGACTCGGCATTCGACAGCTCGCCCGACGACCTCGACCCCACCGACGGCATCACCGTCGCCGCCGGCTGGAGCCTCGCCGGAAACGCGCTGGAAGTGAAATCGGACGACAGCGCCAACGCCGCCGGGTCCACCACCGGCAGCTTCGTCGCCAAACTCAACGGCGGAACCAATGAGCCGGCCGAAATGCCTGAACTCACGCCCTCGGCCGACCACTACTCGTGGTCGCTCACCATCCCCGCCGGCGTCACCCTCAACCTGTCCGCAATCACCTTCGACATCCGCCAGGGGACCGCCACCGCCGGCAACACCCGCTGGGCGATGTTCAACACCAGCCTCGACGGCGGACCCGGCAGCGCCCCGCTGTGGGCCGTGGAATCCCCCCCGCTGCGCGGCGACGGCTGGGAACACGCGTCCGTCGACCTCGGCGGAGCGATCTATCAGAATCTAACCAACACTACCGTCACCTTCCATTGGTATAACGAATGGAGCGGCAGCGACATCGACAGCATCATCGTCTACGGTTCCACCGGCGGCGCCTCCGACGACTACTCCGGCTGGACCGCGCTCTACCCCGCCGCCGACCTAACCGACCCAACCGCCGACCACGACGGCGACGGCCTCGGCAACAACGAAGAACGCATCTGGGGGCTCGACCCGACATCCGCCCGATCGGCAACCCCCTACGCCACCCCGGTCGATGCCACCGGCACCTTCAGCTACACCCGCCGCGCCCCGGACCTCACCGGACTGGCCTACACCATCTGGACATCCACCGACCTCAGCAACTGGGCCGAGGACAACGCCGCAACCCAGACCGTGGAATCCACGGATGCCAACGACGTCGAAACCGTGACCGTCACGCTCGGCGCAGCCCCCGCCGACGGCCGGCTCTTCGTCCGCATCCAGGCGCAATGATCGCTGCACCATCGCCTCGTCGGCGACACAGGATGCCTCCGGTGGTTTGCGGGCATCAGCCCGCCGTTTCCCCGCCACCAAAGGCGGCATCCAGCTGGAACATCGATTCACCAAAGGCTCCCCCCTCCACCGTCACTGGATCCTCCCGCAGCAGACGACCCTTGGCATCGTAACGGCGCACGGCGCATTCGTAGAGTTTGCCCGAGGCCTCGCTCCCGTCGGCACGACCGAGCTGCAGAAAGAGCCGGCCATGGTCCGCTTGATCCGCCCCCAGTTTCTCCGCGAGCGCGGTGAGGTCGATCCCCACCTCCAACGGCGTCTCGTCACCCGGCCCCGCCATCGGCACGTGGCCCGCATTCGAGTCGCCGAACATCGGCCAGCCATTGAAGGCTTCCGGAGCAAACTCGTGCTCGGCCAGCTCGGCATCCGCGTCACCGGCAAGCCCGATGGTCATCCGCAAATCCGTCCGGTCGTCGCAGGCGATCTTCAGCCTCAGCGTCAGGCGGGGCTGATAGCGGGCCACTTCAACCCGGCCCAGATAGTTTCCACGCTCCCATGTCGGATCGACCATCGCGCTGTAGAGCAGGTAAATCCGCCCGTCTTCCGACCATTCCCGACCCCACGAATTGACGATGATATAGGCACCGCGTTCCCAGTCAGCGAGGGTGACTTCGCCATCGTCGTTGATGTCGAGATCATTGGTGATCCTGCCGTCGCCGTTCAGATCGCAGCCCACCTGATCGTCGTAACCGACACAAGCCATCCCGTGCCCGAATCCGCTCGGCCCCCAGGTGGTCCAGACGTCCTGACCCTCCGCATACTGACCTTTCGGAATCGTCACCGTCACGGATTTCAACTCGCCCATCCGGCCGTCCATCGCCAGCACTCCGCCGATCGCTTCCTTCTCCGGATCGGCTTGATTCCGGTTATAGAGCCAACCCCGCGCTTCGTTGAGTTGTGCGACGGTTTTGGCCGGCGAATACCGGTATCCCGACACGCGATACTCCATCGCCTCGCGCCAGATATCGTAACCATTCGGCCAAACGCCGATCTTCTCAAACCGGACCCCACCATACGTCGCAGCCGTCGGAATCCCCACCCGCTTGGCCACTTCCCAACCGTGATACGCTTCCGACCCATGGTTCTCGGCCTCGTTGATCATGTTCCATGAGAAGTGGGCGGGAAACCGCGTGGCGTCACTGTCCGCGGCGGTCCCGTTCAAGACATTCATCTCATACGTGAAGATCGACGCCACCGAGGCGAACTGGCCGCACGCCCCCCACTTTTGTTTGTAGATCGGCGGAAACTCGGGACGCCGGGAGTTGTCCACCCGCGACGGCAACCGGTCCAGATCCAGCGCCACCTCGCCAATGTCGGACCCCGCGGCGTCACGCCAGGTGTCGTAGTCGCTCCCTTCCGCCGGTGGCCGGGAAAACGGACGCGGATACGCGGGCCTCGCCAACTTGGAGCCGGGCTCACGATCGTTGGAATGACCCGCCATGGCCGGACCGACCAGGCCGAGACCGGATATCACAAGGCCCGTCACGGCGAGCCGGTTTGTTGCTTCGATGATCATGAATGATGGAAATTGGTGGAAATGGTTTGAAATGAAGACTTGTTAGCAATCCGCTCAGGGGCGGGTGCGGCCGGCTTTGATGGCGGCTTTGAGTTCGGCTTCGAGGCGTTCGGCGATGTTCGGGTGTTTGGCGGCGAGGTTGCTGTGTTCGGCCGGGTCTTGGGACAGGTCGAAGAGCTGGATGCGGGGGACT
>JAUTCT010000110.1 GCA_030673875.1 Verrucomicrobiota bacterium JB025 | reverse complement strand
CGCAGTGGGTGAGCACCTCGACGCCCGCGAAGCGCTCGAGCCGCCGCATGATCCTGCCAAACGCCTCCTTGTCCACCTCGCCAAAGAGCATCTCGCCGCCGGCGCTGCGGCTCATGACGTGGTAGCAGTTGGTTTCGTCCGAGCTGCCGAGGATGCGTTTCCGGCCGGTCCCGCGAGCGCCTGGCCGATGAAATCCGCCCGGGTGCGCACCCGTCGGCAGGCCGGCTTTATCAAGCGGGGATAGCGGAGCTTTGTGGCTGGTTTTCATGAGGTTGTGGGAACGATACGAGTTCGGGACGGGTGTTGTCAATACAACTGTATGCCTGGCATGTTGTTTGGGCATGTTGTTTGCGGGACGGGTGTTGTCAATACAACTGTATGCCTGGCATGTTGTTTGGCATGTTGTTTCCAAGGCGCCCAACAATCGTGCGATGTTCTCCGGGTTCGATTCGACGAGCATGTCCACGTCCTCGGTGAACCTGACGTATCCCTGGAGGGTGACCGCAAGGCCGCCTACCAGAACGAAGTTCACCTCCGCATCAGCGAGTCTTGCCAACAGTTTTGCGAACGAGGGTTCCATCATCTGCCGGTGGCTTCCATTGGGTTTGCTTTTGCAGAGCACGGGCGTTGGCCCGCAGCATCTCGACGCGATCCAAGGTGGAGACCTTGCGGAGGCTTCCTCCGACCCGCTTTTTCAGGGGTTCTGTGAATTGGTCTGACACGGCAAACAGCCTAGCCGTGTTTGAAATCGTAGGCAACAGGCGATTTTCAAACGAAGGGTGTTGCGTTGGCGGCCGTGGGCCGCGAAGTGGGCGCGGCGGGCCGCCACGCCCTACCGGTTGTTAGTTTTCGATCAGCTGGAGCTGATCGAGGGGGTGCCAGCATTGGCGGGTGTCGGAGAGTTGGATGTGGGCCCAGTGGTTTCGGGTTTCGAGGAGGGTGAATCTGAGGTCGTCGTTCACGGGTTCGTGGAAGGCGGGGGCATGGAGCAACTCTCAGAGAGTTTCCGGCTTGATCGAGGTGGATGGGGTTTTTCGATGAGCTTCCGAAGGCAAGTTCTGAAAGAGGGCCCGTCCAATTCTCTCGTCACGCCTTGCCCTCAAGAGGGGCTGACTCGGCGATCTATCCAAAAATCTCTGAGAATCACTCCCGTTGTGGCCGGGGCCTAGCTCCCTGAGCCCCGGAACGGTGAAATCCGCCCGGATGCGTGCCTGTTTGGATGCCTACTTTCCCACGACGAGAACGAGGGTGTTTCTGTCTTGTTTCCAAAGGGGGCTATTATTGACAATCAGGGACGACGAAGACGGTGAAGCTGCGGATGGTCTCGTTGGGGATCTCAACGGTGAAGCGGAAAGGGGCGGCTTTAGTGACTTCGGGGGGAGTCCAGCGGATGACTCCGTCTTTGAGGTCGGCGCCTTCGGGGTGGGAGCTGAGGGACATTTTGGAGACCTCCCCGTTGCTGCTGAGTTTGAAGACGGCTGGTTTTAGGTGGGGGACGAGGAGGGAGCCGTTGGTTTCGATCCAGGTGGGCAGGTCGAGTTTCTTGGCGAAGGCTTCGAGGTCGAAGGGATAGATGTGGACGGACTTGGTTTTTGCGTCTGTGCAGGCGAGGCGATTGTGGGTGAAGGAGATGAAGACGCGCCCGAAGGAGCGGCCGGCGGTTTGGACTTCGAGCAGGACGCGGTCGGAGGTGCCGGAGCGGAGTTGGAGGCGGTGGTGTCCCCGGTTGGCTGTGCACCACCAGAGATCGCGATCGATGGCGACGGCGCCCTGACCATTGGAGACCGCCGGGCGGGGGAGTTGTTCGATTGAGGATTTGAGTTGGCCGTCGTGGACGTAGTGCAGGCCGTCGGGAGCGAGCCAGGCATGGGAGGCGTTGCCGGGGGTGAGGGTGTGGGCGAGGCGCAGGTTGCGATCGATCAAGCGACCCATGTTCATACTGCAGGGGAGGACGGACCCATCCGGGGAGACAGCCATAGGTCCGGGAGATCTGGTGGGGAGGCGGGTGGAGCTGACGCCTTCTTTGAGGAGATGGACGCCGGCATTTTCGAGAGTGCTTGGGTTGAAGGCGTGGAGTTGTTGGTCGGCGGTGACCCAGAGGGGAGCTTTGGAGGAAGAGGGGCCGGCGAGGAGCTTGGCGAAGCGGACCTCGTCCTTGAGGGTGGTGGACTTGGCGGGTCGGATAGAGGTGAGGGGGTAGCGAGTGATGCGTTTGGTAGCGGGTCGGTAGACGAAGACGGAGTCGCCATTGGCGGCGAAGTTCGAGTGGACGTTTTCGAGAGGGATTTTTCCGAGGGCCTTCGGTTCATCGATGCGGATGGCGTGGAGGGCGTGGGGTTGGAGGGTGCGGACGACGATGGCCCGTCCCCCGGCGGCGGGGCGGAGCTCACCGCCGACGGCGTTGAGGGGAATCGTGGCGAGGGGTTCGAGTGCGAGGGATTGTTCCTGTCCGGGAACGAGGACCTTGAGGGTGAGGGAATCGTCGGCGGCCTGGAGGGGGAGGAGAACGGCGAAGCTGAGGAAGAAGAGTTTCATTTGTTCTCGGGAAGGGGTGGGGTCCCGACGAGATCGAGGCGGGTGCGCATGCCGGAGGGGAAGATCGCATCGAGGGCGAAGCGGACGGAGCGGTGGGTGAGTTTCATGTTGGGAGGCTTGGTCCAGACGAGGGTCTTGCCCTCCAGTGTTGTGCCATCGGGTGCTTCGGAAATTTCCCAAGTGCAATCCTCGAGGCCGGGGGTATCGAGGGGGATGCGCAGCAACCCGGAAGGGGGGATCTTGTAGATGGCCGTTTCGCTGCGATGGGGTATGGCTGCGCGGATTTCGTCGAGAGGGGTGTCGAGAATGTCGATGACGTCGTGGCTGCGATTGATGATGGCAATTTTGGCGGCACCGGGGGCGTGGATGTAGGACCGTGGGAGGAGGCCTTGATTTTTCGTCACGGTGGCGATGCTGGGGGATTCGCCGTTCCCTCCCCCGATGTTGGAGATCGCGGCGAGGGGGGTGAGCAGCTTGCTATCCCAGAGGACGAGAACGGGCTTTCTGAAATCTTTTTGGCCCGGGTTGTGGGGGAGGATTTCCATTCCGCCGGCGATGAGGAGTTCGTCGCTGGAGGTGAGGCTATAGCGTTCGAGGAGTTTGGTGGGGAGGAGGTCGCTGCCTTCGGCACTGCGGAGGTCGCCCCGACCCTGGGTTCGGATCCAGCGGCCGTGGTGGAGGCGGTGAAAACCGTAGGCTCGGTCCGCAGTGATTTGGGGGCACTTCGTTTCGACCGCCTCGATGAGGTGTCCCGCCTTGAAGGCGAGGTCGTAGGGACCGAAATGGGCGCTGCGTCCGTCATCGTCGACAGGGATCAGGAAAGTGCCGCTCTGTCGACGGACGAAGCGGAGTCCGGCGCAGACCTTGGCGAGGTCGGACTCCTCATTGAGTTTCCACTTGGTGGGTTTGAGGGAAGAGGAGTGGAGGCAGTGAAGGCGGTAGGGGACTGGTTTTGGTTTGGTGGGGGTGGGAGGGGTGTAGCGGCAGAGGATGAGGAGGGGAGCGGCAGGTTGTTTGGCGGCGATGCCGACGGCGAGGATGGCTTCTCCGGCGGGAGCGGTCCAGGAGGGCGACTGGCCGGGCTTGTCGGCCTGGTGCAGCTCGAGTCGGTTGGACTTTTCGTGGACGTGAAGGCGCCAGGGGCCGCTGACGTGGATTTGGGAAGGGGTCTCCTTCAGTTGGATCGAGTCGGGGAGAAATTTGCCCGTCTTGAGGTCGAGGTGTCGGAGGGTTGCTGTGTCGCGTTCGACGAGGATGAGGTTCTGTCCGGTTTCGTCGCAGACGGCGGTGGAGATCGCTTGGGGGAGTTTGACTTGAACGCCTTCGAGGGAAATTTTTGCCGGGGTGGCCTTTCGTCGGGCGGTGATTTTGGCGGCGTCCCCGGAGTTTCGATAGTGATTGGTCGCCAATTCATCGGGATACCAAGGGACGGCGAGAGCGGTCCAGGGATCGGAGAGTTCCTGGCCAAGCGCGGGGAGGGCGAGGGAGCAGAGGATGAGAGTGCGGAGAATCATTCGGAAGCAGTCCACCTGAAGTGGTGAACGGTGGCAAGTTTGCGGCCATTGCTGAGTTCACAGATCACCTCGACCTCGCGGGAGGGATTGCGGCCGCTATGGGTTGGCTTGCTGACGCGCACCACGCCGGTTCTGGGATCGACGCTGGTGTGGTCACGGTTTTTGCGGACGGAGAAGGCGGAAATGAGTTTGGAGCGGTCGAAGCGTGGGCTGGCAGAAGCCTTGGTTCCCGATGCGTAGTGGATGTTGGGACCCTGCAGGCGGGGGATGCTCTTGGCGTGTTGGTTGAGCTTGAGATCGCAGAAGTGGAGGGTGTTTTTGTTGGTGTCGAGGAGGGCGAATTTTCCGGAGTAGCTGTCGAAGAAGAGGCGCTCCGCGGCGGTGTGTGGGAAGGGGCGGGGACCGTTGCCGGGGAAGGAGTTGTTTTCACAGGAGGGCAGGCCGTTCAGTTCCAGCCAAGGAATGCCGGTGGAGGCATCGCGGATGGCGATGCGGGTCTTGGCGGAGTGGGGAACGAGGGAGGCAATATTGTGTTTGTCGATGGGGACGAGTTCGCCGTTGCCGAGTCGTTGTTGGCGGATGTGGGGGAGTTGGTCGGCGTAATTCCAGGGGAAGTTGGAGGGATTCTCCACGGGGGTCATTTTCTGGCGTCCGCGTCCTGGGGCGCTGACGAGGCTGGTGTCGCTGGCGTTGTATTTGATCAGGAAGCTGCCGTCATCGTGGACGGCGATGGAGCGAAGAGGGTGGAGGGCGGAACGGGGACTCGCGATGCGGAGGTGCTCCGCCAGTTCCGTCAGAGCGACAGGTCCGTGTCTTGGTTCGAGGTTTGCAGGGTGGAGCCACCAGGCCTGCAAGGAGCGATCGACGACGACGATGTGTTCGAGGGAGGAACCACCGGCCACGCCCATGGCGAGGAGATCGGAACTGCTGGACCAGACTGACTTTTCGTCAAGCCGGCGGAGATCGCGGAGGACGATGGATTTGGTGGCGGGGAGGTAGGCGAGAAGGGAAGTGCCGTGACCGATCAGGGTGGTGATCGCCTCGTCCTCGGTGACCGTGTTGCGGACCTTTTCTCTGGCGAGGTCGACGAGGTTGATGGTTTTCCGGTCGGCGGCGAGGAGGGCGATGGCCCGGCCATTGGCGAGGCGGGCGGAGCGGATGGTCGGTCCATCGAGATCGAGGGTTCTGAACTCGAGAAGCTGGAGGGGCTCCTGACGGCCTCCTTTCCAGGTTGCGGTATTGACCGTGTCCCGAAGGTGTCGACCCAGCCAGGGATCGACGTAGCCACCGGGTTTGTCCTCGCCGTGGATGGGAAGATGGAGGAGTAGGAGGAGGGTGGTGGAGAGGAGACGGATCATCGGTCCTTGTTCACTTCGTTGACGAGTTTGAGAGTCAGCTTGGCGAGGGCGGCCGTTTGGTCTTCGGGGAGGGTGGCCAGATCCTTGAAGAGCACCTTCTCCTTGCGGAAGTCCTCGAGTTTTTCTCGCTGTGCGGAGCGGAGGGCGAGGAGGGGTGGCTCCTGTCCGGTGAGGGTGGCGACCAGAAGGGCGTTCTTCAGATAGGTGGGGTGGTGTTCGGTGCCGAGGGCTTCGATCCAGCGCGGGTCTTCCTTGCGCAGGGCGGCGAGGAGTTGACGGTAGGGGATGATCTTGATCCCTTTCAGTCCGTCGATCCACTTCTGTTGTTCTTTGAGGAAGAGCTCGGGAGTGACGGTGAATTCTTCGAGTTCGTCGTTGTCGTTGCGGACGTGGCCGGTGCGGGGGCTCTTGATGCCTTCGTCATCGAGGGCGAGGAGATGGACTTTCAATTCCCCTGCTTGCTGCCGAAGCCGCTGGGTGTCTTTTTCCTTGTTGCGGCGTCTTTCCCGGCTGAGGACATTGCCAATGTTGCAGGCCATGATGACATGGCGAAAGGTGGCTTGGTCATCCCACTTCGCGAAAGTCGACTGGAGATTGATTTTTAGGTTGTCGCGACTGACCGGAACCCACTCGACGCGGAGGGGAACGAGGTTTGCCAAATCAGCGAATTCCTGGAGGTTTGTGGAATGGCCCCAGCAGGCGATGAGGAAGGGCTGGGTCTGCACGATGAGGTGCCGGGTGTATTCCTGATCTGCGGCGGAGAGTTTGGAGAGGGGCGCGTCGATCTTGGATCCGTCCTCACGAATGATCGTAACGGTGTCGCCTTCTGCGGATCCGAAGCGACCTTCGATGGAGCTGCCTTGAGTGGAAGTCCAGGTTCTCACTTCGTATTCGGGGTTCTCCGCGGCGGCGGGCTGGAGGGAGAGGTAGCCCATGAGAAGGAGCAATCCGGCGTGGAAGAGTGGGGGGGAGGTCATTGAACTAAGGAAACTACAAGGGTTTGCTGGTGCAAGCTGGGTTTGCGGACAATGCGGGTTTCCGGTTGGAGGGGAGGCCTTGGGGGACCAAGTCACTCCAAGGAGGACAAATTCTGATGATCGTCTCGCTGAAATTTGACTGGACGGGAGAACCGTGTGCGGGAGATCCGCACGCACGGTTCGGAGGGAGGGGTGGCGCAAACCAATGCGCCATCTCTACCTCTATCACTAGTTTTCGATCAGCTGGAGTTGGTCGAGGGGGAGCCAGCATTGGCGGGTGTCGGAGAGCTGGATGTGGGCCCAGTTGTCGCGGGTTTCGAGTAGGGTGAATTCGAGGCCGTCGTGGACGGGTTCTTGGAAGGCGGGGGCGTAGTTGTGGCCGGGGCCTTTGCGGGCGCGGGTTTCGTCGACGATGACGACGCCTTCGGTGGATTGGAGGAGGGACTTGGTGAGGAAGAGGAGGGCGGTGGTGAGGAGGAGGATGCCGGTGGCGGCGGTGGTGATGCGCCAGGCGCGGTTGCGGTGGCGGATGAGGAGGAGCAGGGAGAGCCAGAAGGCGAGGGAGGAGACGAGCAGGGCGGGGCGGACCCAGTATTGGGGGATGGATTGCCACCAGGATCTGCGGGAGGGCACGTCGTTGGCGGTCATGGCGCGGGCGGTGGCGAGGTTTTCCTTCACGCGCGGGTCGGTGGGGCGGTAGGTGCGGGCCTGGCGGTAGGCGGCGATGGCGCGGCCGATTTCACCGGCCTGGAACCAGGCGTTGCCGGCGTTGGTGTAGGATTCGCCGCGGCGGGAGGATTCCTTGGCGGCGGCTTCGAATTTGAGGGCGGCGTCGATGTAGAGGGCTCGTGCTTCTTCGCTGCCGGGGGTGGCGGACTGGGCCTGTGAGAAGCGGGACT
Organism: Verrucomicrobiota bacterium JB025; assembly: GCA_030673875.1. GTDB lineage: Bacteria > Verrucomicrobiota > Verrucomicrobiia > Verrucomicrobiales > Akkermansiaceae > Luteolibacter. Next base: position 30,730 of record JAUTCT010000110.1, on the reverse strand, counting down.
CGGCGGCGGTCCATTCGGAGGTGGAGGAGGATTGGCCGTTGGGGGCTGTCGGAACTGCCGCGCCTCTGGCATCCCTGCCGGGATGCGTTGTGTTCGTGGGTGCGGGATCCGGGGGTGTCGCTTCGCTCAACCCCCGGCTACTTTCTTTGATCCCTCCGGGATCTTTTTGGGGCGTGGAGTTTTCAACAGCTTGAGGACGGCTCGGAGAGGAGTCCCTGCCTGCTTGGGTGTTGGCCTGGAGGGTGGGGGTGAGGAGGATGGCGACCAGGAGGGATTTGCCGGCGAGGTGGAGGATGCGTTTGGCGAGGGGGGCGAGGTTTTGGAATTTGGCCGCGGGTGCGGGCGGGCTGAAGTCGTGGGCGTCGGCAGCCTGGTGCATGGCGGTGATTTGCTCAATGTCTTCGGTTTTCAAGCCGATGTTGGAAAGGTGTTCCCGGGTGTCGCTGATGGTCCACGAGCGGTCGCCGGACTGGAAGGTGACGGCGAGGAAACGGAGGAAGGCGTGCCATTTTTCCGGGCTGTTGTCGGGGAGTTTGCGGAAGGCGTCGTAGGCGGCGGCGCGGCGTCCGTAGCGGGGGTCGAGCGCGCGGCGGCGTCGGTCGCGCACGACGGGAAAGAGCAGCGCGAAGGCGACGGGGCCGGCGATGAGGAGCGGCCAGAACAGCGAGTTCGCGAAGTGGAGAACGGTGTTGATGAGGTCGTTCATGGGGTTGGAGGTTTCGTTGTGCCAGATGCCTTCGGGGGAGTTGGTGAGGGGGACGGCGGCGCCCTTGAAGGAGCGCAGGGTGAGGAAGTCCTTGCCGTCGTTGGGGGTGAGGGTGAGCGGGATGGGATCGGTGGTGAGGGTGGTGAGGGTTCCGGTTTCCGGATCGAAGACGGGGAAGTGGAGGGCGGGCAGGGCTTTGATGGAGGTGGTGAGGGCGCGGAGGCGGGTGCGGAAGATGGTGCCGGCGGGGTGCCATGCGAGGGAGGCGTCGTCATCGACGATGAAGCGTTCGCGCAGGCCGGGTTGTTTGGAGAGTTTGGGGAGCTCGATCATGCCGTGCGGGGCGTTGCCGGTGACGTTGATTTCGAGTTCCATGAGCTCGCCGATCATGGCTTCGGTCGGCTGGATGGCGGCGGTGATTTCAATGGGGGAGAAGAGGCCGCTGAAGTTGGTGTTTTGGGTTTCCGGCGGCAGCGGGAGGACTTCGAAGGTCATCGGTTCTGATAGAGTGAAGACGCGGTCGTAGAGTTTGCCGGTGGTGACGGGTTCGAAGAGTCCGTTGTTGAAGTGGGCGGCGTAGCGGGCGAATTCGTCTTCGGCGGCGGCCATGCGGGCGCATTCGAGACGGACGGCGGGCAGGGTGTGGGTGCCGGGGGTGGTGAAACGGAGGAAGAGTGTTTGGTCGATGGTGCCGAGCTGGTGTTTTTCTCCGGCGCGGGTGCGGCGGGCGATGGAGCGGCGGCCGCCGATGGGGAGGCCGACTTGTTGGTCTTCGGGGTCGGTGGAGCGGGGGATGACGACTTCGATGCCGGGGTTGTTGAAGAAGTCGGGGTAGAGCTGGAGGGCGCGGAGTTTGGAGGCGTCGAGCGAGCAGGACCAGCGGAGGTCGAGTCGGACGGGTTCGCCCTGATAGACGCGGGTTTTGGCGGGAGTGAAGGTCAGCGCCATGTCCGAGGACCGGATGGGTTCGCGGACGAGGATTTGGGCGGGGGCGGTGCGGTAGGTGGTTTCTCCGGAGGTGAACTCGAAGGCGGGCAGGGTGAGCGGGCCGGTTTTGGTGGGGAGGAATCGGATGACGGCGAGGGTTTTGCCGCGGGTGTCGTTTTCGATGGCCTGGGTGTCGATTTCCAGCAGGTTGCAGTTGCCGCCGGGTTGCGACCAGTCGTCGACGGCGGGGATTTCCTCCGGGAAGTAGGCGGTGGCGGTGGCGACGCGGTCGGTGAAGAAGGATTGGTCCTGGAGGTGGAGTGCGGGGGCGGCGTGGAGGAATGGGGTGAAGAGGAGGAGCAGGGCTAGGAGGTGGAGGAAGCCACGGATTGCACGGATTTTACGGATTGGGCTTGGGTTGGGGGCGGATGGGCTTTGGGGCGGACTGAAGTCCGCGGTCCGGCTCGGCTTCTGGCGGACGCCCCGGCGGTGCGTCCCTACCGGTGGGGTGAACCACGGATGGATGGGGAGGGATGGGGACAGTTGGTTGGAGAAGTGATGCATGGGCCGGTGCGTGGGCGATGCGGTTGCGCGGACCGCTCGGAGAGCGGTCCCTGCCATGGGGTGGTTCCTGCCGGTGGAGTTGGATGGGGGGAGTGACATCAGTAGTCTTGTTTGACTTTGCCGGCGTTGGCTTTGGCGCGGTTTTGCTGGCGGAACTGGAGGTTGCCTTTTTCCTGCTGGAGGATTTCGTCGGCGGAGTAGTTGGGGACGGGGAGGGCCTGCATTTCGGTGCCGGCGGCGAGTTCGGCGGAGGTTTGGGAGGAGGGCATGCCTTCGGCATCGGAGTCGTCCATGTATTCCTCGTCTTCTTCGTATTCTTCCCAGTCTTCGGATTCTTCGGAGTCCTGGTCGGAGTCGCCGGCGAGGATCTGGAGGATTTTTTCGATGTTGCGGATGGCTGAGTTCTGGAGGGTTCGGGCGTGGGGCCAGGTGTTCCAGGTGTTGAGGTTGGTGGCGGCTTCGAGTTGTGCGGCGATGACTTGCGCGATGAGTTGGAGTGGTTCGGCCATGATGGTGACCGGGTCGGGCTGGTCTTCGAGAGGGGCGCGCATGGATTGGTCGATCCGCTTCATTTCGGTTTCGATGGCGGTGGCGTCGGTGTGGAGCGTGGTTTGGCGGGTGTGGAAGGTGGCGGCGTTTTCGGTGGCGAGTTTGGGCGGGGCGACTGGGTCTTTGGGCGCTTGTTTCCGGTTGCGTTGGTTCGGGCGGGGGACGTCGTTGGCGGCGACTTCGTCGTGGAGTGTTTGTTGGTTTTCGAGCAGGGCCTGGAGGGATGCGATGAGTTGTTCCATCGCTTCGTTTTGTTTTTGTTCCTGTTCCTCGCGTTTGCGGATTTCCTCGAGGTAGGTGGCGATGAGGGTGCTGGTGTGTTCGAGTTGGACGCCGGCTTGATCGAGCGATGGGGCGTTTTGTTTGGCGGAGAGGAAGGCGAGCTGGGCGTTGCGGGCGTGGATGAGGGCGAGTTGCGGGTCCTGGGCGTCGGCGAGTTTGAGTTGGCAGAGGCCTTGGTTGAAGCGGATGGCGGCGAGCTGGGCCGGGGTGGCGCCGTCGGTCTGATAGAGGTCGGAGAAGGTGTCGGCGGCGGTTTCGAAGTCGCCGTTGGCGAAGGCTGTGAGGGCGGCGTCGAAGTCGGAGCGGAAGTTCGGGTTTTCCGCGCGGAGCGTGGGGGCGGAGAGGATGAGGATGGCGGCGGCGGGGAGGAGGCGCAGGCCTTTGGAGGTCCAGAGTTCGGAGAGGAGCAGGAGGACCAGGGCGGGGAGGAGGAAGAGGATCGAGGCGTCCTGATAGATGGTGATGCCGGTGTCGCCGTCGGCGGCGTCGGTTTGCTTGTCGGCGGCGTAGTCGAGGTAGAGTTCGCCGAGGTGGAATGGGCGGATGCCGACGGGGCTGTAGGTGATGCGGCGGGAGCGGGAGGCGAGGTCCTGGAGGGCTTTTTCGTCGAGTTTGGTGCGGATGACTTTGCCGTCTTCCTGGAGGAACGAGGTTCTGCCTTCCTCGTCTTCGATGGGGATCGGGCTGCCGCGTTGCGGGTCGCCGAGTCCGACGAGCAGGACGTCGACTTGTTTTTCCTCGATGATGGAGACCTCGCGGGCGACTTTCGAGCCGTGGTCGCCGCCGTCGGTGAGGACGATGAGGTCCTGGACGTTGCCGCGGCCGTCGATGAAGATTTGGTCGACGGTTTTTTCGACGGCGGCCTGGAGGGTGGTGCCGCCGAACTCGACGGTGCGGGGGTGGACTTCGTCGAGCATGTAGCGGGCGAAGTCGTAGTCGTAGGTGAGCGGGCAGAGGATGGATGCGGAGCCGGCGTAGATGACGAGGCCGACGCGTTGGTTGTTCATGACGTCGAGGGCGTCGCGGATGGCTTGTTTGGCGACTTCGAGGCGGGAGGGTTTGGCGTCTTGGGCGAGCATGCTTTGGGAGACGTCGAGGGCGAAGACGACGTCGCGGCCGGAGCGGGAAACGGACTGGGTTTGGGGCGAGTGTCCGGGTTTCGCGAGGGCGAGCAGCATGAGGGTGAGGGCGATGGTGCGGAGGACGTCGCGGAGGCGGCGGTGGGTGGTGAGGCCGCCGCCCATGGCGTGGATGAGGGCGAGGCGTTTTTTCCGGGCGCGGAAGAGCAGCCACGCGACGGGCGGGACGAGCAGGAGCAGCGCGAGGGCGGCGGGGGATTGGAAGGTGAATCCGTTCATGGGACGACGCGCAGGCAGGTGGCTTCCAGGGTGAGAGCGGTGACGAGGCAGACGAGGGCGAGGGAAAGCGGGAGCCAGAACCATTCGGCGATGCGGCCGAACGAGCGGGTGGCGATTTTGGTGCGTTCGAGGCGGTCGACTTCGGAGTAGACGGAGAGCAGGGATTCGGAGTCGTTGGCCTTGCGGAAGACGCCGCCGGTTTGCGTGGCGATGTGTTCGAGCACGCGGTCGGCGGATGAGAGGGCGCCGGTGGGGTTGGCGGGTGAGGTATCGGCGGGGTCGCCCATGCTGATGACGTAGATGCGGCAGCCCCATTGTTTGGCGAGTCCGGCGGCTTCGAGCGGCATGTGTGCGCCGGAGTTGTTTTCGCCGTCGGTGAGCAGGATGATGACGCGGCTTTCGAGTGAGTCGGGGTCGATGTTGTTGCGGCCGTGGAGGAGTTCGGTGGGGTTTTTGAGGTGGGCTGCGGCGATGGCGAGGGCGTCGCCGTAGGCGGTTCCGTCTTCGTTCGGGCGTTCCTGGATGGTGAGTTGGCGGACGATCTGGAGCAGGGCGTGGTGGCCGAAGGTGAGGGGGCTGCGGGTGTCGGCGTAGCGGGCGAAGGTGATGAGTCCGATGAGGTCGTCGGGGCGGCCGTTGAGTTGGTCGCCATCGCCGGCGATGAAGCGTTCGACGAGTTGTTTGGCGACTTCCATGCGGTTGGATTCCTCGCCGTGGAAGTCTGTCATGGGCATGTGCATGGAGGACGAGACGTCGACGAGCATCTGGATGGCGATGCCTTCCGAGACGTCGAGGTCGAAGGTGGATTCGGCCTGGGGTCGGGCGAGGGCGGCGACGAGCAGGACGAGGGCGGTGCGGCGGAGGAAGGGTGGGAGCCAGAGGAAGCGGGCCCTGCCGGATTCGCCATCGGGCCAGAGGCGGGTGGAGGCGACGGTGACGGAGGTGCGGCCGCGGGGTTTGCGGAGCAGCCAGAGCAGGAGCGGGGCGAGGAGGAGCACCCATGGATGGAGGAAGGTCATGGGCGCTTGTGGGTGGGGGTTAGGGAACCACGGATTGCACGGATTTTACGGATTGGGCTGGGGTTGGGTGCGGATGGGCTCTGGGGGGAGAATTGGCAGAATGATTTGTGGCAGAATGATTCTTTTGCGGGTAGCGCCCTGCGGGCTGGTGAGGCTTGATTGAACCACAGATGAATGGGATGGCCGCAGATGGATGGGTGGAGGGGGAGAGAACGACGGATTACGCGGATTACGCGGATTTTACGGATTTTACGGATTTTACGGATTGGGCTGGGGGTGGGTGCGGATGGGCTCTGGGGCGGACTGAAGTCCGCGCTCCGGCACCGGCGGACGCACCGGCGGTGCGTCCCTACCGTGGGTGATAGGGTCATGGGTGGACCTCCTTGTTGATGGTGGCGAGGAGGGTGGCGGGGTCGGTGGAGCGGGAGTAAACGGCTTGTTCGAGGGTGGGGCGGAGAGTGGTGGGGAAGGTGTCGGGGTGTTGGAGGAGGTGCTCGATGTCGGCGGTGGGGAGGGTGCCGGTGGCGAGGGACTGGCGGATTTGGTCGAGGGTGGGTGGGGTGATGGTTTGCTCGCCGGTGGTTTCCGGTTTGCGGCGGAGGCGGAGGGCGAGGGCTGTGAGGATGGCGACGACTACGAGGGTGGTCGTAGTGATGAGGAGGGTGTGGGTGCCGGGGGCGGGGGATTGGGGGAGCGGGAGGGGGGTCTCCGGGAGGGTGGTGGTGGGGTAGGAGGCGACCGTGAGGGTTTGGGGGGGGAGTGGTAGGTCGGTGGATTGGCCGGCCCGGGTGATGGTGGCGGTGAGGCCGTCCAGGGTGATGGTGCCGGAACGGACGGGTTGGAGGAGCCAGATGGATTTCTGGGTGTAGGTGCCGTGCTGATAGGTGACGGGGAGTTGCTCGCGGGAGGCGAGGTGGAGGGCGTCGTTTTTGGGGAGTTTGAGTTCGAACTCGGCGAGTTCGGGGGAGCTGAGGGTGGCGGTCAGGGTGACGACGTCGCCGGGGCGGCACTCGGTGGGGGCGAGGTGGAGATTGACCTCGGGCGCGGCGTGGAGGACGAGCGGCGCGAGGAGGGTGGTGAGGATGAGGGCCGGGGTCCGCATGGTTATTTGCCTCCGGTTTCGTTGAGTTCGCGGTGTTGGCGGGAGAGGAAGAAGCCGGCGAGGGCTTCGACGGGGTCGTCGCCGATGGAGATGTCGAGGAGGTCGACGCCGGAGTCGAGCATCTGTTGGCGGAGGGATTGCTGGTGGGAGGAGGTGTCGTTGTTGTGTGCGCCGAGGTCGATGACGCGTTGGGTTCCGGTTTCCGCGTCCTGGATGCGGACGAGGCCGCGGGCGCCGGTTTGCACGAGGGGGTTTTCGGCGATGTGGATGGCGTTGATGTCGTGCACGAATGCGAGTGCCTGGAGTTCGCGGGCGTAGTCCTGGGTGAGGAAGTCGGAGATGATGAAGGCGACCGAGTGTTTGCGGGTCATGTGGCCGAAGCGGCCGAGGACTTCGACGATATTGGTTCCGGTGCCGGTGGGTTGGAAGTTCATGAGGTCGTCCATGATGCGCATGGCGTGGGAGCGGCCTTTGCCGGGGGGGATGACCTGTTCGATGCGGTCGGAGAAGAGGATGAGCCCGACGCGGTCCTGGTTTTTGATGGCGGCCATGGTGAGAAGCGAGGCGATCTCGACCATGGTCCGGCGTTTGCGGCCATCGGAGTCGTGGAGCATGGAGGGCGAGAGGTCGACGAGGAGGTAGATGAACTGCTCGCGTTCCTCGATGTAGCGTTTGATGTGGGGTTCGCCGGTGCGTGCGGTGACTTTCCAGTCCATGGCGCGGACGTCGTCGCCGGGTTGGTAGGGGCGGACGTCTTCGAACTCGATGCCGCTGCCGCGGAAGACGGACCGGTATTCGCCGGCGAGCAAGTGCTCGACGGGGCGGCGGCACTTGATTTCTAGTAAGTTCAGGCGGTGTTCGACTTCGGTGAGCAATGGTGTGGGGTGGGGACGGGGATGGGAGTAGAGTGGGGAATGACTAATTACTAAGTGTAAATGACTAAACTGGTAGCGCCCTTCGGGCTGGTGTGGGTTGAACCGCCAAGACGCTAAGTGCGCCAAGGATTGATGATGGGTTGTGAGCGGATGGGCTTTGCTGTGGTGAAGGGGGGGAGGGCGGATGGGCTCTGCTGTTTTTTACAGAAGGCCGCGAAGGTCGCGAAGTTTTCTGATGGGCTTTGTGCTGTTGGGACTTGGGGCGGACTGAAGTCCGCGGTCGATAGGCATTTAGTTATTTGGAATTAGTTATTAGTCATTTCATTCCGTGGTGACGGGGACTTGTTTGAGGATTTGGTCGAGGAGGTCATCGGAGGTGATGGCTTCGGCTTCGGCGCGGTAGGTGATGGCGAGGCGGTGGCGGAGGATGTCGTGGGCGACGTCCTTGACGTCCTGGGGTGTGGCGTAGTCGCGGCCCTGCATGAGGGCGTGGCCGCGGGATGCGAGCGAGAGGTAGATGGATGCGCGGGGTGATGCTCCGAAGCGGAGGAAGCGGGCGATGTCGAGGTGGTATTGTTCCGGGTGGCGGGTGGCGTCGACGAGGCGGAGGATGTAGCGCTCGACTTTCTCGTCGATGAAGACGTTTTCCATGTCGGTGCGCATTTGCATGAGGGTGTCGAGGGTGAGGACGGGTTGGATTTCGAGGTTGGGTGTGGCTTTGGCCATGCGCTGCATGACGATGAGTTCGTCGTCCATGGTGGGGTAGCCGACCTTGAGTTTGAACATGAAGCGGTCGACCTGAGCTTCCGGGAGCATGTAGGTGCCTTCCTGTTCGACGGGGTTCTGGGTGGCGAGGACGAGGAAGGGTTTGGGGAGGTTGTGGGATTGTTTGCCGAGGGTGACTTGTTTTTCCTGCATGGCTTCGAGCAGGGCGGACTGGACTTTGGCGGGGGCGCGGTTGATTTCGTCGGCGAGGAGGAGGTTGGCGAAGATGGGGCCTTTTTCCGGGTTGAACGAGTGGTCTCGGGGGTCGTAGACGAGGGTGCCGGTGAGGTCGCCGGGGAGGAGGTCCGGGGTGAACTGGATGCGGCTGAAGTCGGCGTGGATGGCTTTGGCGAGTGAGTTGATGGTGAGGGTTTTGGCGACGCCGGGGACGCCTTCGAGGAGGACGTGGCCGTTGCAGAGGAGGGCGAGCAGGAGGCGGTCGATGAGGGTTTGCTGGCCGACGACGATCTGGGAGACGGCGTCGCGGACGGCTTGGAGGGATGCTGCGTGGGTCATGGGCGGGAAGTGCTGGGTGCGGTGGCTGAAAGTGGGTGCTTGGGTGCGGCGGGGGGCGGTGAGGGTCAGTCCAGGGATTGGATGCGGATGTTGCGGAACCAGACGGGGTCCTGGTGGTCCTGGAGGTGGATGTGGCCGGGGCGGGTGCCGAAGTTTTTGGCTTTTTTGTATTTGGACTTGGCGAAGGCGGTTTTCCATTCGTCGGTCGATTGGTCGATGGAGACGACGAGTTTGCCGTTGAGCCAGTGTTCGATTTTGGTTCCGTTGGCGACGATTTTGGCGTGGTTCCATTGGCCGACGGGGTTGACGGGTTTGGTGTCGGGAGCGGCCTTGATGTCGTAGAGTGAGGCGGTGCGGTGGGTGGGGTTTTTGCGGTCCTTGTGTTTGGAGTCGTCGAGGATTTGGTATTCGAGTCCGAGTCCGTCGGCGAAGCGGTATTTGACGCCGGAGTTTCCGGCTTCGGAGATTTTCCAATCGAACTCGAGGATGAAGTTTTGGTAGGATTTTTTCGAGTTGATGCTGCCGGCGGATTTCGGGCGGTGGAGTTCGCCGTTCTGGATCACCCATCCTTTGGTGACGGGTTCGCCTTTTTGGGTGGTCCAGTGGTCGAGGTTTTTGCCGTCGAAGAGGGTTTCCCATTCGGCGGCGCTGGCGAGGGAAAGCGAGAGGGCGGTGAGCAGGAAGATGTGGATTTTCATAGGGCTAGAAACGTATTGCGGCGGGCAGATCATTCAGGAAATCAGTGAGTTTTGAGTTTCCGGGCGGGTGGCGGGTGGCGGGGCGAGGGGGTGGCCTAACGATGGGTTTCAAATTGGTGGCGATGAAGAGGGAAATGTGTGGGAGGGGGTGAGGTGGATTGCTATCATGGCGGCATGATCGAACATCGTTATCCGAATTTGGTTCCGAAGGCGGAGTTGCCATCCGGGCAGCGGTTGGTGGGGGCGTTGGATTTCCGCCGATTGCCGAAGGTGTTGCTGCACGAGCATTTGGACGGGGGGCTGAGGCCGGAGTCGGTGATCGAGTTGGCGAAGGAGGCGGGATACGGGGAGTTGCCGACGAGTGATGCGGGGGAGTTGGCGGCTTGGTTTCACCGTGGGGCGCAGCGCGGGAGTTTGCCGGAGTATCTGGAGGGGTTTGCGCACACGATCGCGGTGATGCAGACGAAGGAGGGTTTGGAGCGGGTGGCGTATGAGTTTATCGAGGACATGGCGGCGGACGGGGTGATGTATGCGGAGGTGCGGTTTGCGCCGGTGTTTCATACGGACGGGGGGCTGAGTGAGGACGAGGTGGTGGAGGCGGTGATCGAGGGGTTGGAGCGCGGGGCGGGTGCGCACGGGGTGGAATGGGGCTTGATCATTTGTGCGATGCGGAACCGGACCGATTCGCTGGAGGCGGCGGAGTTGGCGATTCGCTGGCGGGAGCGGGGGGTGGTGGGGTTTGATCTGGCGGGTGAGGAGGCCGGGTTTCCGCCGAAGAAGCATTTGGCGGCGTTTCAGGCGATTCACCGGGCGAATTTTGCGATCACGATTCACGCGGGTGAGGCGTTTGGGTTGGAGTCGATCTGGCAGGCGTTGCAGTGGTGTGGTGCGCACCGGTTGGGGCACGGGACGCGATTGATGGATGATATTGAGGTGAACGACGACGGGAGTCTGACGTTGGGGCGGCTGTCGCAGTATATTCTGGACCGGCGGATTCCGCTGGAGATGTGTTTGCTGAGCAATGTGCACACCGGGGCGTGTGCGCGGGTGGAGGAACATCCGTTTCCGCTGTTTCACGCTGCGGGGTTCCGGGTGTTTCTGAATACGGATGACCGGCTGATGAGTGACACCGAGATGTCCAAGGAGCTCGCGGTTGCGACCGAGGCATTCGGGCTGAGTCTGCTGGATCTGGAGCGGCTTGCGGTGAACGCGCTGAAGAGTGCGTTTGCTCCGCATGAGAAGCGGGTGAATTTGATTCACCGCCGGTTGCTGCCCGGCTTTGCGACCTTGTTTGCGGAGCTGACGGCGAGGTCGTTTGCCGGGGAGTTTGAGGGGCCGTGAGGGCCGGGGCGGCGGGGTCCTGTGGTGGGACGGGCTGGTGGCGGTGGTGATTGCGCGAGGTCAGTCGAGGGATTTGTGGGTGCCGTCGCAGAGGGGCGGATTTTTGGTGTGTTTGCACTGGCACCACCAGAGTTTGGTTTTTTCGGTGGTGGTGTATTTCACGGGTTGGAGGCCGGTGCCTTTGTGGGATCCGTCGCAGAACGGGGCGCTGGATGAGCGGCCGCAGGAGCACCAGAAGTGGGTGCCGGCTTCGACTTCGAGGGCGAGGGGTTTTTTGTCGCAGATGATTGGTTTTTCAGCCATGGTGGTGGACGATGACACGGGAGCGCTGGAATTCCAAGCGGATCGGAAGCCAGGGGTGGGGGATCAGGCGACGCGGGGTGTTGAGTTGATGGTCCGGTCGAGTTTGGATTCGAGGCCGTCGAGGACCGCGATGAAGCGTTGATGGGCCTCGCGGGGGCTGGGGTAGGGGATGAGCGGGGAGTGTCCGGAGCCGTCGGCGCCGTGTTTGGTGGACATCCAGTGGAGATGGTTGGAGGTCTGCATTTTCCCCCAGATGTGGGTGAGGTCGGGGTCGTTGGCGGCGTGGATTTTATCCTCGAGTGCGTGGAGGCGTTCGATGGCGTTGTGCTGCATCGAGTTGGCGGTCCAGGCGGAGAGGTCGTGTTCGCCGTCGGTCCACGAGGTGAGGTGTTTGCAGGAGTACTCCTGAGAGGCGCGGTAGAGTTCGACGGCTTCGGTGGGGGTGACCCACTGGAGACCGGCGTTTTCGACGGCCTCGGGGAGGTTTTCCCAGAAGTCGAAGATGCCGGATTCGGCGGATTGGTGTTCGCCGATGGTTTCGTAGCCCATGAAGAGGTTGACGATGTCGCCGGGTGATTCGCCGAGCCAGCGGGCGAATTTGCGCGGGGTGAGCGGGTAGTCGGGCCACTCGGGCTGGGCGAAGCGGAAGCCGAGGTCGTCGGAGAGCTGGAGGTTGCGGGGGAGGGTTTTGACGCGGGCGGTGCGCGGTGCGCGGTAGAGGAAGTTGGGGGAGTTTCCGCTGAGGTTCCATTCGACGCCTTCGGCGACGACGCCGTCGAAGCCCATGGTTTCGGCTTTGGCGGCGATGGCGTCGTTGTAGATGAGCTCGGTATTGGAGAAGACGCGGGGGCGGATGTGGAAGAGGTCTTCGAGGGTATTGAGGTGGAGGTCGACCTGGCGTTCGAATTCCTTGTTGGAATAGACGAAGGCGAGGGAGTGGTAGTAGGTTTCGGCGAGGAGTTCGACTCCGCCGCCGGCGACGAGTTCCTGGAAGGATGCGAGGACGTCGGGGCGGTATTGTTTGAGTTGGTCGATGAGGGTTCCGCTGATTGAGAGGGCCATGCGGAAGCGGCCGCCGTGTTTGGCGATCATGCGCTGGAACATGCGGTTTGCGGGCAGGTAGCAGCGTTCGGCGACGCGATCGAGGATCGCGGCATTCATGGGGTGGTCCTCACGGGATAAGTCGCGGTCGTCGGCTGGTCCGCTGGGCAGCAGCCGGCTCGGTTGGTGGACCTGAAAGTAGAGGCAGGCGTCAGGCAAGGGTTTGGGTGGTTGGTGGTTGAGGCGGGGGACGATCTCGGTGGGGATGAGAGCACGAGGCGGGCCAATGTGGGCGCGGTGGGGGGGGAGGGGTGCGCCGGTTTGGGGAGTGTGGGGCGGTTCGCGGGTTCGGTTGGTTTTGGGCTTGGATGGCGGGTGTGGCTTGGGCAGGGTTCGGGCCATGCAAAATAAGGCCGTAAAATTGTTGGAGGAATTGACGAACGCGCATTCGGTGCCGGGGCATGAGGGTGAGGTGAGGCAGGTGTTTGCGCGTGAGATGGGCGGTTGCGGGGAGCTTTCGACCGACAAGATGGGTTCGGTGATTTGTGATTGTGGTGGCGATGGTCCGCGGGTGTTGGTGGCGGGTCACATGGACGAGATCGGGTTTCTGGTGCAAAACATCACGCCGGAGGGGTTTCTTCAGTTTGTGAATGTGGGTGGCTGGTGGACGCACAACCTGCTGGCCCAGCGGGTGGAGGTGTTGACGGCTTCCGGTGAGAAGATTCTGGGTGTGGTGGCCTCGCAACCGCCGCATTTCCTGAGTCCGGAGGCGCAGCAGAAGGTGATGTCGATCGAGCAGTTGTTCATTGACGTGGGAGCGGAGTCCCGCGAGCAGGCGGTGCAGGAGTTCGGGATTTCGCTGGGCGATCCGGTGGCGCCGGTTTCTAGTTTCACGCCGATGGCGCGCGAGGGGCTCTACATGGCCAAGGCGTTTGACAACCGGGTGGGCATGGCCGGGGCGATCCAGGCGGGGCAGGAGATGGCAGCGGGGGAACGGCAGAACCGGTTGCTGATCGGCGGGACGGTGCAGGAGGAGGTGGGATTGCGCGGTGCGAAGGCTGCGGCGAATTTTGCCAAGCCGGACGTGGCGATCATTCTGGAGGGGCCGCCGGCGGATGATGCGCCGGGTTTCCCGAGGTCTGCCTGTCAGGGGCGGCTTGCGGGCGGGGTGCAGATCCGGACCTTTGATCCGTCGGCGATTGGGAATCCGAAACTCGCGCGGTTGGCGGCGCAGGTTGCGGGTGAGGAGGGGATCGCGCACCAGTTGACGGTCCGGCGGAGTGGCGGGACGGATGCCGGTTCGTTCCATTTGTCCAACGACGGGATTCCGTCGGTGGTGCTGGGAGTTCCGGCGCGCTACATCCACTCGCACAACGCGATCATCGACATTCGTGACCAACTGGAAATGGTGAGGCTGGTGAAGGCGCTGGTTTCGCGTCTGGATGCGGCGGCGGTGGCCGAGTTGACGAGGTATCTGTGAGCGGTTTCCCACCGATTTTCATTGGATTCCGGGCGGTCTTCACGTTTTGTTGGTGTGATGAAAACTCCACAATTTCTGGCAGGTGTGTGTCTTTCGTTGGTGGCGACATTCGGCGGAACGACGCGGTCCGACGCGATTCTTCCGATGATGGAGGAGGATGAATGGCTGGGATACTTCGTCGGGGTTGAGGACAACAAGTGGCGCTTCGGCATGACCTCGCAGGGGAAGATCACGATTTTCCCGATTGAGTCCGGCGGCAAGGTGTCGGCACACGGCACGAAGTTTTCGGTTCAGGCTGGGGTGCAGGAGGTGATGCCGAACGGGAGCGTGGTGATGAAGACGACCGATCCCGAGTCGTTGACGTCGGAGAACGAGGCGAGTCTTCGTTTTGACACGGTGACGATTTCCGGCGAGGCGACCGGTGGGGTGAAGTTCGAGATGTATATCGAGCAGCGGAGTGGGTTCGTGATGATCGGCGGGAAGGTGACCGACCCCGGCGAGCTGAAGAACCCGCGATTCGCAGCGTCGGTGTATCTGCCGAAGGCCTACAGCAGGGCGAAGCCGCCGAAGAGTGCGGAGGGTGACGAGCGGGAGATCAAGAAATGGCAGAAGAAGCAGGACCGGGTGCTCAAGAAGGACAAGCTGAGCTTCAAGCGCAGGGACGGTGAGCGGGGAGGTTTTGATTTCCTGGAGCCGGTGTTGTTGGACTCGGAAGAGGTGAACGGCAAGGACGGCATGAGCGAGATCGAGGTGGAGTGTGAGGATTACAACGGCCGCGACTTCGTGTTCAACGCATCTCCGAACTCGGTGATGACGCTCTCGAATGGGAAAGAGGCGAGGTCGCTTGCGAATGGTGTGCGGATTTCCTGGCATCAGGAGGCCGACAAGGATCCGGAGGGCAAGGCCCGTTTCGCGATCAAGGGCAAGTAGCCGGTGGTGACGAATCCGGAGAATCCTCCGCGGGCTGACGAGCCGGCGGGGGATTTTTTGTGAAATGGGGTGGATTTCAAATTTGTTCGTCCGAACATCTTTTTAAGTTGCCAAGGGAGGGCTTGGCCGGCATATGTGGTGCAACATCTGACCCATCAAGACCATGGCCGCAAAAGCAACCGCAGAAGACACCGCAAACGACAAGCTCCAAGCCGCGCGCAAGCGCAATCTCGATCTCGCGATTTCCCATATTCAGAAGGAATTTGGTGAGACCGCGATCATGCGGTTGGGGGACGACAAGCACCTTGACGTGGATGTGGTTCCGACGGGGAACCTGCTGATTGACCGAGCGCTTGGTGTCGGGGGATTCCCGCGGGGACGGATTATCGAGGTATTCGGTCCGGAGTCTTCCGGTAAGACGACGCTGACGTTGACGGCGATTGCGCAGGCGCAGGCACGCGGTGGGTTGGCGGCATTCATTGATGTGGAGCACGCGCTCGATCCGCAGTATGCGCGTCGGTTGGGTGTGAACATTGACGATTTGCTGATTTCCCAGCCGTCGTCCGGCGAGGAGGCGCTGCAGATTTGCGAGGCCTTGGTGCGCTCGAATGCGATTGACGTGATCGTGCTCGACTCTGTGGCGGCGTTGGTGACCAAGCAGGAGCTGGACGGGGAGATCGGGGATTCGACGGTGGGTGCGCAGGCGCGGTTGATGAGTGCGGCGATGCGGAAGCTGACGGCGCTGATTTCCAAGGCGCGCACGGTGTGTATTTTCACCAACCAGATCCGCGAGAAGATTGGCGTGATGTTCGGTAATCCGGAAACGACGCCGGGTGGTCGTGCGCTGAAGTTCTTTGCCTCGATGCGGGTGGATATCCGCCGGATCGGCCAGATCAAGTCGACGGACGGCACGGTGACGGGCAACCGGACGAAGATCAAGATCGTGAAGAACAAGGTCGCGCCGCCGTTTACCTCTGCGGAGTTTGACATTGTTTACAATGAGGGGATTTCCTCGACGGGATCGCTGCTCGATTTGGCGCTGGAGATGGACATCATCCAGAAGCGCGGGTCGTGGTTTTCCTACAACGGGACGCAGCTTGCCCAGGGGCGTGATGCCGCGAAGGAGGCGCTCAAGGGGGATGCCGCGCTCTACGAGGAGATCGAGACCAAGGTGAAGGAAGGTCTGGATACCGCGAAGAAGTAGGTGGGTTTCATGCCGGGAATGGCTCCATGCGCGAGCCATGGCCCGGTGGTCGGTGGTCGGTGGTCGGTTGGTTCAAGGGGGGACAAGTCGGGGGTGGGTGATCATCGGATGATGACTGTGGTGGGCTGGATGGGGGGATTCCGGTGTGGTTGACGATTGCACGCGGGAGTGGTTTGGGTGGGTTGAGGGCCGGGTGGGGTGATTTGGGGCGGCTGCGATTCCGGGATGGAATTGTGCCGTGAAAGCGGGTAGTTAGGCGGTATGGAAGATGTTCGGAAGTATGCATGCGCGCTGGTGACCGGTGCGTCGTCGGGTCTTGGTGAGGAGTTTGCGTGGCAGTTGGCACCGCAGGTGCGGCAGTTGGTGCTGGTGGCGCGGCGTGAGGTGTTGCTTGAGGAGTTGGCGGAGAAGCTGCGTGAGGCGTATCCCGGCATTGGGGTGTCGGTGCGGGCGGCGGATTTGACGGATGGCAGGGAGCGCGCGCGGTTGGTGGAGGGGTTGTGGAAGGATGGCTGGGTGCCTGATTTGTTGGTGAACAATGCCGGGATGGGCGACTACGGCGAGTTCGTGTCCGCCGAGTGGGAGAAGCTGGAGGCGATGATGCAGCTGAACATGGAGGCGCTGACGCATCTGACCCACGCGCTGGTTCCGGGGATGATGCGTGCGGGACGCGGGGCGGTGGTGAACGTGAGTTCGCTGGCGAGCGTGCTGCCGATTCCGGATTTTGCGGTGTATGCGGCGACGAAGGCGTATGTCAGCAGTTTTTCCGAGGCGCTGCGGATTGAGCTGCAGGAGTTCGGGATTCCGGTGGTGGCGGTGTGTCCGGGGCCGGTTCACACGGGCTTTGGCGAGGTGGCGAAGCGCGGGGAAAAGGGCCGGGAAATGCCGGGATACGAGTATTTTTACGTGCCGGCCGAGCAGGTGGTGGCGGAGTCGCTGGCGGGGCTGGAGAAGCGGCGGGCGCGGGTGTATCCGTCGCTGAAGGTTGCGCTTTCAGCGGCGGTGATTGCGGCGATTCCGTTGGTTTTGCTGCGGCAGGTTCTGAGCGTGCGGCCGCGGCGTGGGTGAGATGTCGAGAGGACGGGGGTTGGGGAAAATTGTGGGTCGAGGGTGGCTCGTGGCGCCTCATCGAGGCGGGGCTGCCTGGGGATTGGGTGGGCCGAGGGTGGATCGTGGTGCCTCATCTAGGCGGGGTTGCCCCGGGGATCGGGAGGGGTGTTGTGAGGGTTATTTGTCGTCGTCCTTGTTGCGGGCGAGGAACCACCAGAACAGGCCGATGTGGGCGAGGATGACTGCGGCGACGGCGCCGAGGGCGATGAGCAGTGGGGTGGTCATCAGTCGAGGGTGAGGGCGAGGTAGGCTTCGGCCTCGCGGGTGGGGTCTTCGGCGCGCATGAGGGTTTCACCGATGAGCACGGCGTTGGCGCCGGCCTCGAGGACGCGCATGGCGTCGGAGGTGGATTTGATTCCGCTTTCGGAGACGAGCAGGGTGTCATCGGGCACTTCTTCGGCGAGTCTTTCGGTGGTGGCGAGGTCGACTTCGAAGGTTTTGAGGTTGCGGTTGTTGACGCCGATGAGGTCGGCCCCGAGTTCGAGTGCGCGTTCCATTTCCGGCAGGTCGTGGACTTCGACGAGGACATCGAGTTGGAATGCCTTGGCTTCGTCGTAGAGTCGGCGGAGGGTGTCGTCGTCGAGTGCGGCGACGATGAGCAGGATGGCGTCGGCGCCGGCGACGGCGGCTTCGTGGATCTGGACTTCGTGGATGGTGAAGTCTTTGCGGAGCAGCGGGGCGTCGGAGAATTTGGAGATTTGGCTGAGGTAGCTGAGGGACCCCTGGAAGTAGGGTTCGTCGGTGAGGATGGAGAGGCAGGATGCGCCGCCTTCGAGGTAGCGTTTGGCCTGGCGGACGGGGTCGAAGTCCGGGTCGATGATGCCGGCGGAGGGAGAGGCTTTTTTGACCTCGGCGATGAGTCCGAGTTGTTTGGGTCCGCGGTCGATGGCGGCGCGGAATCCACCGAAGTCGTTGCGTTGCAGGGCGGCGGCGCGGATGTTGGCGGCGCGGGGCAGGAGGGCTTCGACTTCGAGGTGTTTGGTGGCGATGATTTCGGCGAGTTTGTCGGACATGGACATGGTCTGGAGCGAGGGAAGCGCAGGGTTGGATGAAAGAACACGATTTTTTACTAATTTTCTCTTGCTCGGCATCGCGGGACGTGTAGAAAGCGCGCACGCAAACAGCGTCGCGGGCGTAGCTCAGTGGTAGAGCGTCACCTTGCCAAGGTGAATGTCGTGAGTTCGAATCTCATCGCCCGCTCCAGTTTTCCAGACAACCCGTTGGTTCCAGCAGCCAACGGGTTGTTTTTTGCTTTTTTCTAGTGAGTTGGTCTCCGGGTGCTTAGAAGACGGGCGATGTTTGTTTGGTCAAAACTCTCTGCGGCGAAGTGGATGGATGCTTGGGAAGAGCGGTTCTGTGGGAACCCGAATCTGGTGATCGAGTATCTGAAGGGCGGGAAGTCGATCCGGATCAAGTTGTATTGCGGCACGGAGAAGGAGGCCGCCGCGGTGGTGGAGCAATGGGGAGGCAGCGTGCGGGAAATGAAGGGCGAGGAGTGGACGACGCCGGTGGCGAAGCCGAGGCCGGTGAAGGTGCGGGACGCGTTGTTGCTGACGGCGGAATCCGGCAAGGAGCTGGAGGCGGTGCGGCAGGAGTATGCGGGGCGGCAGGTGATTACGATTCCGCCGGAGATGGCATTCGGCACGGGCGATCATGCGACGACCTCGTCGTGCTTGCGGCAGTTGGTGGATATTTCGCGCGAGCGGAAGGGGACGGGCTGGAGTTTTGCGGATTTGGGGACGGGGACGGGCGTGCTGGCGATCGCGGCGGCGAAGATGGGGGCGGATGAGGTTTTTGCGTGTGACTTTGATCCATTTTCGGTGGAGGCGGCGCATCGGAATGCGGAGCGGAACGGGACGCCGGAGATCCGGGTGAAGAAGCAGGACGTGCTGAAGTGGAAGCCGCGCAAGAGCGGCTACGACGTGGTGGCGGCGAATTTATTTTCCTCGGTGTTGATCGAGGCGTGGCCGGTGATTGCGAAGTCGCTCGCACCGGGTGGGGATTTGATTGTTTCCGGGATTCTGGCGACGCAGGCGTGGGAGGTGTTCAAGGCGGGTGCCGGCGAGGGGCTGGCGTTTCCGAAGGTGATCCGGAAGGGGAAATGGGTGAGCGCGCGGGGCGGGCACATGGCGGATCTGATGGGGCAGGTTTCCACTGACTGAGCGCCGGATGGCGTGGGGCAGGGGGGGCGCCGGAGGCTGGCGATGGTGTGTGCGTCAGGTCTGGCAGGTGGGGCACCAGTAGGTGGCGCGCTGGCCGAGGACGGCGTGTTTGACGGGGGTTTGGCAGACGCGGCAGGGTTCACCGGCGCGGCCGTAGACGAAGAGTTGTTGTTTGAAGTAGCCGAGCTGGCCGTCGGAGTGGAGGAAGTCGCGGAGGGTGGTGCCGCCTTGTTCGATGGAGTCGGTGAGGACTTGTTTGATGGCGGCCGTGAGTTTGGCGGCGCGGGGTTTGGTGAGGCGTTTGGCGGCGGTGCGCGGGCGGATGCCGGCGCGGAAGAGGGCTTCGGAGGCGTAGATGTTGCCGACACCGACGACGACTTTGGCGTCCATGATGACGATCTTGATGGCGGAGCCGCGGGATTGGCAGGCGGCGTGGAGGCGGGCTGCGGTGAAGTCGTCTGAGAGGGGTTCGGGGCCGAGGTGGGCGAGCAGCGGGTGGCTGGCGGGATCGTGGCGGAAGTGGAGGGTGAGTCCGAAGCGGCGCGGGTCGTGGAAGCGGAGTTGTTTGCCGTTGGCGAGGGTGATGGCGAGGTGGTCGTGCTTGCGCCAGTCCTCGGTGGGATTGGCGACGCGCAGGCTGCCGGACATGCCGAGGTGGATGAGGACGGTTGAGCCGTCGTCGATGCCGAGGAGGAGGTATTTCGAGCGCCGGGCGAGTGAGGTGACGCGGTGGTTTTCGATTTCCGAGATGGATTCGGGGATCGGTTGGCGGAGGTCTCGGCGGCGGACGATGACTTCGGTGACGCGTTTTCCGAGGACGTGGGGTTTGATGCCGCGGCGGGTGGTTTCGACTTCGGGGAGTTCTGGCACGGGTGCGGGCTAGCGGAGAATGTAGATGCTGGTGGAGACCACGTGGCAGAGGCTGCCGCCGAGCACGAAGAGGTGCCAGATGGCGTGGTTGAACGGGAGGCGGTCCCAGACGTAGAAGATGACGCCGAGGGTGTAGGCGAGGCCGCCGGCGACGAGCCAGATGAGGCCGCCGGTGGGCATTTCACGGATGAGTGGTCCCATGGCGATGACGACGATCCAGCCCATGAGGATGTAGAGAGCGGTGGAGAACCAGTTGTCCTTGCGGCCTTTCCAGAGGGTTTTGAGGAGGATGCCGCCGAGTGCGATGCCCCAGACGGTGCCGAAGAGCGACCAGCCCCAGGCGCCCTTGAGGGTGATGAGGGTGATCGGGGTGTAGGAGCCGGCGATGAGCAGGTAGATGCAGATGTGGTCGAAGGTTTGGAAGCGGGATTTCCAGCGTGGCGAGGAGAAGGAGTGGTAGAGGGTGGAGGAGGTGTAGAGGAGGATGAGGGAGGAGCCGAAGATGGCGGCGGAGACGACTTTCCGGGGGTCGCCGGCGGCGACGATGATCATTGCGACGAGTGAGGCGATCGCCACTGCGATCCCGATGGCGTGGGTCACGATGCTGGCGACTTCTTCCTGATGGGAGTCGCACAAGTGGGAGCGGAGAGGGTTCTTCATTGAGGTGTACGGGAGGGTTCTCTCGGTTGTCGGGCTTGTCCAGTCCTTGTTTCTGCTGGATTCCGGCGGTGGATTTTGGATTGCCCGGGGACCGGGGAGGCGGTTGACTATCAGGAGCAGTGGGCGCGGGAAATGCGGATGCTGTGCAACCCAGTGGGAACCAATTCATGACACAGGCATTCATTCTCGGGGCAGGATTAGGAACGCGGTTGAGGCCGATGACGGAGCGCCTGCCGAAGCCGCTGGTGCCGCTATTTCACAAGCCGCTGGCGGAGCGTGCGATGGAGGCGTGCCGGGCGCTGGGGATCGGGCGGTTTGCGGTGAATACGCATCATCTGCCGGATGCGTGGCTGGAGTTTGGCGGGGAGGCTGCGGGCAGTGGGTTGGTGGGGGCGAACGGGTGCGGGGTGGTGACGCGGAGGTGGGACGGCTGTGAGGTTTCGTTGTTTCATGAGCCGGATCTTCTGGAGACCGGCGGTGGCTTGAAAAACATCGGTGAGTGGATGGGGGATGAGGCGGTGCTGGTGCACAACGGGGATATTTTTTCGACGATGCCGCTGGAGAAGCTGGTGGCGGCGCATGAGGCGTCGGGTTTGCCGGTGACGCTGGCGTTGCGGTCGGCGGGCGAGGCGACGCACATTGCGCTGGATCAGGGCGGGACGCGGGTGACGGACATCCGCCGGATGCTGGGCAAGGCGGACGGGAGTCATGTGTTTTCCGGGATTTATTGTGTGAATCCGGAGTTTCTCGGGATGTTGCCGGAGGGTGAGAAGGTTTCGGTGATTCCGGCGTTTCTGGAGTTGGCGGCGCGTGGGGAGTTGGGTGCGGTGGTGCTGGATGACGGGGTGTGGCTGGATTTGGGCGACCGCGAGTCGTATCTGAAGGCGCACCGCGAGCTGGAGCTCGGCGATGCGGTGCATGAGGATGCGGTGGTGGAGGCCGGGGCGCTGGTGGAGCGCTCGGTGGTGGGGCCGGGTGCGCGGATTGGCGCGGGTGCGGTGGTGAAGGATTCGGTGGTGTGGCCGGGTGGCCGGGTGTGCGCGGGCGCGGTGTTGGAGGGATGCGTGGTGTATTCGGGCGGTGAGATCCGCGGGGTGCACCGGGATGCGGATGTGTAGCCGGGTTACGCGGCTGGTAGATGTGGGGCGGGTTGTTTGGCAACGGCCAGGGCGAGGGTCCAGATGGTGGCGGCGGCGAGCAGGACCCATGGGGTGAGCCAGCCGATGCGGGTGAAGAAGGTGAGCTTGGTTGACGAGTGGATGGTGCCGACGAGGGCTTGTTGTTTGCCGGTTTCGAGGCGGCCGTGGACGGTGCCGGCGGGGTCGATGATCTGGGAGACGCCGGACGATGCGCAGACGAACATCCAGCGGGCGTTTTCGCAGGCGCGGATGCGGAAGAGGCGGGCGTGTTGCTGCTGTTGTCTGGCGGTCCAGGTGAGGGCGTCCATGATGGGGACGATGAACATGCCGGCGCCGGCGAGGGTCATCCGGCGGGTGACGTCCTGATAGTCGCAGTCGAAGCAGACCGGGGTGCCGATTTTGCCGTCGCGGGTTTGCACGGGGAGGGCGGATTCGCCGGGGACGCCGTCGTTGAAGAAATGGACGGTGTGGACTTTGGTGTGTTCGCCGCGGGTGCCCGAGGGGTCGATGGTCAGGGCGATGTTGCGCCAGCGGTTGCCGGTTTCCTCCCGGAGCTGGGTGCCGAAGGTGAGGGTGATGTCGCGCTCGTTGCAGAGGTCCGTGACGAAGCCGTGGTCGCGCGGGTGCTTCCGGATGTCGTAGGGGATGGCGTATTCCGGCCAGACGACGTGGTCGATGTCATCGGGGAGTTTGCGGGATTCCTTGAGAAACTCGGTGAGGGTGACTCCTTCGAATTGGAGGCCGGCGACGCGGAGCGGCGAGTCGCTTTGGGAAACCGGCATCCGGACGAGCGTGGCACCGATGAGCAGGGCGACGAGGGCGAGGGCCGGCAGCCATTTGCGGGAGCTCAGCAGCGAGGAGGCGAGGACGGTCAGGGCGCCCACTCCGTAGACGCCGATCCAGGGCAGCAGGAGGTTGGGTCCGACGGCGACGCCGGCGCCCTGCCAGGGGAACTTGAGCCAGAAGAGTTCGCCGCGGACGAACTCCGAGGCGGTCCAGACGGCGGTGGTGAAGGCGGCGAGTTTCCAGCCGGATAGGCCGCGGGATGCGGCGAGGTTCCGGAGGTATCCGAAAACCATCGGGAACAGGGCGAGCACGCACCACAGCTGGACGGCGACGGAGCCGAAGACATGCCATAACCATGACAGGCCGATGGCGGCGGAGGTGAAGCCGAAGAGCAGGCCGATGGCGAGGGTGTTCGGGCCCTTGTGGCCGCGCAGGGCGATGAGGAATCCGGCGATGCCGGGGAAAACCAGCGGCCACCAGCCGAGCGGTGGATAGGCGAGGGCGTAGAGCGCGCCGGACAGGGCGGCGATGCCGCAGGAGGTGAGGAGTCGGTGGCCGGACTGCATCCCGCATATCTAGCAGGACGGGCGGTCCGGGGCAAGGTGGGAAGTGCTCAGACTGCGGCAGCGGCGGCGAGGGCTTGCTTGGTGAGGCGGGTGATCTCGGTCCAGTTGCCGGCGTTGACGAGTTTTTTGTCGACCATCCAGGATCCGCCGATGGCGGCGACGACCGGGAGTGACAGGTAGTCGGCGAGGTTGGCGGGGGAGATGCCGCCGGTCGGGCAGAATTTCACGCCGGTGTGGGCGTAGGGGCCGGCGAGGGATTTGAGCATTTTGACGCCGCCGGCGGCTTCGGCGGGGAAGAATTTGAGCAGTGTGCAGCCGAGCGACATCGCTTGTTCGACTTCGCTGGGAGTCATGACGCCGGGTGAGAAGGTGAGGCCGGCATTTTGGGCGGCGGCGATGGTTGCGGGGTTGAGGCCGGGGGCGAGGCCGAATTGGGAGCCGGCGTCGGCGGCGCGTTTGACCTGGTCGTCGTTGAGCAGGGTGCCGGCGCCGACGAGGATTTCGGGGAATCGTGATGCGATGCGGCGGATGGATTCTTCGGCGGCGGCGGTGCGGAAGGTGATTTCCATGATGTCGAGGCCGCCGGCGAGCAGTGCTTCGGCGAGGGGCTCGGCGGATTCCACGTCATCGAGCACGACGACCGGGACGATGCGTTTGGCGAGGATGCGTTCGATCATGGTGGGTATCTTGTGGGGTGGTGGATCGGCTGTCGATCTCCGGGTGAGTGCGGAGGGGGAGGTGGTGAGCGGGCCGCAGCCGGTTTCAGGCGAGGCGGTCGCGGAAGTCCTGATAGGTGAACTCGCGGATGGTTTCGAGGGTGCCGTCTTCGTGCTGGATGGCGATGGGCGGGTGCTTGACGCCGTTGAAGGTGGTGGTTTTGACCATGGTGTAGTGGGCCATGTCGTCGAAGACCAGGGTGTCTCCGGGGACGAGCGGGCGGGGGAAGGTGTAGTCGCCGATGACGTCGCCGGCGAGGCAGGTGGGTCCGGCGAGGCGGACGGTGGAGCCCGGCGAGGAGGGATCGGTGGCGAGGTGGTAGGATTCGCCCGGGAAGGTGACGGCGGGAGACTTGGGATTCGGGATTGGGGATTCGAGTGGTTCGGCGAGGAAGACGTCCGGGCGGTATGGCATCTCGAGGATGTCGGGCATGTGGGCGGTGGCGGAGACGTCGAGGATGGCGTGGTGGTGGCCGGCGGATTCGAAGGTATCGATGACGGTGGCGCGGAGCACGCCGGTGTGGATGGCGGTGGCTTCGCCGGGTTCGAGCCAGACGTCGAGTTGGTAATTTTCCCGTGCCTGGCGGACGAGGCGGATGAGGCGTGCGCGGTCGTAGTCGGGTTTGGTGATCCAGTGTCCGCCGCCCATGTTGAGGTAGGTGAACTGGGGTGAGCGGAGGAGGTGGCCGAATTTTTCATCGACGGCGTGGAGGGTGGATTCGAGGTCGTCGGAGTCTTGTTCGCAGAGGGTGTGGAAATGGAGTCCGGAGAGTCCGGAGAGGTCGGCGTTTTCGAGTTGGTCGGCGGTGATGCCGAGGCGTGACCCGGGTGCGCAGGGGTCGTAGATGGGGGTGTGGCCGGTCGAGTGTTGGGGGTTGATGCGGAGGCCGCAGTGGAGTTCGCCGTTTTGGAATCTCGGGTGGGTGGTGATGGTTTCGCGGAAGCGGGACCATTGGGTGAGCGAGTTGAAGTCGAGGTGGGTGGTGAACTCGCAGAGGGCGGCGATGTCTGACTCGTCGTAGGCGGGCGAGTAGGTGATGACGGATTTGCCGAAGTGGTCGTTGGCGAGGCGTGCCTCCCAGAGGCCGGATGCGCAGCAGCCGTCGAGGTGGTCGCGGATGTGGGTGAAGGTTTTCCAGCAGGAGAAGCCCTTGAGGGCGATTACGATGTGGCAACCGGCCGCCTCCTTCACGTCGCGGAGGATGGCGGTGTTGCGTTTGAGGGCGGCGATGGAGATGACGAACATGTGGGCTGGCGAAAGTGATGGTGTATTGAGAGGCTGCGGCGAGTCGGAGGTTTGCGAGTTGGGATTCGGCTTCGCGCAACATGTTTGTCATGAGGAACGTCCCGCCGAGGATGACTTGATGGAGGGCTGGCGGTTGCCGAAGTTGTGCGGGCGACGGTGGGGCAGGATGAGATTTGGGACCGGGGTGGGGCGGAGCTCCAGTTGTTCGAGAAATCGGCTCATGTCGCAGGCTGAGCGGCGTGTTGAAAAGAGTCAAACCGCATAGCCGGGCGGTTAGCGCCGGAGGTAGAGCCTGGCACAGGCGATGGCGTCGGAAAGGGCTTCGTGATGGTCGAGCGGGATGCCGAGTCTTTCGCAACAGCTGTTGAGTTTGCAGGGGGCGTAGCCTTTGGCCTTGTAGATTCTCATGGTGCATTCCCAGCGTGGTGCGAGGCGGAGTTCGCCATAGTTCAGGCCGTAGTATTCCATGGTGCGGCGGAGAACGGAGCGATCGAAGGCTTCGTTGTGCGCCACGAGTGTGCGGTGTTGGAGCCGGGTTCTGATTTCCGGATAGAGTCGGGCGAAGGTCGGGGCGTCGAGAGTGTCGCGAGGATGGATGCCGTGGACGGCGATGTTCATGGGGAAGTAGGTGTTGCCGGGTGGCTGGATGAGGGAAAAGTATTCTTCCGTGATGATCCCGTTCTCCACGGTGACGATGCCTACGGCGCAGGCGCTATCGCGTTTGGCGGTGGCGGTTTCGAAGTCGATGGCGGTGAAATCCATGGTGGCGGTGTGGGGGCGGGTATCGGGTTTCTCGAGGCAAGGGGGAGGTCGGGTGGGTTCAATATTCGCGGTCGAGCAGGTAGGTGGCGATTTGTTCGAGGCGGGTGGCCTTTTTGCCGAGCGGTTGGAGGGCTTTCATGGCGGCCTTGGTGAGGCGGGCGGCTTCCTTGCGTGATTTGTCGAGGCCGAGGATGGCGGGGTAGGTGGATTTTTCGACGGCTTCGTCCTTGCCGGCGGTTTTGCCGAGCATTTCGGTGGTTTGGGTGACGTCGAGGATGTCATCGATGACCTGGAATGCGAGGCCGAGGTGGTGGCCGAAGGTGGTGAGGGCTTCGAGTTTGCGCGGGGTGGCGTTGGCGGTCATGGCGCCGAGGCGCAGCGAGGAGGTGAGCAGGGCGGCGGTTTTGGCTTCGTGGATGCGGACGAGGTCGCGTTTGGTGAGGGGTTTGGCTTCGCCTTCGAGGTCGAGGACCTGGCCGCCGATGAGTTTTTCGCTGCCGCCGGTTTCGGCGAGTTCGGTGATGAAGTCGCGGGTCGAGTAGCGTTTGGTTTCCGGGGTTTGGGCGAGGACGATGAATGCCTGGGTGAGGAGGGCGTCGCCGGTGAGGACGGCCATGCCTTCGCCGTAGACCTTGTGGCAGGTGGGGCGGCCGCGGCGGAGGTCGTCGTCGTCCATGGCGGGGAGGTCGTCATGGACGAGCGAGTAGGTGTGCATGAGTTCGAGCGCGCAGGCGGGGGCGAGTGCGTTTTCGGAATCGCCGCCGCAGGCTGCGTTGGCGGCGAGGCAGAGGACCGGGCGGAGGCGCTTGCCGCCGGCGAAGACGGAGTAGCGCATGGCCGAGTGGATGGTGGCCGGGCGGGTTTTGGCGGTGGGGAGGAATCCGTCCATGGCCGCGTCGATTCGGGAGGCGGTTGCGGTGAGGTAGGATTTGAGGTCGCTCATGGGGGGGATTTCACCGACAAGTGGCGGGATGAGCAAAGGGAAAACGCGGGTGGGTTTCGCGCCGGGTGGGTTGTGACCGGGTGCGGCGGGTATTGAGCGCCGCGAGCACCGCGCCGGGGGGCAACGAAAAAGCGCCAGGTTCCGCGTGGTGGGAACCTGGCGCTTGTGGTGAGTGGTTCGGTGTTAGAGGAGTTCGGCGATTTGCACGGCGTTGAGGGCGGCGCCTTTGCGGACTTGGTCGCCGACGACCCAGAGGTCGAGGGCGTTGTCGAGCACGAGAGACTCGCGGATGCGGCCGACGAGGCAGTCGTCCTTGCCGGTGGTGTCGAGCGGGACGGGGAAGACGCCGGCGGCGGGGTCGTCCATGATCTGCACGCCCGGGGTGTCCGAGCAGTAGGCGTCGCGCGCGGCTTGAGCGGTGACGTGGCGCTCGAACTGTGCGGTGATGGAGACCGAGTGGGAGCGGTAGACGGGGACGCGGACGCAGGTGCAGGATGCCTTGAGGTCGGGGAGGTTGAGGATTTTCCGGCTCTCGTTGAGCATTTTCATTTCCTCTTTGGTGTAGCCGTTTTCGGTGAAGGAATCGACTTGCGGGATGACGTTGAAGGCGATTTGGCGCGGGTAGACGTCGGGGGTGAATTGTTCGCCGTTGGCGATAGCCTTGACCTGTTTTTCGAGTTCGAGGATTCCCTGTGCGCCCGAGCCGGAGACGGCCTGATAGGATGATGCGATGATGGCCTTGAGGCCGAACTTGCGGTGCAGTGGTGCGAGGGCCATCAGCGAGATGATGGTGGTGCAGTTCGGGTTGGCGATGATGTTTTTCGGGTGGTCCTTGGCGGCGTCCGGGTTGATTTCGGGGACGACGAGCGGGACGTCCGGGTCCATGCGGAATGCGGATGAGTTGTCGATGACGACGGCTCCGGCCT
This sequence comes from Verrucomicrobiota bacterium JB025, assembly GCA_030673875.1. Lineage (GTDB taxonomy): Bacteria > Verrucomicrobiota > Verrucomicrobiia > Verrucomicrobiales > Akkermansiaceae > Luteolibacter. The sequence continues at coordinate 3,184 of JAUTCT010000110.1, read as the reverse complement.
TGGCGGCGGAGGGGGCGAAGTCACGGGAGATGCCGCCGCCGGCGGAGAACAGGGCGATGTCGACGCCCTCGAACGACTCGTGGGTGAGTTCCTCGATGGTGACGGTTTCACCACGGAAGGTGGTGGTTTTCCCAGCTGAACGGGAGGAGGCGAGAAGTTTGATTTTTCCGACGGGGAAGTTCCGTTGCTCTAGGCAGAGAAGCATTTCCACGCCAACGGCTCCGGTGGCGCCAACAATTGCTACATGTGGTTCGTTCATTGTGGGGAGCCGGCGGATTATTCGCCGGGCGGCGGACGATAGCGTGTGGATTCGGGATGGCAAGGAGAAGCGGGAGGGCAGGGGCGCAGGGCGATCAAGCAGCTAAGGAACACCCCACTCAAGAAGCACCAATAAGAACCCCGGATTCAGACTGATGAGACGGATTTCACTGATTTTTTAAGACCTTTGAAGGTGAAGACCTCCCAACTCGCGAGACATTCGGAGCACCATGCCTTTCCAGATAGAGAACCATCATTGAATTCAGTGGTTCTGCTGCCGAGCTGATCAAGCGTTTCTGCCTCACTTGATCGCCCTGGGCAGGGGCGGCTGCGGCAGGGGTGCTCAGTCGGCGAGCATGTCGTGGTGGATGTCGATTTTTTCGGCTTCGAACCGGCGGAGGGCGGTGCGGTATTCGGTGGCGGCCTGGTGGCGTTTGATGGCGCGGATGGCGGCGATGATTTCCGGTTTGGCGTCCTGGTAGGAGCGGGGTTGGGCGGGTTTCCGATCGGTGACTTCGACGATGTGGTAGCCGAGGGTGGTGCGGATCAGGGTGGGTTGGTGGAGGGGGAGCTGGAAGACGGGCGTGGCGAAGTCGGCGGGGAGGCGGGTTTGGCTCATCCAGCCGAGGTCGCCGCCAGTGGTTTTGGTGGCGGGGTCTTCGCTGAGCTGGCTGGCGAGGGTGGGGAAATCGATGGCGCCGGAGGTGAGGCGGGTGAGGGCGGCTTCGAGGGTGGCCTTGGCGTCGGCGGGTTTGTGGTCGAGGGTGGGGAGGAAGATGTGGCGGACTTTGGCGCGGGGCGGGTGGGCGAGTTTGGCGGCGTTTTTATCGAACCATTCGCGGGATTCCTGCTCGGTGACTTCGGCGAGCGGGGCGATTTTCGAGTCGACGTATTTTTCCTGCTGGATGCGTGCGGCGACGCGGTTGCGGAGGGCGGTTTCGTCCGGGATGCCCTGGGATTTCATGGCGGATTCCATGGCGTCCCGGGATTCGAAGCGTGCGAGCAGGAGGCGGAGGAGTTGGTTGATTTCGTCTTCGGTGACGAGGAGTTTGGGTGCGTGTGCCTTGGCTTTGACGCGGAGGAGTTCGTGGTCGATGAGGTCGCCGAGGGCGGCGTAGCGGAGGGTTTTGCGATTGGGCCCGGGGATGTCATCGAGCGTTTTGCCTTCGAGCCAGAGGCGTTCGGCGACGGCGCGGTCGAGTTGGTCGCGGGTGATCTGGTGGTTGAAGACGCGGGCGACGACGCCGCGGCTTTTGGCGGCTGAGAGGGCGATGGTGCTGGACGGGTTGGCGGACTCGATTTTCCGGCTGATCGGGCCGTGGAAGAGGAAGAGGTCGCCGGCGATGTAGCCGAGGACTCCGCCGTAGATGAGGATGCGGAGGGTGAGTTTTTTGAGGGGCGACATGGGTGGGAGAGGCAGGAGGCAGGAGGCAGGGCGGCTAGGCTGGGTTCTTGGTGGCGAGGAGGAGGAAGGGGGCGGGTTTGAGGGTGCCGAGCATGGCGTATTTGGCGATGCGCCAGCGCTGTGAGGCGAGGGCGGTGAGGTGGGTTTCGACGGCGCGGGCTTCGGCAGCGCCGGTTTGGTGGCCGGGGTAGCAGACGACCGAGAGGATGCCGCGGGGTTTGAGGACGGTGGCGGCGGCGGTGAGGGCGTGGAGGGTTTCGCCGGGTTCGGTGGTGAGGTCGTGGTCCTGGCCGGGGAGGTAGCCGAGGTTGAAGATGACGGCGGCGGCGGAGTTTGCCGGGAGGTGGGCGGCGATGCCGGTGTGGCTTTCGAGGAAGAGGTCGACGCGGGTTTTGACGTCGGCGTGGTGGAGGGCGCGGCGGGTGGCGTCGATGGCCTGTGGTTGGACGTCGAAGGCGAGGACGCGGCCGGTGTTTCCGACGGCTTTGGCGAGGAAGAGGGTGTCGTGGCCGTTGCCGGCGGTGGCGTCGACGGCGGTGTCGCCCGGGTGGAGGTGCGGGCGGAGGAGGGTGTGGACGAGTTCGGTGGGCCGGGGCGGGAACATGGCTGCCGTTTTCTACTCGGCCGGCATGAGGGGCTCGTTGGGGTCCGGTGCTTCGGGGTCGAATCCCTTGGCGTAGTTGAAGAGGTGGCGGTGGAGGTAGGGGTCGAAGGCCTCGCGTTTGTCTTTGGGCAGGCTGATGAAGATGGCGTCGTTGAGGGCGCGGGTGACCTTCTGCATGAGGTGCAGGGTGAGTTGGCGGCCTTTGCGTGCTTTCTGGACTTGTTTGTGGTTGAGCTGCTCGTGGGAAATTTCCACGAGGTCATGATTATCGAGCCCCCAGCGCGTCATGAGAGTGTCGACGGGCTGGGTTCCGTGGTCGCGTGTGAGGCCTTGCATGAAGGCTGGGTAGCGGATGCGGGGGGCGGTTGGAAATCAAAACTCGCCGGCGTCCTCGTAATCGTCGTGGAGGTCGTCGGAGGGGTTCCTGCTGAGGAGGTAGACGCCGGCGGCGAGCAGACCGACGAGGGCGAGGCCGGCGAGGATGGTGGACTGGGGTTCTTCGCGGATCGACTGGAGTTGGGCGCGGCTGTATTGGCGGCCCGAGGCGAGGCGATGTTTGGCGGTATCGGCGAGGTCCCGCGCGCTTTCGGGGAGCGTGTGGCGGGAGGTGTGGGTGATCAGGTTCTTGATGTCCTGGCGGAGCAGGGAGACGTCTTCCGAGACGCGGGAAAGGAGGTCGGTTGCGCGGTGGTCGTTCATGATGTTGGTTTGATGGTTAGATCAAAATACGCGATGAAATGAGGGACGCAAGGAGGATGTGCGGAGGAGTGGGCGCGGTGCAGGGCTACCTCACTTTGAGCTTACCGGGAACAGGATGCCCTCAAGGACGGATTCATCGAGTGCGGCCCGGTAGCGTTTGCCGCGCAGGCTGTCCTTGATGGTGGTGTCTTGCTTGAGCAGGGACAGGCAGACTTTGC
>JAUTCT010000109.1 GCA_030673875.1 Verrucomicrobiota bacterium JB025 | reverse complement strand
TCATCCCTTGGGAAGTCGCATCAGCATCTGGAGTCGGCAGGTGAATAGAAGCTGGGTTCAACCGCCGGATGCGGAAAACCGCATGTCCGGTGGTGTGGAAGGGTCATGGGGCGCAATCCCCATGACCCCATCCGATCCGGTTGACGAATCGATGAAGCAAGGGATGAAGCGCGGCGCTGGCATCCCTGCCGGGATGCGATGACTTTTCTGCTGGGAGGGGTCCGGGGGTGTCGCTGCGCTCGACCCCCGGCTACTGGCTGTGATCCCTCCGGGATCCTTTGGTGGCGGGGCTTTGTGGCGGGGTTTTGACAGGGAGTCTGTCAGCGAGCTGGCGCTGGCAGGATTGCCTGCTCTTTTCAGGGTTTGGGGAGGAAGAAGCCGCGTTGTTTTTCGGAGATGGGCATGTCGAGCTTCTCCATGGCGGCGAGCATGTCTTCCCAGAGGGCGCGTTTGACGGAGAGGTTTGAGCCGCTCTGGAGGAGGTAGCTCGGGTGGTAGGTGACGCGGGTGGGGATGCCGGAGAACTCGTGCCAGGTGCCGCGCATTTTTCCGACGGGGCCTTCGAGTCCGAGCAGGCCTTCGGCGGCGGTTCCGCCGAGGGCGATGATGCATTCGGGCTGCACGATGGCGACTTCCTCGCGGATGAATGGGAGGCAGGTGGCGATTTCCTGCGGGGTGGGTTTGCGGTTGTTGGTGGTTTGGCGCGGGGTGGTGGGGCGGAACTTGACGATGTTCGAGATGTAGACGTCGTCGCGTTTGAGGCCCATGGTGATGAGGATTTTGTCGAGCATTTGGCCGGCGGGGCCGACGAATGGTTCGCGTTTGTTTTCCTCGTGGTGGCCGGGTGCTTCTCCGACGAGGAGGATGCGGGCGTCCGGGTTGCCGGTGGCGAAGACCATGGTGTCGCGCAGGGTGCCGAGGCTGCGGGCGGGTTGCCAGTGTTCGGCGCGGGCGCGGAGGGAGGCGAGTTTTTCGGTTTTGTTGGTGCCGGTGGCGCTGAGGGTGGCGGGTGCCTGGGCGGGCTGGGCGGGTTGTTGGCCCGGTTGGTTTGTCTGGCCCGGTTGTGGGGTGGTTGCGGCGGGTTTTGCGGCGGCTTGGGCGGTTTGTTGTTTCGACCGCCGGAGGAGGTTGCGGAGGGATTCGCGCGCCTCTTCGTCGAGATAGACATGGCTGCGGCCATGAGCTTTTTCGTTTTCGAGGAAGGAGATGACGGCGTCGACTGGGCGGCTCACGGCGGAAGGAGTGGGGGCGAAGAGCGGGCGGGTGCTCAGGAGTTTGCCTCGATGTAGGCGATGATGTTGGGAATGGCGGCATCGAAGACGCTGGCGACTTCTTCGTAGGCGGCGAGGCCCATGCCGATGGGGTCTGGGACCTCGGTGGAGTTTGGAGGTTCGCCGTTTTTGCCGGCGAATTCGCCGAGGAGGTAGAGTTTTTCCTCGTGGCCGGGGAAGCGCGCGCAGATGAATCCGAGGTGGTTTTCGGTCATTGCGAAGACGTGGGTGGTGGATTTGAGGAGTTCTTCGGTGACCGGCTGGCTGGAGAGGTCATCGGCCGGGATGCCGCGTTTGCTGAGGATGCCGCGGGTTTCCCGGCTGGCGGGTGAGCCGGGTGCGGCGGCGATTCCGGCGGAGCTGACGGAGTAGTCGTCACGATTGGAAACAGCGGCGCGGAAGAGGGCCTCGGCCATGGGGCTGCGGCAGGTGTTTCCGGTGCAGACGAAGAGCACGTGTTTCGGAGTCGGCATGGGCGCGGAGCATGGAGGCGCGGCGCGGGAAGGTCAAATCGCAATGGGCGGGGTCAGCGGGAGATGGCCGACGAGCCGGAGGCGAACTGATACCAGCCGTCGTAGTCGAAGTCGTAATATTGGGTGGAGTGGCGGCCGAGGATTCGGGTGGTGCCGGCCAGGTCGCAGCCGATTTTGATCAACAGATACTGGGGGGCGATGCTGGGGGTGTTTGCTATGAACAGGAGGTGGTGCGGACCGGTGGTGATGGCGGTGGCGGTGAAGGGTCCGCCGAAGGGGTCGCCAGTGGCGGGGGTATAGGTGGTGGTGCCCGCAATCCCGGTGGAGTCGAAGTCGAGGGTGAGGGTGCCGCCGGAGAGGGTGAGCTCGACGGTGCGGCTGACGAGGGAGTCCGGGGCGCATGCGCCGGGGTGAGCCGCCGTGGTGAGGTGGTAGTAGCAGTGGGGGGCGGAGGCGTCGTCCAGCGGGCAGGAGTCCGGGGCGGTGGCGTCGATTCCGAGATGGAGTGCGGCGTCGTCGATTTCCAGCCATGAGTCCGGCTCCAGGGTTTCCGAGCGGAAGGCGCGGAAGACGGTGCCTTCGGTGATGGGGGTGTCGAAGACCCACTGAGCGAGCGAGTTTCTGGCGACGGAGAGGGTGCCGGTGGCGCGGCTGACGACGGGGAGGTTTTGGGCGTGTTCGTCGAAGGCTGCGGCGCTGGCGTCGGTGCGTGAGATGGTGACGGAGTTGATGGTGGATGCGCCGTCGCCGGCGTTGATGATGGAATCGATGACGGCCTGGCTGGCGGTGTCGGTGACGAGGCCGAAGACGGTGTGGACGAGGTCGTATGACGGCTGTGAGAGGCTGCCGGTGATGAAGAACTGGCTGCCATTGGTATTGGGGCCGGCGTGAGCCATGGAGAGCACGTATGGGACGTGGGTGAGCGAGGTGGTGAGCTCGTCCCGGATGGTGTAGCCGGGTCCGCCGCCGTTGTTGGTGCCGTTGCCGGATCCGGTTTGGGCGAATTTGTAGTAGTCGTTGTTGGCGGTGCGGTAGAATGGCTGGCCGTCGAAGAATTTCCTGCGGGTGACGGCACCGGTGAGGGGGTCGACGATGTTCCGGGTGCCCTCGGCGAGGGTGATGAAACTGGCGACGGTCTGCGGGGTGTGGTCGTATTGCAGTTCCGCGACGACATCGCCCTTCGTGGTGTGGAAGGTGGCGAGGAGTTCGGCGTGCAAGGGAGCTGCGAGGGCGAGCAGCGGAAGGATGAATCTCACGGGGCGGGATGCTTCACAAGCGGCCGGGGAGATCAAGAGTGGATGTGGGGCGGAAAGGTCAGCCGAGCAGGGTGGCGAGCTGGTCTTCGCCAATGATGGCGACGCCGAGTTTTTCGGCTTTGTCGCGTTTCGAGCCGCCGCCTTCACCGGCGAGGAGGTAGTCGGTGTTTTTGGAGACGGAGCCGGTGACCTTGCCGCCTTTGGATTCGATGAGGGATTTGAATGCGGAGCGGTCCTGGGTGAGGGTGCCGGTGATGACGAAGGTCTTGCCGGTGAGGGGCAGCGAGGTGAGGTCGGCTTCGGCGGGTTTGGGGAGGTAGTTGTCGGACGCCGGGTGGATGGCGAGTTCGGCGAGGCGGGTGATGACGTGTTTTCCGGCTTCGGATGCGAAGAAGGTGGCGATGGTTTCGGCGACGGCCGGGCCGACGTCTCCGGTGATGGCGAACGGGAGGAGGAGGTCGTTTTTCTTTTTAGCGACGGCGCGGTTGTCGCGGATGAGTTCGGCGAGGATTTCCGAGGAGACGACTTCGGTGAGGTTTTGGTGGAGGCGTGAGAGTTCTTTGGCGGCGGATTCGCCGAGGTGGCGGATGCCCATGGCGAAGAGCCAGCGGTTGAGCGGTTTGGAGCGGGCTTTTTCGAGGGATTTGAGGACTTTGGCGGCGTTTTTTTCACCGAAGCGGCGGGGCGCTTCATCGGTGCCGAGGTTGAGGTTGGCGAGGGTTTCTTCGTCGAGGTTGAAGAGGTCGAGCGGGGTGTGGCAGTGGCCGTGGCGGACGAGGGCTTCGGCGACGGTTTCACCGAGGCCGTCGATGTCGAGGGCCTTGCGCGAGGCGAAGTGGGAGATGCGGGTGACGGCTTGGGCGGGGCACTGGAAGTTGGTGCAGCGCCAGGCGACGAAGCCTTCTTCCTGTGAGATGGGGCCGGAGCAGGACGGGCATTTGCCGCCGACGTGGTCGAAGATCGAGTAGACCGGGTTTGCGGAGGGTTCGGTGACCTTGACGATGGCGGGGATGATTTCGCCGGCTTTTTCGACGAGGACTTTGGAGCCGATGCGGATTTGCTTGCGGTCGATTTCGTCCTGGTTGTGGAGGGTGGCGCGGGAGACGGTGGATCCGGAGATGAGGACAGGTTCGAGTTCGGCGACGGGGGTGAGGACGCCGGTTCGGCCGACCTGGATGGTGATGTCCAGCAGGGTGGTTTCCTGTTGTTCGGGGAGGAACTTGTAGGCGGCGGCCCAGCGAGGTGCGCGGGAGGTGGCGCCGAGTTGGCGGCGTTCGGCGTGGTCGAGGACTTTGACGACGGCGCCGTCGGTGGCGTAGTCGAGGTCGTGGCGGTCGCGGTTGATGGTGGCGACGGCGGCGAGTGTTTCGTCGAGGGTGGTGGCGTTGAAGAGCGGCTGGTTGCGGGGGATGGTGAGGGTGTCCAGCAGCCGGTGGAAGTCGTGTTCGGTGTGGAAGGGTTCGCCTTGGTAGGCGCCGAGGCCGTGGGCGAGGAAGGCGAGCGGGCGTTTGGCGGTGATTTTGGGGTCGAGTTGTTTGAGGGTGCCGGCGGTGGCGTTGCGGGGGTTGGCGAAGGTGGGGAGGCCTTGTTCGTCGCGTTCGGCGTTCATGGCGGCGAAGGCGGCGTTTGGCATGAAGATTTCGCCGCGGATCTCGAGCAGGGGTGGAGGAGCGGGACGGTCCTGCAGCGCACTGGAGGGGGACGCGCCAGCCACGGTGGTGGTGAGGTCGAGGGGGATGCTGCGGATGGTGCGGACGTTGTGGGTGATGTCGTCGCCGGTGGTGCCGTCGCCGCGGGTGGCGGCGTAGTGGAGTTTGCCGTCGCGGTAGAGGAGGGAGACGGCGACGCCGTCGATTTTCGGCTCGATGGTGACGGCGATGTCGTCGCGGCCGAGGTTTTTGCGGAGGCGCTGGTAGAACTCGATGAGTTCGACGTCGGGGCGGGGGGCGTTTTGCGCTGCGACGGCCTCGGGTGAGAGTTCGAAGACGTCGTCGATGCTGAGCATCGGGACGGGGTGGGAGACCTGGCTGAAGCCTTCGATGGGTTGGCCGCCGACGCGGCGGGTGGGGGAGTTCGGGTCGTCGAGTTCGGGGTGTAGTTTCTCGAGATTCTCGAGTTCGCGGAAGAGGGTGTCGTATTCGGCGTCGGAGATTTCCGGGGTGGCGTCGGTGTAGTAGAGCCGGTTGTGGTGTTCGAGCTGGCGGCGGAGTTCGCGGATGCGCTCGACGGGGGATTTTCCGTCGGGGGAGGAGAAGAGGTCCGGCTCGGTCATGGGGGTGATCGTCGGGTGTGACGGCCGGATTTCAACGCAAAATCAGGGGTGTTGCACGCGGGTGGGTGGCTCAGCCGGGGTCCGGGACGGATGCGGTTTCGGTGAGGCGGACGGGCTGGATGTCGTCGGTGGTGAAGCGGACGACGATTTGGTAGTTGTCGTCCTGTTTGATGGCGCCGAGCAGGATGTTGCCGTGGTGTTCGGTTTTCCAGAGGTGGGTTCCGGAGATCTGGTCGTTGCCGATGGTGGTGAGGTCGAGGGTGGGGTTGGCCTGTGCCGGTTGGCCGAAGGTTTCGGTGAGGAGTTCGACGAGGCGGGCCCACTGGGGGACGAGTTTGGCGTCGCGCGCGCTGGCGGGGAGGGCGTCGCCGTGGAGGCTGATTTCGCTGAGTGTGTCGTTGTTCCAGTCGAAGAACAGGCTGCCCTGGAGGCCGGAGACTTCGGGGCGGGTGCGGTAGATGCCGTTGAGTCCGACGCGGCCGAAGAGGGTTTCGGGGACATCGGTTTCGACGAGTTTGGAGGAGTCGAGTTTGGCGATGACGCGGGCGCGGGAGTCGCCGAAGCAGAGGGTGTCGAAGACCGGCGGTGGTGGTGGTGGCGGGAGCGGGTGCTCGGTGTTCAGCCACGTGCGGTCGTTGGGGTGGAGTTTGTCGAGCGGGATGGTGATGGTCTCGAAGGCGCCGCGTTTGATGGTGACGGCGGATGCGTCGCGGCTGAGGAATTCGCCGCTGATTGATTTGTCGCCGGCGGCGTTGTGCCATGCGCGGGGGGCGGCGCTGAGGCAGGAGACGAGTGCGAGAGCGGGCAGGGCGGCGCGGAGCATGGAGCGGAGAACGGGTTAGCGGGCTCGTTTCTTGGCGATTTTTTTGGCGCGGGGTTCCCATTCGCGGCGGTCGCGCGAGCGGACCGAGAGGACGACGGGGATGCCGGCGGCGGGGTGTGCTTCGCGGTAGCGGTTGGCGAGGTAGGCCTCGTAGCTGGGGGGCATGAGGCGTTTGTCGTTGACGAAGAGGACGATGGTGGGGACCGGGATGACGCTGTAGCGCTCGTTGGTGGCGGCGGTGGCGTAGTAGAGTTTGGCGCGTTTTTTCGCCGACGCGTTGATCGGTGGCGGGTTGGCTTCGAAGGCGCTCTGGAGGATGCGGTTGAGTTGGGCGGTGGGCGGGATGTTTTGGGCGCCCTTGCGGATTTTCAGCGCTTGTTTGAGGATGCGTTCGACGGAGTTGCCGGTTTTGGCGGAGCAGACGACGAAGGGTGCGTATTGGAGGAAGAAGAGTTCGCGGCGGACGTGATCGGTGGCTTCCTCGAGGCGGTCCTTGTGCGGGGCGTCCGGGTGGTAGAGGTCGAATTTGTTGAGTGCGATGATGCAGGGTTTTTTTTCCTCGACGATGACACGGGCGATTTTGCGGTCCTGGGCGGAGACGCCGGCGGCGAGGTCGATGACGAGCACGCAGAGGTCGGCGCGGCGGACGGCTTTCTCGGTGCGCATGGCGGAGAAGACCTCGACGGAGTCGATGCGTTTGCCGCGGGGGCGGAGGCCGGCGGTGTCGATGAGGGTGAATTTCTCGTCCTGGAAGGTGTAGGGGAGGTCGACGGCGTCGCGGGTGGTGCCGGCGATGTCGGAGACGATGGTGCGTTCGTCCTTGAGGATGGCGTTGACGAGGGAGGATTTGCCGGCGTTGGGTTTGCCGACGATGGTGATTTTGATGCCGGTGGCTTCGGCTTCTGCGGCGACGTGGTCGGTTTCGCTGGCAAGCGGGCCGATGACGTTGTCGATGTGTTCGCAGAGGCTGTGGATGTTGCGGCCGTGTTCGGCGGAGACGAAGACGGAGTCGTCGAAGCCGAGTTTGGCGAAGTCCGCGGTGGCGTTTTCGTGTTTGCGGTCGTCGACTTTGTTGACGACGAGGAGGATGGGCGGGTTTGCCTTGCGGAGTTTTTGGGCGAGGGCCTGGTCGGTGGCGGTGAGGCCGTCCTGGGCATCGACGATGAAGAGGATGAGGTCGGCGGTCTGCATGGCGATGTCGGCCTCGATGGTGACGAGGTCTTCGAATCCGTCATCGATGTTGCCGCCGATGCCGCCGGTATCGATGAGTGTGCAGGGGGTTTCGGTGATGTTGCTGGGAGCGGTGATGCGGTCGCGGGTGACGCCGGGTTGGTCGTGGACGATCGCGATCTTTCTACCGGCGAGGCGGTTGAAGAGGGCGGATTTTCCGACGTTGGGACGTCCTACGATGGCGACGGTGGGCATGGTGGGTGAAGGCTGAAAGGCTGAGAGGCTGGACTGGGCGAGGGTGAAACGGGTGCTGGGGTGGCGGGAGCAGGGGATCAAACGCGCAAACTCGCCCGAGCGCAAGCTTTTGAGCGATTGCGGGGGGGACGTTTGGGGTGGAATGCGGGGCGGGCGATTCGCGGGGGCGGCGGATTTTCAGGAAACGATGTCGTTGATGGCCTGGAGGGTGCCCTTGTCGATGTTGTGGGCTTGGAGGGCGTCGAGGGTGGAATCGAGCTGGGTGACGTTGCGGGCGCCGACCAGGGCGGAGGTGACGGATTTTTTGTGGAGCACCCATTTGATGGCGAGGTGGTGGAGGGGCATTCCGTGGGCGGCGGCGAGGTCGGCGAGGGCGCGGATTTGATCGCGGTGTTGCTCGACTTGCTCGGTTTTCAGGAATCCCTCGGGGCGGGCGGCGCGGGATTCGGCGGGGATGCCGTCGATGTATTTGTCTGTGAGCATGCCCTGGGCGAGCGGGCTGAATGCGATGCAGCCGATGGCTTCGTTTTTGAGCCAGTCGAGGATGCCGGAGGTTTCGACGTCGCGGTTGAGGATCGAGTAGGGCGGCTGATAGATGAGGCAGCGGACGCTCATTTCCTGGAGGAGCCTGACGGCTTTTTTGAGGCGTTTTAGCGGGTATTTGGAGAGTCCGACGTAGAGTGCGCGGCCGCTGTGGACGGCGGTGGCGAGTGCGGACATGGTTTCCTCGAGCCGGGTGTCGGGGTCGGGGCAGTGGGAGTAGAAGATGTCGACGTAGTCGAGGCGCAGGCGTTTGAGTGATTGGTCGAGGGACGAGAGGAGGTGTTTGCGGGATCCGCCGGTGCCGTAGGGGCCGGCCCACATGTCGTGTCCGGCTTTGGTGGAGATGACGAGTTCGTCGCGGTGGCAGACGAAGTCTTCGACGAGGATGCGGCCGACGTTTTGTTCGGCGGTGCCTGGAGGCGGGCCGTAGTTGTTGGCGAGGTCGAAGTGGGTGACGCCGCGGTCGAAGGCACGGTGCATGATTTTACGGGCTTCCTCGAAGTCGTCGACATCGCCGAAGTTGTGCCAGAATCCGAGGGAGATGGCGGGCAGGAGGAGGCCGGAGTCGCCGCAGCGTCGGTAGGGCATGCGGCCGTCATAGCGTGCGTCGTCAAACATGGGGTGATGATGGAAAACGAGGAGGGAAATGCCAAGTTTGGAGTGCGAAGCAAGTTCGAGCGGTTTTTTTTTTGGGGGGGGTTAGGGGGCGGTGAGAGGAATCACAATCGTAGGGAAACGGAGATGGCCGGACAAAACTTCCTCAAGACCATCCGGCAAATTATGACTGCTTATGCATCTTTTGAAGATGGGTTGATGGGGTGGGTAGCGTCCTGCGAGTGGTGTGGGGATTCGAACCTCCAAGGGGCAAAGGTGGCCAAGGGATATGGAGGGGTAGGCTTTGGGTGGATGGTCATTCGCGTCAGGTTAAGGCCTGAATGCCTGATTCTATCGGGGAAATCCGCCTTCGCGTGTCCCGCTTGACGTGCCGGACATCAAGCCATTGCTCGAAGAGCCCAAGTTCTGCGATGTCGACCACTCCGATCAGATAGGAACTCAGGGCATGGTAGA
>JAUTCT010000108.1 GCA_030673875.1 Verrucomicrobiota bacterium JB025 | reverse complement strand
AACCGGGCGGCCATGCGCGAAGCATGGCAGCACGAAACGGATTTGTCGCTGACTTAAGTCCGACACACTCCTAGGAAAATGATCAGGGCACTCGACCACTACCCTATGAAACGCCAGCCCCCGAAGATGCGGATGACGGCGGGGCAAGGACGACGAGAAGGCGCTCTACGACCTGCTCGGCAACAAGGACGAGCGTAAAAAGTTCGACACCCAGTTCAAGAAGGCCGAATCCAACTTCAAGATCGCCATCGTGGTCGACATGTGGCTGACGGGCTTTGACCCGCCTTCGCCACCTCCTTTGCCGAGGCTACGGCGGTCGAGGAGGCTACGGCGGGCAGGCGTGCCCTTCCTCGACACCATCTACATCGACAAGCCGGTCCAGCCAGCGTCACAACCTGATCCAGACCATCTCCCGGGTGAACCGGAAGTTTGAGAACCGGCGCAACGTCCGGCAAGTCCCTGCACGAATTCAGTTTGAGAAGGGTTTGGGGATCAGTGCTCTGCGAGCAGTGGAAAGAGAAGGCGCGTCGCTTTTCCCCGATTCCTGCGTTCCTCCTCGGTCGTTGAGCTCGCTCAACTCCACTCGTCGCGCCTTGGACTCAGGAAAAATCACTCGCGGACTTCGCCCAGGTTCTTACCGGACGCTTACCAAAGAGATATTCGAACAGGCGGAGAATTTTAAGAAATTCCAGGGGGCATGAACCAAGGGAACGTGGTTTCACTACCGGGTTGGTTCGCCATCCGGAGTGAACGATTTTCCGGAGTTGCCGGGTGGGGCGGGGGATTTGATTGGCGGGCGGCGGTGCGTCGGCCGGGTGCGGGCCCGGCGAGGCCGCGCGACCCGGTGGCGGTGGGGGGGAGCACGCACTGCGGCGGCTCAGGGCCGGGGAAGGCGGCGCGTGGTCGGGAGATTCTCCGGGTGGCGGGGAACTGTGATTTCCCGGGGCTTATTGGATGAGTGCGAGGATCGGCTGGGGATAGATGCCGAAGACGAGGGTCGCGATGGTGAGCAGGGCGACGCAGGCTTTGGAGATGCCGGGCAGGGTGACGGGGGCGAGTTCGCCGGGTTCGGCCCACCACATGGCGCGGACGACGTTGAGGTAGTAGTAGAAGCCTGCGGCGGCGGCGATGAAGGCGATGCCGACTCCCCACCAGAGGCCGGCCTGGACGGCGAGCGAGAAGACGAAGAACTTGCCGATGAAGCCTGCGGTGAGCGGGACGCCGGCGAGCGCGGCGAGCAGGACGGTGAGGGCGAGGGCGAGGAGCGGGTTGGTTTTGCCGAGGCCGTTGAAGTCGGTGATGGCCTCACCGCCGCGGGTGATGCGGACCTGGGCGAGGATGAAGAACACGCCGAGGGTCATGATGAGGTAGGTGGCGAGGTAGAACGAGACCGTGCCGGCGGAGCCGAGGGTATCGGGTGATTCGGATGCTCCCGCGGCGAGGGCGAGGATGAGGAAGCCGGCGTGGGCGATGGAGGAGTAACCGAGCAGGCGCTTGAAGTTGGTCTGCGGGATGGCGGCGAGGTTGCCGAAGAGGAGGGTGGCGGCGGCGAGGATGGCGAGGATGCCGAGGACGGGGCCGCAGGTGGTTTCGAGCGAGAGGAAGGGGTCGAGGAAGCGGATGAGGAGGATGAAGCCGGCGGCCTTTGAGCCGACCGAGAGGAAGGCGGTGGTGGGGGTGGGCGCGCCCTGATAGACGTCGGGGATCCAGACCTGCATGGGGACGGCGCCGATTTTGAAGCCGAGGCCGACGAGCACGAGGGCGATGCCGAACAGAAGTCCGGTGGGATTTGAAATTTCAGATTCGAGGTTTGAGATTTCGGCGAAGTTCATGGTGCCGGTCATGCCGTAGATCCAGGCGATGCCGTAGACGAGGAAGCCGGTGCTGAGTGCGCCGAGGATGAGGTATTTCACGCCGGCCTCGAGCGAGCCGACGTTGCGGCGCAGGAAGGTGACGAGGATGTAGAAGGTGATGGTGACGAGTTCGAGGGCGACGAATGCGCCGGCGAGGTCCTTGGCGGATGCGAGCAGCATCATGCCTGTGCAGGCGAAGAGCGGCAGGGAGTAGTATTCACCGGTGGCGTCCTCGCTGCCGGGGTTCTGGGTGAAGCGGGAGAGGGTCGAGCGGTAGTCGATGGAGAGCAGCAGGACGAAGATCGTGGTGACGAGCGCGAAGACCTTGTAGAAGACGGCGGCGGAGTCGAACTGATAGAAGTTCCAGAGCGGGAGTGAGGCCCAGGAGGCGTCGGGGCTGGAGTCCGGTCCGGTGGCGAGCGGGACGAGGCCGAGGACGATGACGAGTCCGGTGGCCCCGGCGAGGCCGAGCCATGACTTTGATTTTGTCGGGACGAATGTCTCTGCGAGAAGCAGGACGATGCCGAGGAGGGCGACGATGGATTCTAGGTAGAACGCGGGCATTGGAAATAGGTCTTGTGGGTCCGGTGGGACCTATTGGAGAAGGTTGAGGAGGAGGTTGGGGTAGAGGCCGACGGCGAGGAGCGCGAGGATCAGCAGGACGGCGGGGATGCGGTCGGTGAGGGTGATGTCGCTGGCGGACTCGGTGGATTCGACGGCGGGGCCCTGGAAGATGTTGCGGTAGGCGCGGAGCATGTAGACGGCGGAGATGACGACGCCCCAGACGGCGAGGATGCAGGCGATCTGGACGGGGCCGAGGCCGGCGGCGGGGTCGTAGTTCTTGAAGGCGGAGAGGAAGACGAGGATTTCGCCGGAGAAGTTGGCGAGGCCGGGGAGGCCGATGGATGCCATGGCGCCGATGCCGAAGATGAAGGCGAGTTTGGGGGCGGATTTGGCGAGGCCGCCGAGGTCGTCGAGGTCGATGGATCCGGTGTTGCGCTCGATGCGGTCGGCGAGGCCGAACAGGAGTGCGATGGAGATGCCGTGGGCGAACATGAGGAGGACGGCGGCGGGTTGGCCGATTTCGTTGCCGGGGACGGCGATGACGGCGGCGATGGCGAGGAAGATGTAGCCCATGTGCATGACCGACGAGGAGCCGAGCATGGAGTCGAGGCGTTTCTGGGAGATGGTGACGAGGCCGACCCAGAGGATGTTGCCGACGAGCAGGACGAGCAGCGGGACGAGCCACGCGTGGAGGCCGTCGGGGACGAGCGGCAGGGCGATGCGGAGCAGGCCGTAGAGGCCGAATTTCTTCAGCACGCCGGCGTGGAGCATGGCGGTGGGTGCTGGGGCGCTGGCGTAGGCGGGAGCGGCCCATGAGTGGAAGGGGAAGAGGGAAACGAGGGTGCCGAAGCCGACGAGGAGGAGGGCGGCGATGGATTTCTGCGAGGCGGCGTCGATGGTGGTGGAGGAGGCGAGCATTTCGCCCATGTCGAGGGTGCCGAAGCTGTTGGCGATCCAGACGAGTCCGGCGAGCAGGATGATGGATCCGAGGCCGAGGTAGATGGTGATTTTCCAGGCGGCCTGTTTGCGTTCGCCGCGGCCGAGCATGCCGATCATGAGGAAGGTCGGGATGAGGGCGAGTTCGTGGAAGGCGAAGAAGAAGAAGAGGTCGGTGGCGGCGAATGCGCCGAGGGCGCCGGCGGAGATGAGCAGAGATGAGCCGAAGTAGAGTTTTTCCTTGCCTGCGGGGGCGCTGCCGGAGAGCACGGCGGCGAGGGTGACGATGACGGTGAGGAGGATCATGATGACGCTCATCCCATCGGGCATGCCGAAGGCGAGGTTCATGGCGGGTTTCGCGAGCACCGGGATGGAGAAGGACCAGCAGTCGCACTGCCAGGTGGCGGCGGCGTAAATCCCGAGCGCGAGGTTGGCGGCGGCGGCACCGATGGCGGTGAGCCGGGCCGGGGCGCCGAGGAGGATCGCGATGAAGGCGAGGATCGGCAGGAAGACGAGGAGGGCGAGCATTTTGGAAGAAATTACTAATTACTAAGTGCTAATGACTAAGTGGGTTCGTGTGGCCCTGGCGGGCCGTTTGGGGATTTGAGATTCGGGATTTGAGATTCGGGAGTTGGAATTTGGAAACTGGAATTCGGGATGGCGCTGCGCGCCTTTTAGCGGAAGACGGTGAAGTAGATGACGAGGACGACGCCGAGGCCGAAGGCGTAGGAGTAGGCCTGGAGGTTGCCGGACTGGACGCGGCGGAAGAAGTTGCCGACGGAGACGGATGCGCGGGAGAGGCCGCCGACGGCGAGGCCGTTGATGAAGAGTTCGTCGAAGAAGTGGATGAGGGCGGCGAAGGTGTCCTGGAAGTAGCGGACGATGAATTTGTCGTAGATGTCGTCGATGTAGAACTTGTTTCTGAGCAGCGGGATGTCGAGCGGGTCCTTGTCCTTGCCGAAGTAGAGGGCGAAGCCGGCGGCGATGCCGGCGAGCACGGCGCCGATGGAGACGTAGGTGGTGAATCCGAGGTGGATGAGGTGGTGGGGCTTGAGGTAGGCGGGGGCGATTTGTTCGGCGATGAACGGGTAGCCGGAGATCAGCGCGAGGGTGGCGAGGATGGCGAGCGGGACCCACATGACGGGGGAGACTTCGCGGGCTTCCTCGGCGCCGTGTGCGCGGGGTTTGCCCATGAAGGCGATGAGGAAGAGGCGGGTCATGTAGAAGGGGGTGAGGACGGCGACGAAGACGGCGATCCAGAAGAGGACGGGCTGTTCGTGGTGGGCGGCTTCGAGGATTTGTTCCTTGGAGAAGAAGCCGGAGGTGAAGGGGATGGCGATGAGGGCGAGGAAGCCGGCGCCGAAGCAGGCGGTGGTGATGGGGAGTTTTTTCCAGAGGCCGCCCATTTTCCAGATGTCCTGTTCGTGGTGGCAGGAGTAGATGACGGCACCGGAGCCGAGGAAGAGCAGGGCCTTGAACCAGGCGTGGGTGTAGAGGTGGAACATGCCGGCCTCACCGGCGACGAGGCCGACGGCCATGACCATGTAGCCGAGTTGGGAGAGGGTCGAGTAGGCGAGGATTTTTTTGATGTCGTCCTGCTGGATGGCCATGAGTGCGGCGACGAGGGCGGTGATGCCGCCGGTCCAGGCGATGACGACGCTGGCCTGGAGGCCGTGGAAGACCTCGGCGCCGAGGGAGAGCTGGACGCGGAAGAGCATGTAGACGCCGGCGGCGACCATGGTGGCGGCGTGGATGAGTGCGGAGACGGGAGTGGGACCTTCCATGGCATCCGGCAGCCAGACGTGGAGGGGGAGCTGGGCGGATTTGCCGATGGCGCCGCAGAAGATGCAGAGGATGGCGGCGGAGAGGGTGGCGGTGGAAACGGCGGGCGAGACTTCCATTTCGCCGAAGGCGAGGGTGCCGGTGATGCCCCAGAGCATGAGGATGCCGATCATGAAGCCGAAGTCGCCGACGCGGTTGCAGAGGAAGGCTTTCTTGGCGGCGTCTGCGGCGGATGCCTTTTGATACCAGTGGCCGATGAGGAGGTAGGAGCTGAATCCGACGAGCTCCCAGAAGATGAAGGTCATGATGAAGTTCGATGCCAGGACGATGCCGGTCATCGAGAACATGAAGAAGGCGAGGCCGGTGAAGTAGCGGCCCTTGGCCTCATCCTGGTCCATGTAGGCGAGCGAGAAGATGTGGACGAGGGTGCCGATGCCGGTGACGACGACCATCATGCCGGTGGAGAGCTTGTCGAGATGGATGCCGATGCTGAGCTTGAAGTCGCCGATGGTGGCCCAGTCGAAGCTGAGGGTGCCTTCGCGGCCGAGCAGGCTGATGGCGAGCACGAGTGTGATCAACGCGGAGGCCGTGGAGGCGAGCGGCGTGATGAAACTCTTGCGCAGGATGAACTGGCAGACGACTGCGGTGATAAGCGGCAGGAAGAGGAGTGTCCAGGCTTCTTGGTTCATTGGAAAGTGGGTGCGTGCGGTGTGGTTCGTTTTGGGAACCACGGATTACACGGATTTTACGGATTGGTTTGGAAAGGGTTCGGGCGGTTTGTGGCGTGGGGAATGGGAACCACTGATTACACTGATTTACTGATTATTATTGATAAATGTTGGCGACGCGTTTTACGCCGAGGGAAGCTGTTTTGAAATTGAGGATGAGTCCTACTTGAAGCTTGGTGATGGAGAGGTAGGAGAGGGTTTGGGCAATGTGGGTGTCGGATATTTGGTCGGCAACTTTGGTTTCGACGACTACCGCTTTTTCAACGATGAGGTCGGTGATGAGTTTGCCAACGATGCGGCCTCTGTAGTAAACGGGAAATTGTTCCTGTTGGGTGAAATCGAGTGCTTGGGCGGCGAATTCGAGGCAAAGGGAGTTTTCGTAGATCTTCTCGTCAAGGCCTGGGCCAATCTCGCGATGGACAGCCATGGCCGCACCGATGATTCGTTCGGTGAGCTTTGAATGGGGATGGCTGGTCGGAGTATAGTCCATGCGGAGCAGTTTCTTCAAAAATCAGTCAATCAGTGAAATCAGTTGTTCAGGTAGAACTAGCCTTTGAGGGTGGTGAGTTCGTCGGTGTGGATGGTTTGGCGGGTGCGGTAGAGGGCGACGATGATGGCGAGTCCGACGGCGACTTCGGCGGCGGCGACGGTGATGACGAAGAAGACGAGCATCAGGCCGTTGTAGTTGGGGAGGCCGTCGAGGGTGTTGAAGCGGGAGAAGGCGATGAGGGTGAGGTTGGCGGCATTGAGCATGAGCTCGAGGCACATGAAGACGACGATGATGTTGCGGCGGAGGACGACGCCGGCGAGGCCGATGGCGAAGAGGAGGCCGGAGACTAGGAGGTATTCGTTGAGCGAGGCCATGGGTGAAATTTCTAATTTCTAAGCACTGGTTTCTGGACTTGTGTGCGGCTCTGGCGGGCCGTTCGGGTTTGCCGGAGCCTGCGGTCCGCTAGTGGTTTTCCTTTTCCGAGGATTTGTTTGAGAGGACGACGACTCCGATGGTGGAGACGAGCAGGAGGAGGCCGAGGATCTGGAGGGGGAAGTTGTAGTCGGTGAAGAGGGTGTGGCCGATGAGTTTGGTGTCCGGCAGGGTGCCGGCGGTGAGGGCGCTGGCGATGCCGGAGTCCGCCGGGAAGTTTTCGGCGGCGGCGGTGAGGGCGGCCTGATCGAGGGGCGGTGCCTGTTTGTTAGGCGTGTGGGTGATGACGCCGACGAGCTGGATGGTGAAGGCGATGACGAGGCTGAGTCCGGCGGCGATGGCGGCGATGGAGGGGGCGCGTTTGGTTTCCGTCTTCAGGTCGAGGAGCATGATGATGAAGAGGAAGAGGACCATGATGGCGCCGGTGTAGACGAGGATCTGGATGATGGCGGCGAAGAAGGAGCTGAGTCCGACGAAGAGGCCGGCGAGTCCGACGAAGGAGACGACGACGGACATGGCGCTGGAGACCGGGTTGCGCATGGCAATGACCGAGATGCCGCCGATGAGGGTGATGATGGCGAAGAACCAGAAGAGGTAGCTGGGCATGGGAGGTGTGGTTTCCTGATAGCTGGTAACTGATAACTGATAACTGGTAACTGATAACGGACAGCCGGATTTCTACTTCAACTCGTTCCACTTGTTGACGAGGCCGGTGCGGACGCCGCCGATTTCGTAGAGTTTCTTTTTGTCGTGGACCATTGCGGCGCGTGAGAGGCCGGTGATGAGGTAGTCCTTGCGGAGGTAGATGGCTTGTTCGGGGCAGACTTCCTCGCACATGCCGCAGTAGATGCAGCGGGTCATGTCGATATCGAATTCCTGCGGGCGTTTTTCGACTTTGGCCCACGGGTCGTCGGTGGGGATTTCGCCGGGTTTGATTTTGATTGCCTTTGGCGGGCAGATGAATTCGCAGAGTTGGCAGGAGACGCAGCGTTCGCGGCCCTGTTCGTCGGTGACGAGGGTGGGAGCGCCGCGGTAGTATTCGGGGAGTTGGTCGTCCCAGCGGGTTTCGGGGAACTGCATGGTGACGCCCATGCCGGATGATTTGAGGGAGTCCGCGCCGATGGATTTTCCGGCGAGGGATTTGAGGGCGTGCTTGAGGGTGATGAGGAAGCCCTTGGCGAGAGCGCCGAGGTAGATTTTCTCACCGAAACCGAGTTTGGGGCGTTTGACTTTGACGACGGCCATTGAGGAAAGATGTGAGGGATGGGGAACCGGAGGCTCAGACGCGGAGGGCTTTGGGTGCGGGTTCGGAGATTTTGGCGACCCAGATGACGGCGGCGGTGACGGCGAGCAGGAGGACGGCGCCGATGGCGATGGCGGCGGAGCCGAGTTCCGGGGCGGCGAGGATGAGAGCGGCGAGGAAGACGTTGATGAGGGCGGCTTCGAAGAAGACGACCCAGCCGAGTTTCATGAGTTGGTCGTAGCGGAAGCGGGGGACGGTCCAGCGGACGAGGATGAAGAAGAGGATGAAGGCGATGAGTTTGGCGACGAAGACGCCGATGTGGAGGATGCCGCCGATCTGGAAGTCGCCGATGTGGAGGCCGTTGATCCAGGAGTCGAGGCCGAAGCCGACGGACCATCCGCCGAGGAAGAGGGTGACGATGAGGGCGGAGCCGATGACCATGGCGGCGTATTCACCCATGAAGAAGAGGGCGAATTTCATCGACGAGTATTCGGTGTGGTAGCCGCCGACGAGTTCGGTTTCGCATTCGGGGAGGTCGAATGGGGTGCGGTTGGTTTCCGCGAAGATGGAGACGGTGAAGATGATGAAGGCGATGACCGCGGGGATCATGTAGAGTGCGGTGGTGGCGTCCGGCAGGCCGATTTTGCCATCCTGCCAGAATGGGAGGAGGAGCCAGCCGTGGTCGGCCTGGTGCTGGACGATGTGGCCGAGGTTGAGTTCGCCGTAGTAGAGGAGGACGGGGATGATCGAGAGGCCGAGGGAGATCTCGTAGGAGATCATTTGTGCGGTGGAGCGGACGCCGCCGATGAAGGGGTATTTCGAGTTGGAGGACCAGCCGGCGAGGGTGATGCCGTAGACGGCGAGGGAGGAGACGGCGAAGACGAAGAGCGGGCCGACGCCGATATCGGCGATGAGGAGTTGTTCCTGGTGGCCGAGGATGGAGATGGGCGAGCCGAAGGGGATGACGCAGACGGTGATGAGTGCGGGGATGACGGTGAGTGCGGGGGCGAGCCAGTAGTAGGTGGTGCGGACGTAGGAGGGGGTGAAGTCTTCCTTGAGGAGGAGTTTGATGCCGTCGGCGACCGGTTGGAAGAGGCCGAGGATCGGGATGTCCTTCTTGAAGCCGAGGAGGGTGAGGGGGATGCCGACGCGGTTGGGGCCGACGCGGTCCTGGATGACGGCGCAGAAGCGGCGTTCGAAGTAGACCGAGACGGGGACCAGCGGGAGCAGGACCATGAAGGTGAAGAAGACGATCTTCGTGACGATGATCAGGAGTTGGATGATGATGTCGGTCATCGTGATGAGAGTGTGAGGGAGCGGGGCGGGTGGAGGGATGATGTCAGCCGGTGATTTCGCCGGCGGCCTTGCGGGCGCGCTCGTTGGTTAGAAGGGGGATTTGGTAGCCGGTGTCGAGGATGGGTTTTCCGGTGTCGCCGATTCTGGAGAGGTTGAGGTCGGCGAATTCGGGGACGGCGGCGGCGAGTTGTTTGAAGACGTCTTCGATGAGGAAGGTGTCTTTTTTGGCGCCGGTGACGGCGAGGGTGATGTCGCGGATGATTTCCCAGTCGTCGCGTGCGTCGAGCGGCATTTCGGTGGCGCGGTTGAGGCGCTGGATGCGGCCGGTGAGGTTGACCATGGAGCCGCGTTTTTCGGTGAATGCGGCGGCGGGCAGGACGAGGTTGGCGGCGAGGGCGGTGGGGTTGGCGGAGGTGTGCGACTGGACGAGGAGGTCGAGTTTGGCGAGGTCGTTGAAGTGGAAGCCGGCGTCGGTGATGATGTCCTCGCCGAGGACGAGGAGGTTTTTGATGGTGCCGGAGCGGACGCCGTCGCGGATGGAGTCGAGTTTGGCGAAGGGGTCTTCGGTGCCGAGGATGAGTTTGGCGCCGGTGGTGTTCGGGTTGCGGTCGGCGGCGACGAGCATGCCGTCGTCTTCGCCGGTGCGGGGGACGAGCGAGAGGTGTTGGGTGCCGAGGGTTTCGGCGAGTTGTTTGGTGAGGAAGAGTTCCTCATTGGTCATGCGGCCGGAGGCGATGATGGCGGTTGTGCTGCCATCGGCGCCCTTGAGTTTGGCGGCGAGGGTATCGAGCGAGGATTTCCAGTCGGTGGGGAGGTGTTGGGCGTCCTCCTTGACGAGCGGTTCGGTGAAGCGCGTTTTGTCGTCGATGAAGTGGAAGTTGAGGCGGTGGGAGTCCGGCATCCAGCAGGAGTTGACGTCGTCGTTCTGGCGCGGGGTGATGCGGTGCACGGTGTTGCCGCGGGTCCAGACGGTGATGTTGGTTCCGGTGCCGCAGTTGACGTCGATGGTCGGGGTTTCCTTGAGGAACCAGACGCGCATCTGGAAGCGGAAGTCGTTGGACGTGAGTGCGCCGACGGGGCAGATGTCCGCGGTATTGAGCGAGTAGTTCGAGTCCAGCAGGCGGTCCGGGTGGACGGTGAGGGTGGTGTGGGTGCCGCGCTGGGTGAAGCCGAGCACGGGGTCTCCGGCGACTTCATCCATGAAGCGGATGCAGCGGGAGCACATGATGCAGCGTTCGTCGTCGAGGCGGATGCGCGGGCCGATGTCGACGTTTTTGGGTTTTTTGACCTTGGTGTCGACGAAGCGTGATTGTCCCTTGCCGTATGAGACGGAGTTTTCCTGGAGCCGGCATTCGCCAGCCTGGTCGCAGATCGGGCAGTCGAGCGGGTGGTTGATGAGGAGGAATTCCATCACGCCCTTGCGGCATGATTCGACGATGTCTCCGGTGGTGCGGATGCCCATGTTTTCCGCGACGGTATTGGCGCAGGCGATGACGGGTCGGGGCATCCAGTTGATCTGCTGGTATCCGTCGTCGCCGTATGCCGGGTCGGTGCCGGGTGCGGGGCGGGGCGGCATGCCCATTTGGACGAGGCACATGCGGCAGGACCCGGGTGAGGAAAGCTTGGGGTGGTAGCAGTAGTGGGGCAGGATTTGGCCGGCTTGGCGTGCGGCTTCGATCATGCGGGTTCCTTTGGGGAACTGGTGCCATGTGCCGTCGATTTGCACGTTGACCATGCCTTTTTCCGCTGCAAGGTCCTTTGGCAGTTTCTGATCCGGGTTTGCCGAAATAGTCTCGCTCATGACAGGTATGGATGGCCGGACAATGTGTTGGCAGGGGGTCCGGTTGGGGCTCGCGGGAAAATATGGGAGCAGGTCCCGCGTGCGGCAAGCGTGGTTTCGGAAAAGTTTCGGATTTGTAAGGATTGTGGGCCGGGGGCGCGGTGTGGTGGGCGGGATTGGCCGTTTGGTGGGGTTGGTGGAGCGGGTTAGAGCTCGAGTTCGAGGGTTTTGAGGGCGAGGAACAGCTCCTGCCAGCGTTTGGCGCGGGGTTCCATGGATTGTTTTTCGGAGACGAGGCGGGCGCGGACGCTGTCGAGCGAGGTGCCGTAGTCCTGGAAGACGGAGCGGAGTGCCTGTTCGTAGTCCGACTGGAGGGTGGAGGCGAAGGTGCCGCAGGTGTCGAGCAGGCGGTTTTGGAACGAGTTGCTGATGGCGGAGCGGGTGATCCAGGCGGAGATGAAGGCGCCGCAGAGGAAGAGTGCGGCGATGGAGCAGAAGACGGCGGGGAGCCAGGGGAGCCGGAGGGCGCCGGAGGTGGCGCCGAGGATGGTGAAGATGAGGGTGCTGGCGATGAAGGCCTTGAGGGATTTGTTGCGTTTGCGGAGGTCGCGGTCGAGTTGGTTGCGGACCTTGAGGTTGCTGATTCCGGTGTGGGCGGCTTCGGCGATGGTATTGACGAAGCCGGTTCTGGAGTTGGCGAGGGTGTCGTCGACGGGGGTGTTTGCTGCGGGTTCGATGCCGATGGTTTCGCGGATGCGTTCGGCGAGGTTGTCCCAGTGGGACCGGCAGGCGGTGACGGCGTTGTCGCCATCCTTTTCGGCGACGAGGGTGACGGCTTGTTTGAGGTTTTCGATGAAGGCGGACTGCATGTGTTCGCCGGTGCGGTCTCCGGTGAAGAGGCGCATGAAGGACGGCAGGGCGGCGAGTTGGCGGCGGAGGGTCCGGGTGGTGTTGATGCCCTCGGATTCGAAGGTTCGCGCGACGTTTTCGAGGTGGGACGGGAGGCGGGCGACGAAGGTGTCGCGGATGCCGTCGATTTCGCGTTCGACTTCGTCCATGAAGCGGCCCTGGTTGCTGAGGATGCGTTTTTGTTTGTCGATGCGGTCATCGACGAGGCGGAGTGCGCGGGCGGTTTGTTCGCGCCAGGTTTCGAGCGCCTTGCGGCGGGATTTCGAGAGGCAGACGAAGCGTGAGATGTGGTCTTCGAGGTCGGGGTATCCGCTTTGGGCGAGGAGGGTGGCGGCGGGCGGGGTGGACTGGCGGGCCTGGATGGCGGTGGTGGCGGATACGGCGAAGATGGGCGGGACGCGGCCGCCGCGTTTCATGGAGAGGTCGGCCATGTGGCCGAGGATGACCTTGAGGTCTTCGGGTTTCCGTTGGTCGGCCTGCTGGATGACGAGGATGGTGCGGTCGAGCGCGTCGTTCGAGAGGTGGGAGACGAGGTCCCAGGTGGCGGCTCCCCACGGGTTGGTGACGGGGAAGACGACCATGACGAGGTCGGCGGAGGGGACGACGGACTGGATGGCCTCGGTGGTGCCTTTGACGGAGGAGTTCGTGCCCGGGGTGTCGATGATTTCGAAGTTCCGGAGGAATTCGTGATTGTGGCCGACGGTTTCGACGAGCGGGTGGGCGGGCGGTGTGTCGTCGGCGGCGGACCGGTGGCGGTGGATGAGGACGCGGTGGGTTTCCGGGAGGACGTTGGTTTTGCAGAGTTCGAACCCGCAGAGGCCGTTGATCAGGGAGGATTTGCCGGCGTTGACTTCGCCGCAAACGAGGAGGCGGAACGGTTCTTCGAGGTTGCCGTTCGGCCTTGCGTTGCCGATGTCGGTATCGGTTTCGGCGGCGAGGTCTTCGATTCCACGGAGGAGTCCGGTGAGTCGTTCCCGCAGGGAAAAGTAACGCTCGCCGAGGGGGGAGTTACTCACGAAGTTGGAGGGACTCAGAGGGTGTCGGGGAGGGGTGCGGAGACGGCTGTTTGCGCGGTGGCATCTCCGGCGGTCGGGGTGTCCGGTTGGGTGCTGGGAGCAGCGGCGACCGGTTGTTTTTTCATGGCGATGAGCTGGGAAACGGTGACGAATTTGAAGCCGCGCTTGAGCAGGCCGTCGAGGGTGGCGGGCATGGCGTCGACGGTTGGGGCGTGGAGGTCGTGGGCGAGGATGATGCCGCCGGGGGTGGCGCCCTTGAGGATGCGGGAGGCGACGACGCTGGGGCCGGGGCGCTTCCAGTCGAGCGGGTCGACGGACCAGAGGATGGTGGGGTAGCCGAACTCGGAGTGGATGAGTTGGCGCTGGCGCTGGAGCAGGCCGCCGTATGGCGGGCGCATGGTTCTCATCTGGACGCCGGCGGCGTTTGCGACGGCGTCGCGGCAGCGGGTCATTTCCTTGCGGACTTCGGAGTCGCTGAGTTTCGAGAGGAGGCGGTGGGTGTAGGTGTGGTTGCCGATTTCGTGGCCTTCGGCGACGGTGCGGCGGACGACGTGCGGGTAGAGGTCGACGCTGCGGCCGATGACGAAGAAGGTGGCCTTGATGTTGCGGGCGCGGAGGAGGTCGAGCAGGCGCGGTGTGTTTTGCGGGTGGGGGCCGTCGTCGAAGGTCATCGCGACGTAGTTTCCGGAGACGAGGACGCGGGAGAAGGTGACGCCGGCGTCTTTGGAGAAATTGCGGGATTGGGAGATATCCGGGTTGCGGGGGATGGGGCCCTGGACGGCGGGGGTGCGGTATCCGGGGTTGGCGGGGGTTTTGACGGATGCGACTGCGGCGGGTTTGGGCGCGGTGGGGTCGGCGGCCTTGCAGCTGGCGATTGCAGCGCTGGCGGTGATCAGGAAGCCCCGGCGGGAGTAGTTGGATCCGGAGTGGGACTGGTCGGCGTTGTGGGGAGTGGGCATCGGGGCGTTGTTTTTCGGAAAAACTTAGGACATCTTACCCAACTATTGCTTGCTGTCACGCGTCGTTTTGCATGTTAGCGGGGCTGGGCGGGGGTGAATTGTGAAATAAGGCGGGTGGGGGAGAGGGGTTTTGCGTGGCAATCGGAAAGGGTGTGGCTAGGGTCTGGGCGCGATGTCGAAGATACGAGTGCTCCCGGATATTCTGGCCAGCCAGGTGGCGGCCGGCGAGGTGGTGGAACGTCCGGCATCGGTGGTGAAGGAATTGGTGGAGAACAGCATCGATGCAGGGGCGCGGGAGGTGCGGGTGGATGTGGACCGTGGTGGTGCGGGGCTGATCCGGGTGAGCGACGACGGCTGCGGGATGGGCCGGGAGGATGCGCTGCTTTCGCTGGAGAGGCATGCGACGAGCAAGTTGCGGGAGGTGGGGGATCTGGCAGAGATCAGGACGCTGGGGTTTCGTGGGGAGGCGGTGCCGAGCATTGCGAGTGTCTCGCGGTTCCGGATGGTGACGCGGGAGGCGGATGCGGTGGCGGGCACGGAGATTGTGGTGGATGGTGGGAAGCTGCGGGACGTGCGGGACGCGGGTTGTGCGCCGGGCACGGTGATTGAGGCGAAGGCGTTGTTTTTCAACATGCCGGCGCGGAAGAAGTTTCTCCGGGCGGAATCGACGGAGTCGGCGCATGTGGAGCACCAGATGCGCTTGCATGCGCTGGCGGTGCCGCGGGTGAGGTTCCGGTTGAGGCGGAACGGGCGCGAGGTGTTTGATTTGCCGGCGGTGGAGAAGTCGGTGGACCGGGTGAGGCAGTTGCTGGGGGCTGATCTTGCGGGGGAGTTGGTGAGCTTGCCGCTGACGCACGGGAACGGGGTTTCGGTGGAGGGTTTCGTGCTGCCGGCGAGTCATGCGCGCAAGGGCAGGCGGCATCAGTTCGTGTTTTTGAATGGCCGGCCGGTGGAGGACGCGGTGATTTCGCGGGCCTTGGCGGAGGGGTTCAAGGGGGCGGTTTCCGGCGGACTGCATCCGGCGGCGTGGTTGTGGATCGATCTGGATCCGGCGTTGGTGGATGTGAACGTGCATCCGGCGAAACGGGAGGTGAGGTTGCATCGGCCACTGGATTTGCGGGAGGCGATTGTGGAGTCGGTGACGGAGGGGCTGCGGCGGCTGGCGTCTGGTGGGGGCGGTGGATCGCAGCGGGAGCTGGTGCCGCTTGTCGAGAGCATGGGTGCGGCAGGTGCGGCAGGTGCGGCAGGTGCGGCAGGTGCGGCAGGTGCGGCAGGTGCGGCAGGTGCGGCAGGTGCGGAAGGTGCGGAAGGTGCGGCAGGTGCGGAAGGTGCGGAAGGTGCGGAAGGTGCGGAAGGTGCGGAAGGTGCGGAAGGTGTGGAAGGTGTGGAAGGTGTGGAAGGTGTGGAAGGTGTGGTTCCGGTGCCTGTCCCTGTGCCGGTTCCGGTGGCGACGGCGTTTGCTGCGCCGCAGGAGGATTTGGGTGATTGGATTCGGAAGGAGATTGCGGCGATGGGTGAGGCCGAGGATACGAGTGCCGGAGTGGTTCCGGGGTTTCGGGTGATGGGGTTGTTGCGGCGGCGGTTTGTGGTGATGGAAAGCGGGGACGGGTTGGTGCTGTTTGACCCGAAGGCGGCGAAGGAGCGGATTTATTTCGAGCAGCTGCTGGGGCGGCAAGGTGGTGAGGTGGTGGTGCAGCCGTTGTTGGTTCCGGTGTTGCTGGATCTGGATCCGCGGGATTTGGATCTGGTGATGCGGGAGCGGATTGCGCTGGGTGAGGCGGGGGTCGAGCTTGAGCCATTCGGCGGCAACACCGTGCAGGTGAGGGCGCTGCCCGCGTGTCTGGGGGTGGTGGATGCGAGGGAGTTTGTGGGCGGGTTGTTGGACGAGTTGTTGCACGATCCGGCGGCCGGCGGTCGATTTGCGGGCGAGCGGGTGGCGCGGTTGATGGCGAAGCGGGCGGCGCGGCATGTCGAGCCGCGGCTTGGTGAGGTCGAGGCCTTGCTGGCGGAGTTGTTCGGATGCGAGCTGCCGTATTGTGGTGCGGACGGCAGGCCGACCATGAGTGAGTTCGGGATGCGGGAGCTGGAGAAGCGTTTTGCGACCGGGGCGGGGTGATGGCGCGGGGCGGGTACGCGACTGCGTAGTGAATAATACGCGATCTCGTAATTCTTCGGTGTCCAAAGTGGAGTATAAAGGGGCTGCATTGATCGCCCCCCAATCAATTCCAACCTTCCCACATCATGTCCCACTTTCTAACAAAAAACAGGAGTATTGTCTTTCACTCCGGGTTCGTTGCACTGCTGGCCGGATTCGTGGCTGTTGCAAATGGCAGCGACAATGATGCGACCGTTCCATCGATGCCATCCGGATGGATCAGTGCCTATCCGACCGTTGTGCAGACGGGCACCAAGCCGACGCTGACGTGGGGGATCAACTATCCTTCCGTGGTGGAGGACTACCTCGACATTGAGAACGGCAACACGCTGGTGGCGACCGAGAAGCTCGATTGCGAGGTCCGGGTGCTCGGTGCGGGTGTGACCGTCGGAAGCGGAAGTACCTACAGTTTTGTGCCGACCGAAGGCCGGATCAACTACGACGGTGATGGATACGAGCGGATTTTTTACGGCACCAACGACGACGTGGATCCGGACGAGGTCGTCTGGAGCGCGTCGATGAAGAAGAACGACACGCTCCAGTTCGGCGGTCGGTACTATTATAATCGTAGTTGGGGTCCGTGGTTCAGTTCCTCCTCGGGGACGCTGAACGTACGCACGCTGGTGGACGGCGAGATTCCGCCCACGACCACGCCGATGCACACGGCGCCGACGCTCGAGAGTTTTCTCAAGCCATACCTTGATTCGACGGGTGCGGTTGAGATCGGTCCGATGGACGTGATTGTTTTCATGGAGTTGACCCACTATGATTCGCAGATGTCGGATTCGGGCTACGACCTTCAGGATCTGGTGTTGCTGGTGACCTTCAAGGCGGAGGCGAAGAGCAACAACGGACACGGCAACAACATCGACGGAATCGATTCGAGCAACCCGGGCAACGCGCCGTTCATCGACCTGGATACCGATCCGACGATTGACGACGAGAAATAGCGGTCATGCCGGCCGTCTATTGAGAAACCAGAAGTTCCGAAACCCAGATGAAACGTTCACTATTGGCGCTGCTCGTCTTGCTACCGCTGGTCTGCAATGCCGGAGAAAAGACAAAGCGGTATCGCGATGCGGTTTCCCACGAGCAATTGGTCGAGCGGATGCGCAGGATGGAGCAGGCGAATCCGATGGCCAAGCTCGAACCGTCGGAGGGGGAGGACCCCTCGAAGGTCAACAAGCCGGTGAATCTGCTCGAGCAATCCGACGTGGTTTGTTTCCAGGGGCTGGCGACGCTCGTGCCGAAGCGCGCGATTCTTTCCGCGCCGGCGGGAGTGCGGGGGCGGATGAATTTGGCGCCCGGCAGCAGGATTGTCCGGTGGGCGGAGTTTTACCGGCTGAACCGTGGTTGGATCACGACGGTTGAGGTGTCGCGGCCCCAGGCTGAGGGAAACGAGTTGATCGCCGAGGAGGAGCGGGATCGGATTTCGAAGAGCCGGAACCTCGTGGTGGCGACCTACATGGGTGGGCCGATCTCCGTGCTTGAAGCCAAGGAGGAAGCCTCAACCGAAACGGAACAATGAAAGCAGCAACCCAGATGATCGCCGCGGCCTTGGTCGTGTTTTGCACGGATGCGCGTGGTCAGGCAGGCGACGACTACACGAATTTTCTCCGGCAGGTGCAGCTGCCGACCAATGTGATCTGGGATGTCAGCGTTGCTGAAGAGGGGGAGTCTCAGTCGGGACTGGCGATTGATCCGGGAGGAGCACGGTTCGAGCTCTGGACGGTGAAAGCCGATCCACTGACGGTCTATTTGCTGGATAGCAAGTATGTCGGGACCTATGTGCCGATGGCGAGTGTGAGCATCACGACCGAGGACGAGAATACCTTCAACGCGATACCGCGGACGCGTGCCGACCGGCCGTTCATTGTGAATGTTTCCGTGGAGGGGATGGTGGAGCCGGGCGAGGACGTGCAGGAGGCGGCGACGATGGTGAAGTTGCTGCGGCACGTGCAGTCCTACGGGACGGATGGCTCTGGCGTGGGCATTGATCGGGATCAGGCGACCCTGCTGGACCAGCGGTATTTGACCGAGAATGCGACCTACCAATTGAGTTACGAGGTGACCGCGATTCCGGGATCGGACCGGACCAAGGTGCGTGGTGAGGAGCGGTTCTCGGTGTATTCGCTGGAAGACTACCAAGCCAACGAGTCTCAATTGGCGTCGATGTTCGTGCAGATCTGGCCGGTGGCGGACGGGGAGATAGCGGGCATTGAGTCAGGCGAGGAGTTCACCTTCAAGGTTCCCGAGATCACGTTGACCCTAAACGATCTGTATCCTGATTCCCAGACGTATGCGCAGGTTTACAAAGGGCAGGAGGCACTTGGAACCGAGGGGAAGGTGATCGCCGGATCGTTTCTTTCGGTTTATGATTCCGTGCCGAACGACCGGGTTCTGGTGATTGATGACTGGGATTCGGCGATTACCGAAGACGGGGTTTGGACGATGGAGTTGCTGACTTCGACTCCGTTCGGGATTGACCGGCTTGATTTCGTGACCTTCGAGGTTGACCGGACCATCGAGATGAAGGGGTCGTTCACGACGATCGAGTAGTGGCGGGGGAATGAGCGGTTGCGGCAGGCCGGATGGCGGCGCGTTGCGCAGGCATTGCGGGCGCATCGGGTTGTTGCGGTTCGCTGGGTTGGCGGACTGGGTTCTGCGGTGAGAATCGTCTTGTTAAGGAATCCGGAAAATTCATAGTGTTGAAGCATCTTCGGAAGACCGGTGAGGAGACAGGCGAGGTGATGTGTTCCGAGAGTTGTCTGAGCATCATGAAATTCGTGCGGTTCGTTGTTGTTATTGTCCATTGTTTGGTCGTTGGTCAGGCGGCCGGAGGGTTGTTGAGCGACCGGTTGGCGGAGGTTCACGGGGATTTTCTGGAGAACCGGCGCGAGGCCATTCCTAGTCTGAGTGATCCGTTCGGGGTTCCGGACACGGCGCGGATCGTGATTGAGAATGATTCCGAGCGGATGCGGGCGGGGACGCCGTGGAAGCGGAACATCGTGGCCACGGTGTTCTGGGTGGGCGAGCAGCCGACGCAGAATAATCCGACGCCGAATACGAGCAGCGCGTGGGACCAGAACTGGATGGCGAATTTCGGCGGCTACGACGATCCCGATGTGCGGCGGGGCTGGTGTCCGTCCGGGTTTACCCCGGCGTTGAATCCGTTTTACATTGCCCTGCCGTATAATGATGTGGCGCGGGGGGGCGTGCACCGGCCCGAGGCCTCCGAGGTGATTCCGTGGTTTTGGCGGGATTACCGGGGGGACGGTCTTTCCGTTTGCCATGGCAAGTGGGTGGCGGTGCATCTGAACGGCAGGGTGTGTTATGCCCAGTGGGAGGATGTGGGGCCATTCGAGGTGGACCACTGGCAGTATGTGTTCGGCAATGAGAAGCCCAGGCGCAATCGCAACAAGAGTGCCGGGATCGACGTCAGCCCGGCGGTGCGCGACTTCCTGGGCATGGACAGTGGCGCGCATGTGGAGTGGCGGTTTGTGGATGAGTCGCTGGTGCCGGCGGGGCCGTGGCTCGATTGGGCCGGCGGAGTCGGTTCCTCGGGATACTGACGGGGCCGGGCGCTCCGAAATGCCGTCCGCGTGGCGCGCGATCCGGGTGCCGGCGGATACCGCGATCGCGGGGATTACACGAGGTGGGTTTATCCGCTATCCTGTGCCGGATCTGAGAATCACCCCGGATGGTTTTCCCCCGATTCCAGCAGCCATCTGCAGAGTGTCTGCGGGGGCGATCCGGTGATTCCGATTCCGACGACCCATTGAAATGAAACGCTCCTTCCCCCTAGTGCACCGTTCACGGTTTTGCCAGTTCCGTCTCCAGATCCTTGCGGAAATTGTCGTTCCGGTAGATCAGCGAGAAGCGGGCCTCGGAGGACTTTCGTAGCAGATCCTCCACCTCCGAAAACGCCAGAAGAAGAAACAATCCCGTCACGGGTTCCCGATGAAACGACTGAGTTCGAGTTACAAACTGATCCTTCACCGTCCGCTGCTGCTGGTTGGTGCGCAGCTTGCCGTGCTCAAGGGCCACTTGTTTGCGAAGTTCCTCGAATCTCGATTCCATCAGATCTGCCGAGGCCTGTGGGTCGCTGTAGTGCACGGTCAGTTCGAACAGCTTGCCGGTGAGGAAACGGCCCTCGATGGCCGAGGCTTTGGTGCCCGGCAGAAATCCGGATTTGGGTTTGATCGTCAATACCCGCAATCCAGTTTGATCGGCAGGGAGGAAAATGTTAATGTCGAGCGAATGCTTGCCAGCCCAAGTAATCAATTTTTCCGGAGAATCTCCCCATCGCAGACCGTAGGGAGGCGAGAGGACGGACTGTGCCGCGAGCGGAGCGGAGGAGGTGGCGACGAGAATTCCCACCAGAATCCATTTGCTAAGGCTCTTTCGCATGGCCGGATTGTCAGGCCGCGCGGGGGTTTTCGCAAGGCGCGAACGTTCCGGAGGGGGATGTTGCTGATGGAGGCGATGCTGTCGCTTTCGATCCTAACGGTCCTGGGTTTGGTGCTGATGAAGTTGTCGCTCAATCTGCTGCAGCCGAGGCAGTGGGTGATCCAGCAGACCTTGTCCGACGCGTATCTGACCTACGAGCGGGCGTATTCGGAGCGGATTCCATTTGAAGACCTGCTTGATGAGGATTCGCCATGGCCGGCGTTTCCGGAGACGGACAGCGAGGACGTGACGGTGGGGCGGCTGCCGGGCGGGGAAGCGGTAACGGGGACGGTGACGAGGACGAGGTTTGCCGACAGCGAGAACTATCCGATCGACGGCGGGAGCGGGACGGAGGACGTGAATCCCGCGGCGATGAAGATCTGGCAGGTGCAGAGCGTGTTGACCTACTCGGTGGGTTCCCGTGAGTATGTGAAATCCCGAACCGTGATTCGTTCCCAATGAAAACAGGCAAGCGACGGATTGGCAGGGCGTTCACGATCATCGAGCTGACGATCGCGATGTCGCTGGGCATGGCGGTGGCGGCGATGATCATCGCGCTGTTCAACCAGCAGCTGGCGTTTCTGCGGATGTACCGGACGCAGTCGTTTCTGATGGAGGAGGCGCCGCTGATCAGCCTGCATGTGAGCAAGCTGGTGGGCCGGGCGGAGCGGTTCCGGCTGCACGCGTCGCTGGAGGACGCGCTGAACGGTGACAATCCGCGCTCGGATGCGTCTCCGGTGGTGGTTCTCAACTACCGTCAGCCGGATGGCACGGTCAGGGCCGCGCTGCTGGCGTTTCACGACATCGGGGAGGGTGAGGCGCTGTATTACTACATTGTTCCGTCGAGCGGGCCGCTCGGTGATCCGCAATGGTATATTTCCAACAAGGCGGCGAACATCGAGTTTGTGCTGGACGAGGGGGTTCTCCGGATGGTCATCACCGGACCAGAGGGGGAAGAGGTCACCTATTCGGGAACCATGCAGTTATGAAGATCACCCGTTCCAGAGCCGGTCAGCCCGGTTACGTTTCGTATGCGCTGGTGCTGGGCACCGGTCTGATTCTGACCTTGTTGACGCTGGCCGCCTACCAGCGTGCGATGACGGCCCACGAGGTGCAGGCGAAGGTCGTGCTGAAGGCTGACTACGCGGAAAAGGAGGATGCGATCCTGCGGGCGATGGTGGCGATCACGCCGAACCGGGCGATCCGGGCGATGGTCCACAACTCGAATTCGAACAGCAGCACCAAGAATCCGTTGCGGTGGGAGACGATTTACGAGGATGCGCTGGAAATGGCGAACGTGAGGAAGGCGGTGTCCACCGAGCTGTATGACTCGCTGAACAAGCCGGATTCGATCGTCGCGAACGTCGGTGACGCGGATCTGGATGATTATGAGAATATCTTCAAGCCATATGACAGCGGGAGCCGGATCACGCGGGGGATGAAGAA
Source organism: Verrucomicrobiota bacterium JB025 (assembly GCA_030673875.1). Classification (GTDB taxonomy): domain Bacteria; phylum Verrucomicrobiota; class Verrucomicrobiia; order Verrucomicrobiales; family Akkermansiaceae; genus Luteolibacter. The sequence continues at coordinate 56,181 of JAUTCT010000108.1, read as the reverse complement.
CAGCCTGGGCGAGGGTTTTCCTGTGCCGCTGAGTTATGACAACAGCACCACCTACGGGAAGGATGACAACTTTCCGATTATTTCGCACGACAAGTATTACGGGGCGGATGCGCAGGATTCCGTGGGGGCGTCGGTGGATGACTATCCGTTGTACAATCTGCTGAGCTATCCGCAGATCAATTTCGGCTACGCGCAGCCCGGCGATCCGTTTGTGGCGAAGCGGAACTGGTGGGCGTTTTCGATGAGTGTGGCGGATCATGACGACGAGGTGACGGGGATCGCGGTGACGGACCGGGACTTCGTGTTGTCGATTTATGAGGTTCCCTCGCAACTGGCGATTTCCGCGTCGGCATTCATGTCGCTCGGGGAGTTCGAGTCCGGCGAGGCGTGGGGGAACGTGAACATCACCGGCGGGGTGTTCGCCGGCAAGGCGGTGGTCGAGGGGGAGACGTCATTGAACGCGCTGGCGAGCCGGCGCGGGATGACGTTGTCCGACGACACGAGCATTGGCGGGCAGTCGTTTTCGTCGAGTCCGTTTGCGCCCGGGTTGAGGGAGGACTATCTGCTGACGCAGGGGACGTTTTTCCCGGTATCGCTGGCGTCGGAGAGCGGCAGGGTGGCATTCATTCCGATCAACCGGGGGGCGGATTACTTTGATCGATTTTCGCACGAAGAGGAATCCGACACGATCTCCACGACCAGCTGGAACGACTATTCGATCGGTGCGCTGCAGTGTGCGATGCGATTGGATATTGTGGATGTGGTGAGCCAGATGAACCAGACGCCGACCGAGTTGCGGTTTTCCTATTTGAAGGATGGGGAGCGGAAGGAGATCGATATTCCGCTCTTGACCGACGACAGCGACGAGCTGCCGTCGGACTACACGTATGTTTGTAACGAGAACGAGAGTTATGATTTCGGAGATTCGGTGGTGGACGTCGCGTATGGTGATGACAAATCCTGGGCGTATCAGACGAGTGTGTCTGGGGTGGTGGAATTCAACAACGCGCGGTTCGGTGACCCCAAGGTGGGGACGTTCAAGGCCGGCTACTACCGTCCGAGTTATCCGTTCGAGGTAAAGGAACTGGATTCCGGCAAGATGTGCATCGCGGTGTTTCCGGAGCGGTTCGAGGATTTCCTCGTCACGCTGGATGCGGACGCGACGGACGTGAACCATTCGCTGGTGGTGAACGTGGACTACTCGGCATCGACCGGCAGTCTGAATCTCAGCAAGCCGTCGATCCCGTGCACGGATCTGGATTTCGGGCTGGTGCTGCTGGAGTGCAGCGACCTTTCCTCGTTCACCAAGGGGTTTTCGATCGTGACGAACCTGCGGACCTACATTGGCGATGATTTCAATGTGGTGCCGATTTCGCCGCCTTCGGGTTATACGCCGGCGTCCGGTTCGTATTACCCGCCATGTTCGATTTTCGCGCCGGAGAAGCGCTACGGGGTGGAGGTCGACCCGTATGCGGTGGACGTCGAGGGCCAGGTGGGCTCGCTGGCGAGTGAGGACGAGGAGAATCCGATCCGGCCGCTGGATTCGAAGACCTTGAGCGGGACCACGCTGAGTGCGGATCGGGTGACGGTGAATCTGAAGCCGATCGCCCATCCGGCGGAGCTGCCGCCGATTTTCATGATGAACTGGCTGGTGGTGCTTGAGGAGGTCCGGAGCGAGTTTATCGGGAACTGAATCCGGGCCGGATCATTCCGGTTGATAGAGGATGCGGCCGCAGTCTTCGCAGCGGGTGATTTCGTTGGCGTTCTGCGCGCCGACGATGGTGGACGGGATGAGTTTCATGTGGCAGCCGCCGCATTTGTTGGCGTCGAGCGGGGCGACGGCGACTCCGTCCTTGGTTTTCATCAGCCGTTCGTAGAGCTGGATGACGTCGGTGGGGATGTTGGCGGTGAGATTGGATCGTTCCGCGCGGAGTTCGTCGAGGGCGTTCTGGTTTTGCTGGTGGCGCTGTTTGATGGCGGCGATGTCTTCATCGACGAACTTGCTGGTTTTGGCGAGCGCGGCCTTGGCCTGGGATTCCTTTTCCCTGAGGGCGTCCATTTCCTCCATGAGTTCGAGTTCCGCGGTTTCGAGTTCGTCGACTTGTTTCTCGTAGCGGACGATTTCCTGGGCGAGGGCCTGGTATTCCTCGTTTTTGCGGGTTTCGAACTGTTGGGTTTTGAGCCGCTGGATGGTGGTTTTGCGGGTTTGAACGTCGAGTTCGATTTTCTTGAGACGGATGTCGCAGTCGATGATGGCAGCGTGAGCGGATTTGACGGCGGCTTCGTCCGCGGCGAGTTTTGCGGTGGCGCGTGCTTCGTCCAGCGGCAGGCGATCGAGGTCGTTTTCGAGGTCGAGGATGCGGCGGTCGCGGTCCTGGAGAATCAACAATGCGCGGACTTCATCTAGCATGGATGGGAAGTAAGGCAGACGGGGGGCGACGGCAAGAGGAATGCGCGGATCTCACGATTGCGGGCGGTGTCTGACGGCGCCTGCGGCGTAGATGGCGATGGCGGTCCAGATGAGGATGAACGAGAATAGGCGGGCGTTGCCCAGCGGTTCGCCATAGATCAGCCAGCCGGAGAGGAACTGGAGGGTGGGGGCGATGAACTGGATGATGCCGATGGTGGTGAGGCGGATGTGGCGGACGGCGTGGCCGAAGAACAGCAGCGGCAGGGTGGTGGCGAGGCCGGTTCCGGCGATGAGGAGCCATTGGCCGGGTGAGAAGCCGGCGGCGGCGGATTCCGGTGCGGGCCGGAGGGTGAGCCAGAGGATGGCGGCGGGAACGAGCAGGAGGGTCTCCGCGGTGATGCCCATGCGGGAGTCGAGTGGCGCGGCTTTTTTGCAGAGGCCGTAGATCGAGAAGGTGAGGGCGAGCGAGAGGGCGATCCACGGGAAATGGCCGACGGTGGGGAGCTGGATGGCGACGCCGGTGAGGGCGATGGCGATGGCGGCGACCTGGAGGCGGTTGTTGCGTTCGGCGTAGAAGAGCGCGCCGCAGAGCATGTTGAGGAACGGGGTGAGGTAGTAGCCGAGGGCGCCTTCGAGGATGTGGCCGTTGACGGTGGCCCAGACGTAGAGGATCCAGTTGGCGGCGAGCAGGGAGCCGGAGACGAACAGCCAGAGGACGGTTTTTTTCGAGCTGAGGGCGGTGGCGAGCGGGCGGAGTTCGCGGCGGACGGTGAGGATGAGAAGCAGGAATGCGAGCGACCAGATGGTGCGGTATGCGACGATGTCCGGAGCGGGGAGAAAGGCGAGTTGTTTCCAGAATACCGGGAACACGCCCCACAGGCTGAAGGCGGTGAGGGCCGAGAGGGCTCCGGCGCGTTGTTGGGTCACGGGCGGGAAGGTGGGCGAGTGCGGGCCGGGAACGAAGCGAAAAGTGATCGCTTGCAGGAAACGGCGGCGGGTGGTCATGCTCCGGGCATGGGGCAGCAACGACTGACGATACCGCAATACGCGATGGCTCTGGCGCACGTCGCGAGCCTGCGTTCGGAGGATCCCTACCGGAAGGTGGGGGCTGCCGCGCTGGACGGGGACAACCGGGTGATCGGCACGGCATACAACGGCTTGGCGCCGGGGTTTGATCCGCCGCCGGGGTTTTGGGACGACCGCGAGGCGAGGCAGAAGTTCATGCTGCACGCCGAGGTGAACCTGTGCAGTTTGTTTCGCCGGGGGGAGGCGCGGATTGTGGCGACGACGACGATGCCGTGCACTTCATGCATGCAGACGCTGTGCGCGTATGGGATTGAGGAGATCTATTACGCGGATGTCTATTGTGAGTCCGATGCGGACGAGATTGCGGAGCTCTATGGCGTGCGTTTGGCGCGGATCACCGATTATCCGAAGCCGGAGATGGCGGGTGTTGTCACCATGAGATGACGTCGCCGGAGCCCTTGAGCGGGACGACTTCGCCGTAGGATTCGGCGTCGTCGCCTTTTTTGTTGTCCTTGCCGTAGGACCAGAGCACGAACGATTGTTCGTCGGGTTTTGTTTCGACGTATTCGGCGAGGCCCCAGGTGTGGAGCCGGCGGTCATTCTGGCCGCCGTTGAAGTCGACGAGTTCGTCCTCGGGGTTGTTTGAGAGCAGGCCGTTGATGGCGACCATGATTTCGAATCCCCAGGCGTCATAGAGGATGCCGTCGGTGCCGACGCCGTTTTTGCCGTCGGGTGCGAGCGGGAAGATCATGTAGGATTCCTCCCTGGGGTTGACTGAGCTGGTGGTGAAGTTTTCGCCGCCGAAGGGGTAGTCCTTGTCTTCGCCGGCGAGCACGGAGACGAGGAACTTGTTGGAGTAGAAACCGCCGGGGTCGCCGTAGATGGTGTCCCATCCGGTGTCGCGCTTGGAGGTGGGGACCGGCGGGCGGGTGTAGTCGGACTCGAACATGGTCATGCCGACGGTGAAGTCGCGGAAGATGGCGAGGGTTTGCACCTTGCGGCCGTTTTCGATCATGCGGTTCACGCCCATGAAACTGAGAGCCGCGAGGATCGCAATGATCAGGATCGTGACCAGGAGTTCGACGAGCGTGAAACCGGCTGAGGGTTTGCAACGGCAACGGGTTTCAGGCATTGGGTTCATTCTAACCCTGCAAACGTCTGTTTTCCAGCAATGGTTGCCGGAAGTTTGCAGGGAAATGAGGCGGCCGCGGGCAGGCTGCGGCTGAATGGGCGGGTTATTCCACGGTCCAGGTGGAGTTGCCATGGAGGAGTTCCTTCCATGAACCGGTGCCTTTGCTGGATTGGGCGCTGGTGATCTGGTCGTCGATGAGGGACTCGTAGGTGGGCCGCTGGATTTGGCGGATGACGCCGATGGGGGTCGGGAAATCCGGCAGGCCGAGGGTGGCGAGCAGGCCGGAGTAGAGCGGGCTGGGGAGGTCCGGCTGGTGGGTGAGGATTTCGCCGGGATTGGCGTCTGCGGTGTTGACGATTTCCGGGGCGAGTCCGTTGAGGCGGATGCCCTTGTCGTTGTTTTTGCCGAAGAGGAGTGGTTTGCCGGTCTCGAGGTGGAGGAGTTCGTCGTCGCGGTTTTCCTTGCTGTAGACGGGGTCCCAGGTGTGGTTGTTGAAGATCACGCAGTTTTGGAAGATTTCGACGAAGGAGACGCCCTGGTGTTCATGGGCGGCCTTGAAGGTGTCGACCATGTGTTTGGGGTTTTTGTCGTAGGTCCGGGCGATGAAGGTGGCTTCGGCGCCGAGGGCGAAGACGAGCGGGTTGATCGGGTTGTCGACGGAGCCGGCGGGGGTGGTTTTGGTTTTGGTTCCGATCGGCGAGGTGGGGCTGTATTGGCCCTTGGTGAGTCCGTAGATGCGGTTGTTGAAGAGCAGGACGTTGACGTTGACGTTGCGCCGGAGGAGGTGGAGCAGGTGGTTGCCGCCGATGGAGAGGCCGTCGCCGTCGCCGGTGATGATCCAGACGGAGAGTTTGGGGTTGGCGGTTTTCACGCCGGTGGCGACGGTCGGGGCGCGGCCGTGGATGGTGTGGAACCCGTAGGTGTTCATGTAGTAGGGGAAGCGGCTGGAGCAGCCGATTCCGGAGATGATGACGAAGTCCTCGCGGGGGATGCCGAGTTCGGGCAGGGTGCGCTGGAGCGAGTTGAGGATGGCGTAGTCGCCGCAACCGGGGCACCAGCGGACGTCGTTGGGTGCGACGAAGTCCTTGCGACTGAGTTTGGGGGCGGCGGGGATGTCTTGGAGGTCGGTGGACATGGCGGTTCAGTCGTTGAGTTGGTTGAGGATGGCTTCGCGGATTTCGCTGACCTTGAACGGGCGGCCTTTGATTTTGGTGAGCGACTTGGCGTCGACGAGGAAGCGGGAGCGGAGGATCATGCTGAGCTGGCCGGTGTTGAGTTCCGGGACGAGGACTTTGTCGAAGCCGTTGATGAGTTCTTCGAGGTCGGCGGGGAGCGGGTTGATGTAGCGGATGTTGGTGCCGCTGACTTCGAAGCCTTCGGCGCGGAGCGACTGGACGGCGGAGTGGATGGCGCCGTGGGTGCCGCCCCAGCCGACGACGAGGAGTTTGCCGGTGCGGTCGCCGTTGACCTTGAGAGGTGGCAGGGATTTGGCGACGGCGGCGACTTTTTCGGCGCGGAGGCGGGTCATGTTGGAGTGGTTGTCGGCATCGTAGCTGATGTTGCCGGATTCATTTTTTTCGAGGCCGCCGATGCGGTGTTCGAGGTTCGGCTGGCCGGGGATGGCGAGGGTTCGGGAGAGGGTTTCCGGGTCGCGGGCGTATGGCGCGTAGGGTTTGTCCGGGTCGGCGAACGGGACGGAGATGTCCGGCAGTTCGCTTTCGTCGGGGATGTTCCATGGTTCGGAGCCGTTGGCGAGGTAGCCGTCCGAGAGCAGGATGACCGGGGTGGAGAACTTGAGCGCGATGCGGGTGGCTTCGAAGGCGGCGCGGAAGCAATCCGACGGGGAGTTTGCGGCGACGACGGGCAGCGGGCTTTCACCGTGGCGGCCGCAGAGTGCCTGGAGCAGGTCGGATTGTTCGGTTTTGGTTGGCAGGCCGGTGGAGGGTCCGCCGCGCTGGACATTGATGATGACGAGCGGGAGTTCGGTTGAGATGGCGAGGCCGATGAATTCGGACTTGAGGCACATGCCGGGGCCGGAGGTTCCGGTGACGCCGATTTGGCCGGCGAAGCTGGCGCCGATGGCTACGCCGATGGCGGCGATTTCGTCTTCGGCCTGAACGGTTTTGACGCCGAAGTGTTTGTATTCAGCGAGGGATTCGAGGACGGAGGATGCCGGGGTGATGGGGTAGCCTGAGAACAGCAGCGGGCGGCCGGCCTTGCGTGATGCGGCGATGAGGCCGAGGGCGGTGGCTTCGTTTCCGGAGACCTTGCGGTAGGTGCCGGGGGCGACGGATGCGCGGGCGACCATGTAGCGGTTGCGTCCGGTTTCGGTGGTTTCACCGAAGAAGTAGCCGTCCTTGAGGACCTTGGTGTTGGCGGCGGCGACGTCGGGGAGTTTGCGGCTCCACTTGGCGTTGATGAAGTCGATGGTGGGGTCGAGCGGGCGGCCGTAGACCCAGTAGGTGAAGCCGAGGGCGAAGAAGTTTTTGGTGCGGAGTTTGTCCTTTTGGCTGAGTTCGCTGTCCTTGAGGGATTCGAGTGCGAGGTTGGTGATGTTGACGGGGATGACGTCGTATTTGCGTTTGATTTCGGGGTCGTCGAGCGGGTTGGCGTCGTAGCCGGCCATTTTGAGGTTTTCCTCGGTGAATGCGGCGGAGTTTGCGATGAGCAGGCCGCCTTCGACGAGGTCGTCGAGGTGGACTTTGAGGGCGGCGGGGTTCATGGCGACGAGGGCGTCCGGTTCGTCACCCGGGGTGAGCACGGTTTCGCTGCCGAAGTGGACCTGGAATGCGGAGACGCCGGCGATGGTGCCGATGGGGGCGCGGATTTCCGCCGGGTAGTCCGGGAAGGTGGCGATCGAGTTTGGAACTGTGACGGAGGCATCGGTGAATCGTTCACCAACGATTTGCATGCCGTCGCCGGAGTCACCGGCAAACCGGACGACCACTGCTTTCATCTCGCGGAATCCGCGCTGAGTTTCGCTCATGGGTATGGGTATTAAGAAAGAGTTCGAACAAACGCCCGTGAGGCCGCCGCGTCAATAACGGATCCGGAGAATGTGACGGAAAGATCACATGAAATGCGGATGATTTGTCGGCGGGGGTGGAGAGGAGGGGGGCGGGAAGGAGGGAATTCTTGATTTCGGGGGGCGATTGGCGAAATGTGCGGGTGCCAATTGGCGTATTCCGGTTGGCAGGTTCGGCCGCGGTGGGACCTCCGTGGGGCAGAAGCAAGCGCATCTCCCAGCAGCAACCGCATTTTCCATCACAATCATGAAAACCACGACATCCGCCATTGCATGGCTAGCCCTCGCGTCGCTCGCGTTCGGGAATGAAATTTCCGAGAGCCAGAAGAAGTTCATCGGTCAGTATGAGAAGCATCCGGTGGTAGCGCCGGAGAAGGCGATGTTGAACACGGACGCGGAGCCGGAGTTGGCGGACGGTTTCACGAGTTTGTATAACGGCAAGGATCTGGACGGTTGGGTGTCGCGCGGGGGCAAGTGCGAGTTTGAGGCGGACGGTGGCGAGATCATCGGGCGGACGGTGGCTGGGCAGCCGAGCACGTATTTGTGTACGGAGCGCGAGGATTTCGCGGATTTTGTCTTCACGGTGGAGGTGAAGTGGGAGTCGCCGATGAATTCCGGGGTGATGTTCCGCGCCCAGCGCAGGATGGAGAAGAAGGGCGGGCGGGAGATCGAGGTGGTGTATGGCCCGCAGGCCGAGATGGAGGGGTTCAGCAACAGTGCGAACCGGAACTGGTCGGGCGGGCTTTATTGGCAGAGCGATGGCGGCTGGAAGTATCCGGTGTGGCTGGAGGCTCACAAGGAGGCGCGGGCCGCCCTCAAGGAGGGTGAATGGAATCGGCTGACGATTCTCGCCAAGGGCAAGAGCCTGAAAACGTGGCTGAACGGATTGCCGGTGGCGAATCTGGAGGACGGCCAGTATTTGAAGGGGGCGATCGGCCTGCAGGTGCACGCCGGCAAGCGTGGCGTGGTGCGCTTCCGGAATGTGAAGGTGAAGGAGCTCTAGGGCCCATCCGGCACCCCAACACCCGCCGCGGCAGAGTTTGGTGCTGTTGATTGGAGCGGCTTCGCCGAGGAAAGGTAAGTGCCGCCGTTGCGGGCGCAGCGCCTTCAACCCCAATGCTGCGTTGCACCTCGGTGGTGAATGGCTATTCACTTCCTCGTCGCGGCTTGCCTTGAATTTGAATGCTTGCGTCGCCGGACGCCGGGTTGCCGGATGTGCCCTCAAGTAGCCGGGCCGGACGGTCTGGCATTCCAGGAAACGAGGTCGCGGTAGGCGACGCCGGTGCCGCCGAAGATGTCGAGCGCGCTGCCGACGGTGACGTCGACGCGGCCGTTTCCCGCCTGATCGACGAGGCGGAGGTCGTCCATGGTGGCGGCGCCGCCGGCGTAGGTGACGGGGAGTTTTCCCCATTGGCCGAGGTGGGAGACGAGTTCGGCGTCGATGCCCATGCAGAGGCCTTCGACATCGGCGGCGTGGATGAGGAACTCGGCGCAGGAGGGTGCGAGGAGGTCGAGGGTGGCGTGGGTGACTTCGAGGTTGGTGAGGGTTTGCCAGCGGTTCATGGCGACGGTCCAGCCGGTGGCGCTGCGTTTGCAGGAGAGGTCGATGACGAGCCGGTCCGCGCCGACGGTCTTGACGAGTGCGGCGAGGGTTTCCGGCAGGAATTCGCCGGCCGGGCTGAAGAGGCACGAGGTGACGATGAGGTGGGATGCGCCGGCGTCGAGCCATTCGGCGGCGTTTGCGGGCTGGATGCCGCCGCCGAGCTGGAGGCCGCCGGGCCATGCGGCGAGGGCTTGCCGGGCGGCGTCTTCATTGCCGGGGCCGAGTTTGATGACGTGGCCGCCGGTGAGGTTGTCGGCACGGAAGCGTGAGGCGAACCATGCGGGCGGCTGGTCGGAGACGAAGTTTTCGCGCGGGCCGTCGCCGTGGTCGCGGAGGCTGCCGCCGACGATCTGTTTGACTTTTCCCTGGTGGAGGTCGATGCACGGGCGGAAGCGGGTCATGGCGGGCGGAGGATGGCGTTGGGGCGGGGGAGGGTCGATGACTTTTTTGGCGTGACCGGAGGGCTGGATTGTCCCAGTTTTCCGGCGCTAACCAGCCAAGGATTCGCTATGGGAGATTTCACTGTTTTCGAGAAAAAAATGACCGCCGCCGGGATGGGTGATGCCGCAATTCGCGCGTTTCGCCGGAACTACGATGCGTTGCTCCGCAATGAGTCGGGAATGATCCCGGAGGAGACGATTTCGCCGTCGGAGGGGCTGGCATCGCTCGAGTCGCTGGATGGCGGCGGGGAGGCGGATGCCGCGTTGCTCGGCAAGGCGGTGGTGATCAAGCTGAACGGCGGTCTCGGGACGGGCATGGGCCTGAAGGGGCCGAAAAGTTTGCTGGGGGTGCGCGAGGGGGTGAATTTCCTCGATTTGATGGTGCGGCAGATTCTCGGGTTGCGCGAGGCGAGCGGTGCGAATGTGAGGTTGTTGTTGATGAACAGCTTCAGCACGAGCGGAGACACGCTCGGCTATCTGGAGAAGTATGCGGGCGAGGGGTTCGCGGACGCGAACGAGGTGGAGCTGATGCAGAACCAGATTCCGAAGATCGATGCGGCGACTCTGGAGCCGGTGGCATGGCCGGCGGATCCGGCGCTGGAATGGTGTCCGCCGGGCCACGGGGACCTGTATCCGGCATTGGTGGGGAGCGGTTGGCTCGACCGGTTGCTGGATGAGGGCGTGCGCTATGCGTTTGTTTCCAACTCGGACAATCTGGGGGCGATTCTGGATCCGGCGATCTTGAAGTATTTCGCGGATTCCGACGCACCGTTCATGATGGAGGTGACGCGGAGGACGGCGGCGGACCGCAAGGGCGGGCATCTGGCACGGCGGAAATCCGACGGGCGCTTGTTGTTGCGTGAGGTGGCGCAATGTCCGGACGAGGATGTGGAGGAATTCCAGAACATCGACCGGCACCAGTATTTCAACACCAACAGCCTGTGGCTGAATCTGGAGAAACTGAAAGCCCAGTTGGAGGCGGATGCGGGGGTGCTGCCGCTGCCGATGATCCGCAATAACAAGACGGTGGATCCGCGCGACAAGGCGTCGACCAAGGTGATCCAGCTGGAGATCGCGATGGGTGCGGCGATCGAGTGTTTTGATGGTTCGCTGGCGATCGACGTGCCGCGGAGCCGGTTCGCGCCGGTGAAGACGACGGGGGATTTGCTCGCGCTGCGATCGGATGCCTATGAGGTGCTTGAGAACGGCCAGGTGCGCCTGCAGGCGTCCCGGGAAGGTCGGCCGCCGGTGATTTCACTTTCGGATGAATACAAGTTGGTGGATTCGCTGGAAGAATTGGGGGTTCCCGGATTGCTGAACTGCCGTTCGCTGGCGATCCGCGGGCCGGTGAAGTTTGCGATGGGGGTGGTGATCGAAGGGGATGTGGTGATTGAGAACGATGGTGCCGAGACCAAGGTGGTCCCGGCGGGAACCTACCGCGACCAGACCGTGCGTTTGTAGGGGTCTGTTGGGTTATCAGAGTTGAGTGATTGATGGCATGCCGGCAGTCGATGCGCGGTTTTGTGGCTGCTTGTGTCGGGCTTGAATGCATGCCCGCACCCCATTCATTTGGGGGGGTGGTGTCGGGTGATGGGAGGGGATTAAACTGAATTGCTATAGATAAGAAATACTTATGAGGAAGTGAAAGTTTCTTCATGCAACTCTTGCTATTTCACAAGGGACTCCCTATGTCGCCCCGGCGATTGCACTCCTTGCAATCTCCGATAGAATCCCCACCTCCCTTCGCTGATGGCCACAATTGGACCCTTCTCGTTTCCTTCCTCCGGATTTGATGCCGTGATCTTTGATTGCGACGGCACATTGATCGATTCCATGCCCGCTCACCTTGACTCCTGGTGTGACGCCTTGTCCGTCTATGGAGCGCGAGGCGTTTTCAAGGAAGACGTATTCATGGCGATGGGCGGCCGGCCGACCCGCGACATTGTCGTCGAGCTCAACGACGAGTATGACCTTAAGCTTGATCCGGAAGAGGTGGCCTTTGCGAAACGCGAGGCGTTTCTGAAGCGCTTGAACCGTCTGACGCTGATCGACGAGGTGGCGGCATTCGCCGAAAGCCTGCGCGGCAAGGTGCCGATGGCGGTGGCGAGCGGTGGTTCGCGGATGGTGGTTGAGAAGTCACTGCGTGCGGTAGAGATTTCCGATTGGTTTGACGAGGTGGTCACGGCGGATGACGTGAAGGAGGGCAAGCCGTCTCCGGAAGTGTTTCTGCGTGCGGCCGAGTTGCTGGGCGTGGATCCTGCCAAATGTCTCGCACTGGATGACGCGCCGGCGGGCATCATGGCCGCGCAACGCGCCGGCATGCAGGTGCTGACGATTCCCACGCCGCTGGTTTCCTCGGTGGCGTGAGCGGTTTTCGATACTGAATTTGCGACAAACCCGGGGCTTCGGCTCCGGGTTTTTTGCGGGATCCGGGATGGCTGCGTGGGGCGCGGTGGAGTGGCAGGCCCGGCTGCCTGGGCGCCGGCGGGTCGGAATTCGGGTGACGGGTGGCGGGTGACGGCTGGGGATTGGCTCAAGTCAGTGCGGGTAATGGCGTGGTGGCGGGATGTTTGCGCCGCAGTTGGCGGCGGGTGAGGAAGTAGGCAAGGGCGCCGGCGGCCAGGTTGGCGAGCGCGACTCCGCCGACGAGTCCGGTGAATCCGAGCAGGCTGATCCCGAGCAGGCTGAGCGGCATGATGAAGCCAAACACCCGGCTGAAGCTGATGATGAGCACCGGTTTCGGCTTGCCGATCACGTTGAGCAGTTGGCCAAGCCAGGTGCTGATGTGGAGGCCCGCATGTCCGGGCGTGGCGACCAGCAGGTAGATGACGCTCATCCGGACCACCGTGGGGTCGGTGCTGAACCAGCCTGAGATCCAGCGGGCGGTGGGGAGCAGCAGCAGGAGCGTGGTGCCGGCATAGAAAAAGGCGAAGCGGACGCTGATCTGGCGGGCTTTCCGCACCCGGTCGTGGGCGTTGGCGCCGTAGTTGTGGCCGACGAAGGGCACGATCGCCATCGAGTAGGACAAGGAGATGATGAAGACGATGGTCTCGATGCGGGTGCCGGTGGCCATGGCGGCGACGGCCTGCACTCCGCCGACTCCGGCGGCGAGACGGATGCAGAACCCCTGGGCAACCGGGGTGAGCGCCTGGGTGAGCGCGGCGGGAATGCCGAGCCGGATGATTTCGCGCCACGAGTGGAGCACCTGGCGAATGCGCGGCAGTTGCCAGGCGATGAGCCGGTGGTGGTGGTGGAGAATCAGCAACGAGGCGGCGGCGCCCAGTCCGCGGGAGGCGACGGTTGCGATGGCCGCGCCCTTGATGCCGAGTGCGGGCACCGGTCCCCACCCAAAGATCAGGATTGGGTCGAGAATGACGTTGAGGATGGCACAGGCGATCATCACGAGCACCGGGCGGACCATGTCGCCGGCGGCACGCAGGCAGCCATCGCTGACCGGCGGCAGAATGGCGAAGACCGCGCCGATGAACCAGACCTGCATGTATTCGCGGACGAGGGCGAGCACCCGTCCCTCGGCACCGAGCATGGAGAAGACCGGGGTGAGCAGGAGGAGTCCGGTGGCGCTCACCAGGGCGGTGCCGAGAATGGTCAGGATCAAGCCGTCCGTGACGGTGCGGCGGGCGAGGCTGCGGTTGCCCGCGCCCAGGGCGCGCGAGGTGATCGATGCCGCGCCGGCCGAGAAGCCGATGGCGAGGGCGCCGACGATCATCACCACCGAAAAGGTGAAGCCCATGGCGGCGAGTTCCTCGGTGCCGAGGCGCGAGACGAACCAGGTGTCGGTGAGGTTGAACACCATCATTGCGAACGCACCCGCGATGCCCGGCAGGGTCAGGCGGACGAGGTGGCGATGAACGCTTCCAGTAAGAAGGGGACTCATGGGGTGCTTGGCGTGAAAGGGGTTGGGTGGGACGGAAAGAGGGGCTGGCGGTGGTGGCGAGCTGGCTGCGGGTCAGGCATCGGAGTGGGCTTGCGGTTGGTTTTCCACTGCTGCGGCATTCCAGAAGAAGTTCAGGATGGATTCGACCTCCACCCGGGTGTTGGTGCGTTCGAGCATGCGGACCCGGAAAAACAGCGCGCCGATCAGCATGCATTCCATGGTGGTGAGCGGTAGGTCGTCGCGCAGTGCTCCCTCTTTGATCCCCTGTTCAAACAGGTGGAGCACCGCCTTTTTCACCTCGGCGTGCTGGGTGTGCATCTTTTCCGTCAGGGTGGGGGAGGGCGATTGTTCGAGCAGGCGGATCAAACCGTGGCGCTGGCCGGCGAATTCGGAAAACTCCCGGCCGAAGCTGAACAGCCGCTGGCGATAGCTGCCGGCGGAATCCGCGATCGCACGAATCCGTGCGGCGACCCCGGTGGCTCCGTCGCATGCCAGCGCGACAAACAGCTCTTCCTTGTTTTCGAAATACAGGTAGAGGGTGCCTTTGCCGACTCCGGCGTTGCGGGCGATCTCGTCGAGTTTCACCTCGTCATAGCGACGGCCTTTGAAGGCCTCCGCGGCGGCCTTGAGGATGGCCGCGCGCTTTTCCCGCTTGTTGATGGTCCGCTTGCTCACGACGGCGGGGTGTTACAAAACTGACCGGTCAGTCACAATTGGAAAGTTGAGAAATGTTGAGAGGCAGGATGCGGGAGGCAGGAGGCAGGAGGCGGGAGGCAGGAGGCAGGAGGCAGGAGGCAGGAGGCGGGAGGCGGGAGGAGGGAGGAGGGAGGCGGGAGGCGGGAGGCGGGAGGCGGGAGGCGGGAGGCGGGAGGCGGGAGGCGGGAGGTGCGTGGTGCGTGGTGCGTGGTGCGTGGTGCGTGGTGCGTGGTGCGGGGAGATCCGCAGGGGCTCCCGGGGTGGTGGTGCTGCGGGGCCGGCGGCACCGGGAGCAAGGGGGAGCCGGGCGATTGTCGGGATGGTTGGAGTTGGCGCCGGGTTGCTGCGGGTTGCTGCGGGTTGCGGCGAGGGCCGGGTGATTTTCAGGCCTTCTTTTTCGCGATGAACTGGACGACGGATGCCATGCCGGAATGATAGATGCCTTCCGTGACCTCGCGTTCGATCTGCCGGGAAAGCACGATGTCGCAGTTTGGAAACGCGTTTTCCAGATCCACCGAGGACGTCATCCTGTCGGGGTCCCTGGGGCCGCCGGTGCCCCGTGGGATCTGGTCTTTGGTGTATTCTTCCAGCAGGAAGATGCCGCCGGGTTTGAGGCTGCGTTCGATCAACGGATAGAGGCGTGCGCGGACGTCGCCGGGAAGATGCGCGGAGATTGAAACGACGGATCGATAGCATTCCTCGGGCGGTTCGTAATGGGCCAGGTCCGCGACGAGCGTTTCGATCGTGACGCCTTTTGAGTGCGCGAGTTTGCGGGCTTTGGCGAGCCCGACTGCCGAGCCGTCGACGCCGGTGACCTGCAATCCGAGGGTGGCGAGGAAGACGGCGTTGCGTCCTTCTCCCTCGGCGAGCGAGAGCACCGGGCCGGCGAGGGAGTCCGCGTGTTGGGCGAGGAACGAGTTCGGCGCCGTGCCATAGGCATATTCCTCACTGTTGTATCGTTGGTCCCACATGGGAATTTGGCGGTGGTTCAGTGGTTGGCTTTCACCAGTGGTCCCTTCATCGCCTGGGTTCTGGCTTGTTTGATCTGGTTCGGTCCGAGGCGGAGTTTCACGCGGCCTTTCATGAGGTTGTCCTCCATGCCTTCATCGACATGGACCAGGCTCAGGTTGTGGCCGAGTTCGTGGGCGATGGTCGCGGAGAGGCAGCCGGCGGCGGGGAAATTCGGTATCGACAACACCGGTTCGGCTTTGCCGGAAACGAGGTGGGGGCGGGGTTTCGGGTAGCCCGGTTGATTCGGTTTCTTGTCCGAAAAGACGCCGACGACGGCGAAGCAACCCGGCAGCTTCGCGGTTCCCTGCAGGGTCTGTCCGACGTAGGGAAACAGGTAGAGGTGATACATTTCCGGGGTTTGCCGGTTGAATCTTCCGTCGTTGCCGATGGTCTCGTTGTTCGCCGGGTCCGCGAGGGCGGGAAACACCAGATCCATGTAGCGGATTTTACTGCCGCGCATTCTGCCGACGACTTTTCTGGCCAGGGTGTCGCGGCGTTCCGCGGACATGCCGTCTCCCCCCGCCTTTTCCATCAGGATGCCACCGCCGCCCTCTTCCGGGCGGGTGACCCAATTGATTCCGGCGGGCGCCCAGATGGCGTTCACCTGCTCGATGATGGCGGTTGCCGCTTCGACCGTCACCGGCATGTTCATCACGGTTTGCTCGGTCTTGCCATCGGGGCCTGTGGTTTCCCTCACCATCTCGGCGCCGGTGATCAGGTGGACCCTCAACGGCAGGTGAAGCGTTTGATCGACTTCGCTGGACTGAAGGGGCGTGATCGGGAGCAAGGAGCACAGGGCGAGAAGGGTGATGCGGAGCGTATTCATGATGGAAGTGCGGGATGCGGGGCTGCCAGCGAAGCGGCCGAGATGGATGCCTTTGATCGGCGTGAACTTGTGCGGCGAACTGTAGCGAACAAGCAGCCGGTGCGCCAGTGATTCCCGGCCGGCGCGCCACACGGGGTGCCGACGCGCGGGGCGGTCAGTGCGTTTTGGGGTCCTTGAGCTGGCTGGCGAAGCGGCTGAGGTAGGATTTGCCGTCCTTGTTGGCGAGGGTGCGCGTGACCCAGCTTGCGGGGATTTCCGACTGGGCATCGAGGCGGACGAAGGTGTTGATGAGGTTGAGCTCCGAGAATTCGCCGGTGACCTTGTCGAGCTCGGCGACGAGGGCATCGATGGCGGTGTCCCGGTGTCCGAGTTGGTGCAGGGCGAATGCGGCGGCGACGCGGTTGACGGAGGCGGGGTCGGCGAGCAGTCCGGTGAGGGTGTCGGACGCGGCTGCGGCGTGATTGCCGAGGGTGATGCAGCCCTGGATGGCCCAGTAGCGGACGATGGGGTCGGCCGAGCGGGTCTTGCGGATGAAGAGCGGGAGGTCGGCGGAGCGGCCGGCGGTGGCGGTGGCGGTGAAGGCGAACTCGACGAGTGCGGGCCATTCCCGCCGGTGGCTGGCGGCGTAGTCGGCGATGGGTTGGTCCGGCTTGAGTTCCGCGAAGAGCGGTTCCGGGATGATGCCGGTGTCGAGGGTGTCCGCCATGGTTTGCATCAGGCGGCCGCGCATGGCGGCGAGCCGGCCGGCGTGTGCGGGCAGGTTCGAGAGGTCGTGGGTTTCGAGCGGGTCGTTGGTGAGGTCGTAGAGGCGTTCGACGGGTTGCGGGGATTCCCAGATGGCGGAGAATCCGGGTGTCAGTTGCTTGTTTTTCCATGCGGATTGCCATGCCGACCAGCCGGCTTGGCCGAACTGATAGTAGCTGTATGGGGCGGCGGGGAATGCGGGGGTGAAGTGGCGGATGTATTTGTATTTGCCGTCGGTGATGGCGCGGCGCATGCCGTAGAGTTCGTCGAAGCGGTCGGCGTAAAGGAAGACGATGTCGTCTTGCGGCGGGTTCTGGCGTTTGGATCCGAGGAATGCGCGGCCCTGCATGTAGGCTGGTTTGTCCACGCAGGCGAGCGAGAGCAGGGTGGGTGCGAGGTCGATGAATGCGACCAGTTCGCGCTGGCTGGTGCCGTTGGCGAAGGGGGCGAGATTCCGCCATTTTTCCGGCACGTGGACGAGCATCGGGACGCGGGTGCCGGTGTCTTCGAGGTAGCGTTTTCCGCGCGGAATGATGCCGCCGTGGTCGCTGTAGAAGAAGACGATGGTGTCGTCGGCGAGGCCGGCGGCCTCGAGTTCGTCGAGGATTTCGCCGACCTGTTTGTCGAGCAGGCTGATGACGTCGTGGTAGGTGGCGATGTCGTTGCGGATCTCCGGGAGGTCTGGGAGGTAGGGCGGGAGGTCGACGTCGGCGGGCTTGATCCGCGGGGATTGCGGGATTTCTCCGCGCTTGCGGTTGGTGGCGATTTTTTCGGGGAAGAGCGAGCTTTCGTGGGAGCTGGTGAGGTTGAAGATGGAGAAGAACGGCTGTCCTTTGCTACGGGTTTTGTAGTGGGCTTTTTTGGAGCACTGGTCCCAGAGGTCCTTGTCGCTGCCGCGGAAGTTGTAGTCGGTTTTGGAATTATTAGTGCAGTAGTAGCCAGCCTCGCGGAGGTGGGTGACGTAGGGCTTGATCGACGCGGGGATCGGGTGGCGGCTGCGCATGTGCTGGGTTCCCTGGGTGGGGGCGTAGACGCCGTTGAGGATGGTCGAGCGGGCGACGGCGCAGACCGGGGCGTTGGAGTAGGCGCGTTCGAAGCGGATGCCGGTGGCGGCGAGTCGGTCGATGCGCGGGGTGGACGCCTGCGGGTTGCCGTAGCAGCCGAACCAGTTCCACGATGCGTCCTCGGCGGTGATCCAGAGGATGTTCGGGCGGTCGGCTGCCAGCAGGGCTGAGGTGGCGGCGAGACAGGCGAGGAGAAGGGTGAAAAGGGCTTTCATCGGGTAACTATGGAATACACGGGATGCCGGCCTAGTATTTCAGAAATCGGGGTTGGCGGCGTGGGATTGGCGCAGCCATTTGACGATGTGGGAGCGGAGGGTGAAGGGGTCGACTTCGTCGTTGGTGCGCCAGACGAGTTCGCCGCCGGGAGCGACGACGACGGTGAGCGGCAGGGCGCCCTGCCAGTCCGGGTCGATGGCCTCCGCGAGGTGGTCGGGGTTGCCCTGATAGATGTAGTGGTTCGAAGTCCTGGATTCCTTTTTGAGGCTTTTAGCGGTGGGTGCCGGCAGGGCGGCGTGGCGGGACTTGAGGAACTCGAGGACCGCGGGTTTGGATTCGATGGGGTCGAGGCTGATGGTGACGACTTCGACCGGGCGGTTCTGGAAGCGGCGTGAGGTTTCGACGAGTTCGGGGAATTCCGAGACGCAGGGGCCGCAGGTGGTCGACCAGAGGTTGATGACGCGGAGTTTGGCGGTGGTGTTTTGGCGCAGGATGGCGGCGGTTTTGGCGTCGAGGGTTTCGAGGGTGACGGGCAGGGACTCCCATTTTTCCTGGTCTTTGGCGACGCTGTCGCGTTTCCAGATCCATTTGGTGGAGCAGCCGAAGGGGCGGGTGGTTTCCGGGTTCACCTTGGCGCCGTTGAGCAGGGCGTCGATGGCGTCGGCAAGGTAGCTTTTCCCGGCGGGGCCGAATTTGCGGCGGTTGTCGTCCATGCGTCCGGTGTAGCGGAGCGTGCGCGTTTCATCGAAGACGAAGACATGGGGCGTGGCTTGTGCGCCGTAGGCGGTGGTGACGTCCTGTTTGTCGCCGTCGTAGAGGTAGGGGAACTGCCAGCCGTTTTCCGCGGCGAAGGGTTTCATGTCATCGAACGAGTCGTCGTAGGGCGAGTATCCGAGTTCATCCGGGCGGATGGCGGCGGGGTGGTTGCCGCTGATCGCGACGAAGGCGACGCCCTTGTCACGGTAGCGGGCGTCGAGTGCGGCCATGCGCGGTGCGGCGGCATTGGCATCCGGGCAGTGGTTGCAGGTGAAGATGACGACGAGCACGCGGGCGGCGGCGAAATCGGTGAGGCGGTGGGTTTTTCCGTCGGTGCCGGGGAGGGCGAAGGCGGGGGCTTGGGAGCCGATGGCGAGGGTCGGTGGTGGTTCGGCGGCGGCCAGCACGAGTGAGGACGCGGCGAGGATGGCGGCGATGAGTTTCATTGGCTGCCAGCCTGGCACGGATGGCGGGCGTTGGCGACGATGGAAGTCGAGGGCCGGTGGATGCGGGGTGCCGGGTGGGTGGTTTCCGGCTCAGATGAGTGTCCCGGAGCCGGACTCGAAGCCGGTGTCTTCCTGCAGGTGGCCGGATGCGGTGGCGATGTTTGCGAGTTCGTCGCAGCGTTCGTTTTCGGTGTGTCCGGCGTGGCCCTTGACCCAGTGCCAGCGGACCTTGTGGGGTTCCATGGCGGCGATCAGGCGTTTCCAGAGGTCGGGGTTTTTGACGGGTTTTTTATCCGACTTGACCCATCCGCGTTTGATCCACCCGCGGACCCAGTTTTTGTTGATGGCGTCGACGAGGTATTTGGAATCCGAGTGGAGGTCGATTTCGCACGGGTCCTTGAGGATTTCGAGTGCGGCGATGGCGGCGCGGAGTTCCATGCGGTTGTTGGTGGTCTGGCGGTATCCGGCGGCGAGTTCCTTGCGGTGTTTGCCGAAGACGAGGACGGCGCCGTAGCCGCCGCGGCCGGGGTTGCCCTTGCAGGCGCCGTCGGTGTGGATGGTGACGCGTTTCATGGTTGGGTGGTGAGGGATTCGAGGGCGGTTTGCAAGATCGGGTCGGTCCAGGATGCGAGTTCCTTGCGGCGGTCCGGCGGCAGGGTGTCGATGCGCCGGACGTCCTGGTAGTTGGTGCGGGTGAGGTCGTCAATTTCCACCGCGAGGTCGGGCGTGATGCCGTTGCGGTGCGGGGTTTTGCCGGACGGGGTGTGGTAGGTGGCGATGGTGAGGCGCAGTGCGGTGCCGCCGCCCATGGGGATGATGTTCTGGACGGAGCCCTTGCCGTAGCTGGTCTCGCCGATGACGGTGGCGCGCTTGAGGTCCTGGAGGGCGCCGGCGGTGAGTTCGGATGCGGATGCGGAGTCTCGGTCGATGAGGACGGCGACGGGGTAGCTGCGTTTGCGGCGTTGGCGGTCGGGTGTGGTGAGGGTTTCTTCGCCTTCGCCGCGGGTGCGGATGGTGACGGCATTGGTGGCGGGCGGGGTGAAGAGGCCGATGATCCGGACGGTTTCCGCGAGGTCGCCGCCGGGGTTGCCGCGGAGGTCGAGGACGAGCGAGGTCATGCCGGAGTCCTCGAGTTCGTCGAGAGCGGCCTCGACTTCCGCCGCGCATGCGTTGCCAAACCGTGCGAGGCGGAGGTAGCCGGTGTGTTTGTTCCAGAGTCTGGCGTCGGTGACGGAGCGTTCCTCGATGAGGCGGTGGGTGAGGGTGTGGGTCGTGAGTTTGGGGGAGGCCGGTGACTTGATCGTGAGGGTGGTGAGCGCTCCGGCGGGCCGGTGGAGGGCGCCGAGCCAGTCGTGGAATGTGGCGCTGGTTGCGGGTTTGCCGTCGATCTCGATGAGGCTGGATCCGGTGGCGATGTGCTGGTTGTCGGCGGCGCTGCCGGGAGCGACTGCCATGAGGTATGGTCCGTCGTCGCGGAGGCCGAAGGTGATGCCGAGCGACGGGATGGTGGTGTCGAGTTCGGGGTTGTCATCGAGCGCGGCGGCCATTTCCGGATGGATGAACGACGAGTGGGGGTCGAGGCTGGCGAGCATGCCTTCGAGGGCGTGGTTGACGAGCCGGTCATAGGCGAGGAGGTCGGCGTCCGGGTGGCGTTTGCGGACGGATTCGAGCACGGTGACGAAGCGTTCGATGGCCGGGTATGCGGCTTCGTCCGGATCCGGCGGGACGGCGGACTCCGCACAGGCGAGGGTGGCGAGTGCGAGCCACGTGGCGGGTGTTTTCATGGGGGTGTTACTAGGTGGCGAGAGTGGTCCGGCACAGTGAAAAGTGGGCTGGGAACACTGAAAGGGGATTTTGGAAAGCGGATTCTTTTTTTTCTTTTCAATTGCGAACGGGGGGGCGGGGAGTAGTATCCCGCTTCGACTGCTGTGTGCGATTGTTGGTAGCTGGCCCGAACCGATGTTACAAAATCGGGGTCATTACCCCTGAGTCTGAGGTCACGCCTTTTACAGGACGGCCGAGGGTAACGGGCGACCCCACCTATCGAGCTTACGGAACGTGGCTCACAGCGCCATTGCCGGCACAGCGGTCACCCTTTTCCTTTTCGTGGCGGGTGGGGCTGGCGGTCAGTTTGACCGGAGTTCCTTGAGGCGGGATTCGATATCGCTGACGCCTTTTGCGTCCCCGGCGGCTTGGTAGGCCATTTTGAGGCCGAGCAGCGAGAGCGTGTGGTTGGGGAATGCCTTGAGCGCGCGCTGGTAGGCTTCGACGGCTTTTTCGGGTTCCTTGGTGGTGAGGAAGTATTCGCCGAGGCGGTTTGGCATCGGGTTGAGGATCATGGGCGGGAACATCATGGGCTCCGGTTGCTGGCGGTCGGCGGCGGAGGCGAACCAGTTGTAGGCGGCGGAACGGAGGGATGCGGGGCCGGCGGATGCGAGTCGGCCGCGGGCTTCGCTGGCGAGCACTTCGAGGGCGCGGAACGAGCGCATCCATGATGAGCGCTCGCCGCTGGCGATGGCGGCATTCTGGGTTTTGGTCATGCTTTCGCCGTGCAGGGTGAGGGCGGCGACGACCTCGCGGGCGCCGTCGAGGTCGCCGGCGTCGATGAGGCGCTGGGCTTCGATGACGAAGCGCAGTCCGTCGATCCACCAGTAGGCGAGCGAGTGTTTGCGGAATGCCTCGACCTGGTCGGGGCTGGGGAGGGATTTTGCGGCTTGTGCGGCACTGCCTTTGGACCCGCGTGAGATGAGCAGGCGGGCGGGCAGGGTTTTGGCGTCCCACATGAGGTAGCGGCTGCCGGGTGATGACGGGCGGTCGGCGGGGAGTTCGATGGATGCGACGCGCTGGGCGGAGACGTAGGCGGTTTCGAAATCGCCTTTCGAGAAGATGGAGACGATGCGGTAGCATTCGGATTTGATCCACTGCGGGCAGTCTGCGACGGACGCGTTGTTGGTGTTGATCCAGGTGTTGTAGAAATCGGACGCGCGGCCAAAGGCGGATGCGGCCCTGGCGTATTCACCGCTGCGCCATTCGTAGTGGCCGAGGAGGTGGAAGTAGGGTGGGTAGCTCGGGGAAATACGGGTGAGTTTGCGGGCGAGTTCGAGGGAGCCGGAGAGATCGGGGGCCTCGGCGCGGATGAAGAGGAGCGCGTTGAGGGGGAGGGGGCTTTTGGGGTGTTCCTCGATGAGTTTGAGGAGGAGGGCTTCGGCGGCTTCCTGGTCGGGAGTGGGCTCGCCGGTGGGGTCGTATCCGCCGCGGCTGAAGAGTGCGGCAAAGACGTTGGCCTGCAGTTCGTTGGGGAATTTTTTCGCGACTTTGCGGAATGCGGCAGCGGCGCCTTTCGGGCCGTCGTTGATGTATTTGATGAGGCCGTAGACGTAGCCGCGTTCGAGTTCGCTTCCCTTGCCGGCCTCGACGAGCATGAGCAGGCGGTCGGTGGCGGCGTTGCGGGCGGGGCCGGTTTCGGGCGACGGGTTGAGCAGGGACATGACCATGCCCCAGTGGGCGAGGAGGCATTCGGGGTCGAGGCGCATGGCGGCGGCGAAGTGTCTGCTGGCTTCGAATTCCCAGCCGCCGTGGAGGTGGTTGAGCCCCTGGAGGACGTGATCCTGGGCTTCCTTGGACGATGCGGTGACCGCCATTTTCACTCCGTAGGGGAATTCGATCATGGCCGGATTTCCGAGTGCCTTCACGGGCTCGGGGATGGAGGCTTCGATTCCGGGCGGTTCATCGGATGGCTGGTCCTCCGGTGGGGTGTCCGCGGCGAGAAGCGTGGGCATCAGGAATGCGAGGGAGAGCAGGAGCCAATTTCTCATGGGCGCAACATGGACATTTCCCGGCTGGGGGACCAAGTAAAATGACGCTGGAAAGGTCGTGCGGTTCGGGCATAGGGTCCCGGCATGAAGCTTGGTGTCATCGGATGCGGCAAAATGGGAACAGCGCTTGTTGCAGGCGCGGTTCGGGCTGGAGTGGTGGATTCTGCAGACGTGACGGGAGTTGATCCGGTCGCTGCGGCGCGCGAGGCATTCGCGGCGGAAACCGGCGGTCAGGTGGCCGAGACGACGGAGGCGCTCGCGGATTGCGAGGTGGTGCTGCTGTGCACGAAGCCATGGGATGTGGCGGCTGCGGTGGGCAGTCTTGCCGACGGTCCGCGGCTGGTGATTTCGGTGGCAGCCGGATGCAAGCTGGATGCGCTGGAGGCGGCGGCCGGGGTGCACACGCGGGTGATCCGGGCGATGCCGAACACGCCGGCGCTGGTGGGCAAAGGGGCGGCGGCATTTTGCATGGGCGGCAAGGCAACGGATGCGGATGCGGAAACGGCGAGCCTGCTGCTGGGTTCGGTGGGCGTGGTGGTGAACGTGCCTGAGAAGCTGATGGATGCGGTGACCGGGCTTTCGGGCAGCGGTCCGGCGTATGGCTATGTGATCATTGAGGCGCTTTCCGACGGGGGGGTCAAAGCCGGCCTGCCGCGGGCGGAGGCGACCCGTCTGGCCGCGCAGACGATGCTGGGTGCGGCGGCGATGGTGCTGGAGACCGGCAAGCACCCGGGCGAGTTGAAGGACATGGTGACCTCTCCGGGTGGGACGACGATTGCCGGGGTGGCGGAACTCGAGCGTGCCGGGGTGCGTTCCGCGTTGATTGAGGCGGTGGCGGCGGCCACCGAACGCGCGAAGGAATTGGGCGCTTGATTCGGCGTTTTTTACACTTTCCCAGAGCGTCTATCGAATTATGCTTCGTGTCATGAGTCCCCGGTTGATTGTTTCCCTTCTGCTTTCCGTTGCCGTCGCCGGCACCATTGTTTCGTGTGGCGGGAGTTCCGACGTTCCGACTCTGGCGGGAAACACCCTTGAGGCGACGGCCAAGGGCGAGGCGCTCTATCAGAAGGCCAAGGCCGCCGATGACCAGGGGAAGACGAAGCGGGCGATCAAGGACTACCGGAAAATGGCCGACCGTTATCCGTTCAGCCCGTCGGCGGCGCAGGCGCGCTTCCGCCAGGCTGAGTTGCTGGAGCAGCGGGGCGAGATTGAGGATGCCTTCGAGGCCTATGACAAGTTTCTGGGCACCTTCCAGGGGAGCGGACTTTATTCCAAGGCGCTGGCAAGGCAGACGGCGATGGCGCAGCGCGCGGCGGAGGGTGATGTGAAGTCGAATTTCCTCGGCCTGAAGACGCGGATTTCGCTGGAAAAGACCGTGGAGATGCTCGGCAAGGTGCGTGACCACGCGCCGGCCTCGCGGGATGCGTCGAAAGTGCAGTTCACGATTGGCGAGCTCTACGAGTCGAAGCAGAAGACGAAGGAGTCGATCGCGGCGTATCGGCGGCTCGTCGAGGACCAGCCGGGCGCGCCGGAGGCACCCGAGGCGCTTTTCCGGGTCGGCCAGCTCTACATGGAGGAGGCGGAGCGCGGCAACCAGAACCAGGCGAATCTCGAGTTGTCCAAGGAGGCGTTCAACGACTACCTGCTGCAGTATCCGGGGCACTCGCGGAATGCGGAGGCGCGTCAGTTGATCAAGAATCTGGATGGCAAGGACCTGCAGAAATCCTATGAGATTGCCGAGTTTTACCGGAAGTCCGGCAAGACCGAGGCCGCGAAGGTGTATTACCGGGACATCGTCAAACGGACGGCGCACGGCGACTATCACAACAAGGCGAAGGCCCGGCTGGCCGAGCTAGGCGAGTAAGCCCCCAACCCCAAACCACAGTGAGATTATTTGCATGCCTGGCCGCGCCGCTTTTTGCGCTGGTTTCCTGCGCCGGCTATCAGCTCGGAGGAGTGAAGCCGGCGGCGCTTGAGCGGATTGAGACGGTGGCCGTGCCGATGTTCGGCAACGAGACCCTGCATCCGCGGGCCGAGGCTCTGGCGACGTCTGCGGTTGCCAATGCCTTCGTGCGTGACGGGACCTATCAGATCAAGCGGGTGGGCGAGGCCGATGCGGTGCTCGAGGGCAAGGTGGATTCGATCTCGTATTCCACGATCCGCGGCTCGCGCTACGACACGTTGTTGCCGGAGGAGCTTTCGAACGTGGTGGTGCTGCGATGGACGCTGCGGGATGGCAAGGATCCGACGAAGATTCTGGCTTCCGGGCAGTCGTCCGGCTCCAGTCAGTTGTTTGTTTCCTCGAACCTGCAGTCGGCGCGCAACAACGCCCTGCCGGAAGCGCTCGGACGGGCGGCGGTGGCACTGGTTTCCAGGCTCTCCAACGGCTACTGAGCCGGTGGGTCGGGCGGTGCGGCGGCAGACCGGCAGACCGGACGGGGTGAGGACGGCGATGGGGGGGGGCATCCGGCCGCCGGGGCGGCGGACTGGAGGAGGTGTTAGGGAGCCGTGGGAGCGGCGCATCGGGCGGTTCGACGGTGCGGTGATGGTGCTGCGGCAGACGCATTGTCTTGCCTCGGGTGGTGAAACAAGGTTAAGCATGGAGCTTGAGGAGTTTGCCGCATGTGAAGCCTTTGCCCGTCATTCCCTGGAAGCCGCTTGCGGTGATTGCGGCCGTATTTCTCGGTGCGGCGGGCGGGCTTGGGTTCTATGCCTTCGATTACGGTGAGGGGTTGAGTTATTTCTCCAAGGACCCGCGGGCGTGCGCGAACTGCCATGTGATGAACGATCAGTATGATTCGTGGCAGAAGAGCGGGCATCATCAGGCTGCGACCTGCGCGGACTGCCATCTGCCGCACGATTTCATCCCGAAATACATCGCCAAGGCCGACAACGGGTTTTGGCATTCCAAAGGGTTCACTTTCATGGATTTTCACGAGCCGATCCAGATCAAGGAGCGGAACGCGGACATCCTGCAGGCATCCTGCATCCGCTGCCACGAGGGGTTTGTGCACGAACTCGTGACGGGGTCCCGCTCGGTAGGCGCGGAGACCCTGCAATGCGTGCACTGCCACCGTGGAGTGGGCCACGGGGCGAGATTTTGACAACCCATTGAACCGACCAAGTAAACCGCCATGAGCACTCACGAAAACAACACCCCTCCCGCACGCACGCTGGGCATGAAGTGGTTCCTCGGAATCGCCATCGTTTCGGGCCTCGTGATGTTTGGAATCGCGATGCTGGTGATGAGTATTTTCACCCGCAAGAGTGAGTCCCGGAACGTCTATACGAGGTTGGTGGAGGTCACCGAACACACGACGGATCCGGTGCAGTGGAGCAAGAACTGGCCGCGCCAGTATGACGCCTACATGCGGACGGTGGATGAAACGCACACGCGCTACGGCGGTTCGGAAGGGGCGATTCCGGAGTCGAGGATCGAGCGGGACCCGTGGTTGCGGCGGATGTTTCTGGGGTATGCGTTTTCGGTCGATTTCCGCGACCGGCGGGGGCACGCGTTCATGCTGTATGACCAGACGCATTCGAAGCGGGTGACGGAGATGGCCCAACCGGGGGCGTGTCTGCATTGTCATGCGTCGGTGGTGCCGACGTGGCGGCGCGTGGGGCTGGAGGCGGAGGGCAAGACGCTGGCGGACGCCGACGGGTTTGACTGGCCGGCGGTGACGAAGGGGTTCGAGCGGATGAGCACGATTCCGTATGGGGAGGCGTTTGCGATGATGGAGAAGACGCCGGACGGGACGCCTGCCGGGAAGGGGACGGAACACCAGCTGGGTGACGCGCATCCGGTGTCGTGCGTGGACTGTCACGACCCGGAAACGATGAGCTTGCGGGTGACGCGGCCGGGTTTCGCACGGGGGATCCGGGCGTTGGCGGAGAGTGCGGATCCGGTGCCGCATTTGCCGAGTGTGGAGCGCTGGCGCCAGGGGAAGCGGGAGAAGCCGTATGATCCGAACGTGGATGCCACGCGCCAGGAGATGCGGACCTTCGCCTGCGCCCAGTGCCATGTGGAGTATTACTGCGGTCCGAAGACGACGTTGTTCTTCCCGTGGGATCGCGGACTGAAGGTGGAACAAATCGAGAAGACGCTCGAGAACACGACGTTTCCGGACGGGTCTGCGTTTGTCGACTTCGTGCATGCGGAGACGGGGGCGCCGATCTTCAAGGCGCAGCATCCGGAGTTTGAGATGTGGAGCCAGGGGATTCACGCGCGCAGCGGGGTCTCCTGTGCGGACTGCCACATGCCCTACAAGCGTGAAGGGGCGACGAAGGTGTCCGACCACTGGGTGCGCAGTCCGCTGCTCAATATTTCCCGGTCGTGCCAGACCTGCCACCCGTATCCGGAAGACGAGCTGCTCGCGCGGGTGACGGCGATTCAGGACCGCAGTCACGCGCTGATGGGCCGGGCTGGTGTGGCGGTGGACGAGATGCTCAGCGCGATTGTGGAGGCAAAGCAGGCGGGTGCGACCGGCGCAGAGCTGCAAGCGGCGCTCGAGCTGCAGCGCAAAGCCCAGTGGCGGCTGGATTTTGTGAATGCGGAGAACTCGATGGGATTCCATGCACCGCAGGAGGCGGCGAGGATTCTCGGTGAGTCGATCGACTATTCGCGGCAGGCGCAGTTGAAGGCCGCCGAGATCGAAGCGTGGCTCAAGCAGGGGCGAGGGGTGAAGGCCGACGGTGAGTGAGCGGCGGGCCGGGGTTATTTGATCTCGGCCATGTGGTCGAGCAGCCGCTGGTTGAATTCGTCGGCCATGTTGTAGCCGAGGCCGCGGAGCTGGATGTCGAGGGCGGCGATGCTGACGAGGCGTGCGGTGTCGCGGCCGGCGGCGACGGGGATTTCGACATGAGGGACCTTCTGGCCGAGAATCTCGTAGC
This sequence comes from Verrucomicrobiota bacterium JB025, assembly GCA_030673875.1. Taxonomy (GTDB): domain Bacteria; phylum Verrucomicrobiota; class Verrucomicrobiia; order Verrucomicrobiales; family Akkermansiaceae; genus Luteolibacter. Next base: position 28,186 of record JAUTCT010000108.1, on the reverse strand, counting down.
GTTTTTGCTGGAGTCCGAGGCGGTCGACTTCGTTCATGTCGGTGTGGGGTTTGAGGGTGACGACGAGGTCGAGGCGTTTCGACGGCCGGATGGAGGCGAGGCCGTAGAGGTTGGCGACGTTGATGATGCCGATGCCGCGGATTTCCATGTATCCGCGCGAGAGGTCGGGTGAGGTGGCGGTGAGGTCGCCGCCGACGTATTTGATGCGCACCATGTCATCGGCGACGAGGGAGGCGCCGCGTTCGAGGAGGCCGATGGCGGTTTCTGATTTTCCCGATCCGCTTTTGCCGATGATGAGGACGCCGACGCCGCGCATGTCGACCATGCATCCGTGGAGCGTGATGCTGGGCGCGAAGTCGTGTTCGAGCCGGATGGTGGCGGAGTTGAGGAAGTTCATGGTGACGAGGTTGGTGCCGAAGACGGGGATTTCGAATTCGGCGGCAACCTCCATGAGGCTGTTGTCGATTTTGTTTCCGCGAGCGACGACGAAACAGGGGATGTCCCTTGCGCAGACGCGGCGGAATCGGTCGACGCGCATGGCGTCGGGGAGTTTGCGGAGGTAGGAGAGTTCGGAGTTGCCGAGTACCTGGACGCGTTTGGGGGCGAAGTAGGAGAAGAATCCGGCGAAGGCGAGGCCGGGGCGGTTCATGGCGGGTTCGCGGATCGGGCGATCGAAGCCGGCCTTTTCGCTGAGCAGGGTGAGGCCGAGGGCCTCAGAGTGGCTTTCGAAAAATTGTTCGTTGGTGATCGAGGCAACGGTTTTCGCGCGAGGTGGCATGGGAGGAAGCAAGCAGAACGGGACGGCGGGGGCACGCTAAAACCGTATATCGCGGGGTTGCGCGGGCGGATTTTCGTGCTAAAAGCCCTGCCTACAAAGCCATGCCGACCTACGATTACAAATGTCAGAAATGCGGGACCGTCTTTGAGGTGTTTCAAAGCATGAACGATGCGAAGCTCACGGATTGCCGTGAGGAGGGGTGTGACGGTCAGGTGAAACGTCTGCTCGGAACGGGCGGAGGAATCATATTCAAAGGCTCCGGATTCTATGAAACGGACTATCGCTCGAAGTCCTACAAGGATGGAGCGAAAGCGGACAAGGAGTCCGGGAAGAAGGCGTCGAAAACGGAGCCGAAGAAGTCCGGGAAGAAGAGCGAGGCTCCGGCGAAGAAGCCGGCTTGAGCGAGCTCTTGAGGCGATCGGGCGGAGGCCGGTGAGCCTGCCTTGTGTGGAAGGGGGGATTGTTGATTTGCGCTGCTCCGGCACTGTCTGGAGCGGCTGCGGATGAGCGGAACAGAGACTGCCATGCCCGTGAGCAGAGCGCGGATGAGGTCAGGGTGATGTCAGGGCGGGGCGGGAGGGATTGGCGTTGCTTCGCTCCGGCTCTGCGGGGTGCGGGCCTCCTCCTCCGGAGGCCCGGAGTGGTGCTTGCCGTTCGCCTGCTGGGCAGGCTTTCGGCGGAGGCAGTCGAACCCTGGACGCAGGGCGTTAGGGGGCTTGGCCCGGCCGTAAAACGCCACGCCCCCCGCCCGAACGAGTCGGGCGGGGGTCGTGGCGGAACGGGAGGGATTGCCGTCGCTCCGCTCCGGCTCTGCGGGGTGCGGGCCTCCTCCTCCGGAGGCCCGGAGAGGTGCTTGCCGTTCGCCTGCGGGGCAGGCTTTCGGCGGAGGCAGTCGAACCCTGGACGCAGGGCGTTAGGGGGCTTGTCCCTGCCGTAAAACGCCACGACCCCCGCCCGAACGAGTCGGGCGGGGGTCGTGGCGGAACGGGAGGGATTCGAACCCTCGGTACCGTTTCCGGTACGCATCCTTAGCAAGGATGTGCTTTAGACCACTCAGCCACCGTTCCTTGTAGCGGGTCGAGAGGGTTGAATCATGGGGCGAGGTTGGCGTCAATACCTGATGATTGAGTTTCCTGAATTTTCTGACTGGTGGAGCGATTTTTGCTCAACGAGCCGTCGATTCGGCCCCTTCCATTGCTCAGGGGTTGAGGAAACGACGGCGGCCGATGATGACCCGGTCGCGCGTGCCCATGATGCGGCGCGGGGCGCCAGCGATACAACGGTTGTTGTTTTTGACGATGCGTTCGTCTTGTTCGAAGTCATCCGCGGTCTGTTTTTTCGCGGAGGTTCCTTTGGTTTTCCCCGCTGCTTGGTCGCTGGATTTGGTGGAGGATTGGTCTCCACGGTCCTTTTGCTGTTTGGCTGATTTCTTTTTCGCCTGGGGTTGCTCGCGGACTTCCTGGACGACGAGGGTGTCGTCGGTGAAGAGGAGGATGTGCCCTTGCTGGAGGAGCCAGAAGAGGTCGGCGGCGTATTCGGATGGCGGCGCGGTGGCGCCTTCCGGCAGGACTGCTTTCCAGAGGCCTTCGAGTTTCGCCGGGCTGTTGGCGCGGATCCATTCGACCATGACGCCGGGTCGCTCTGCGAGGGTGGCGTTCTTCGGCAGCGGGTGTGGGCGTGCCGGGCCGGTGAGGAGCTTGCCCTTGCGTTTGAAGATGGGCAGGTGTTCGGCCTCGACGGCGCGGCAGATGGCCGGGATGAGCATGGCCGGGTGGCGGCGGACGTGGATCGAGGCGTTTTTTAGCGATGTGAACAGCGCCGGTGACAGGCTGCCGGGTTTGACGGAGTTGGAGACTTCGGCCGTCCGGGTTTCCTTGAACGCGAGGTCGAAGGCGTAATCCGCGAGGGCGCGTTCTGCCTGGGCCTGATCGTCGAACCATGTGAAGTCGTCTGCGGCAGGTGCGTCCTGAGTTTCGGCAGCGGTTTCGTCCGGAGTTTCGGCGGTGGTTTCGTCCTGAGTTTCGGCAGTGGTTTCGTCCGGGGTTTCAGCGGTGGTTTCTGCCGCTGATTCCTCGGTGGGCTGGGGTGCCTCCGGGGTTTCTTCCGGGGCAGGTGCCTGGGTGGTTTCGGGCGTTGTGTCGGCGCTGGCGGTTTCGGGCGTTGTGGTTTCCGGTGCTGGTCCGGCCGGGGTTTCGGCTTTGTTTTCCGCTTGGGCTGCTTCGGTTTCGGCGGCTATTGCGGCGGCTTCGGCGGCGGCCTCGCGTTTTTGTTCCTCGTCGGTTTTGAGGCGCCAGCGGGTCTTTTTCGTCATGGCTTCGAGCCATTGGTTGACGGCTTCCTCGCTGCGTTCGGTGCGGACTTTCGCGCTGTAGACGGCGAACGGGAGGTGGGAGAAGCGCTCGCGGTGGATGCGGTGGAGGTTGGTCTGGTAGGCGTGGAAGTTCGGCGGGCCGAGCCATTCACCGGACATGCCGCAGCGGGCGACGAGTTGGAAGTTGCCGCTTGGTGGTTCGACTTCGACGGTTTCCTCTTTGAGGAACCGGTCGCGGAGATCCGAGTTCCAGAGGTAGCGGAGTGCTTCGGCGCGGGTGAGGAAGAGGGCGTCGTCGAGCTTGCTCTTGAAGAGCGCGGGCTTGCCTTTTTCCACCTGGAAGAGGGCGCGGGTGCGCTTGCGTTCCGCGAGGAGTGTTTTGGCGATGTCAAAAAGCGAGTAGACGCGGGCGACCTGCTGCACTTCCTTGGCGATGAGGTGCACGGCTTTCTGGTCTGGATTGAGCGTGACTTTGACTCCCTCCGCGGGCGGGGAATCACGGCGTGGTGGCGGTCCGTCACGGCGATCGTCGAACTTGCGTCCGCGTCCGCGCTGGGGGCGCCGGCCGTCGCCACGGTCATCGCGCCTGCGGTCTCCGGTCCGGCGGTCGTCGCGGCGGTTGTCCCGCCGGTCTTCGCCCCGGTCCTTGAATTTGCCAGGCTTGGATGAATAGGTGTTTTTCTCTTTGTTAGAGTCCGACGCGCGTGCCCACGAGGGGCCAAGGGTGAAGTTACCCAATCCGCTGAGTGGATTTTCAGAATCGCTCACGGCGCGGAGTGTAGGCGTCTTTTTGAAAATGACAAACTCCGCGTTGAGCGAATTTTTGAGGGGATTTTCCGGGCTTGGTGCGGATGGGGCCGGTGGGGGGAACTTTGCGCGGCGGGTCAGCCTTCGGGGTAGAAGTGGGCCCGGAGTTCGGCGGTTTCGTCGAGGATGTGGTTGATTTCGTCGTCGTTGAGCCTGGATTTCCAGGTTTGGGTGACGGATTTTGCGTTCCTTGCCTTGAATCCGGCGTCGGAGGTTTCGCCGGATTTTGCCGAGAGTGAGGCGTTGAGTTGTCCGCGGATATGGGGGGTGAAGCCGAGGCCGAGTTTTTGGTAGAGGGATTCGAAGGTTTCGACGGGGTCGACGACCATGTCTTCGTGGCGGTGGTAGTGCCAGTCCGGGTGTTCCTGCTGGTAGGCGCGGATGACGTGGTGGAAGAGGTTCCAGAGCAGGGCGGCCTGATGGACGATGGGTTGTTCGGTGGTCGCGAAGTGTTCGATGCGTTCCGCCTGGTGTTGGAAGCGGTGTTCGATGAGGCGGGATTGGTTGAGGAGGTGCTGGAAGGGGAATTTCCAGTCCCATTTTTTCAGGCTGGAGCAGAATGCGAGCGGGTGGCGGATCATGCAGACGACGTCGAGGTCGTATCTGGTGGCGAGGTCTTTGGCGGAGAACAGGGCGAGCGGGTCCTTGAGCAGCGGCAGGTGTCCGCGCGAGCGGTAGAGGGCGTTTTTGAGGTGGCCTTTGACGACGGATTTCAGGGCGCGATGAGTGGGGAGATCCGGTGCCGGGGGGGGGACGTATTTGAAGTGGATTGCCTGATCCATGGCCCGGTAGAAGGCCTCGGAATCCGGGAGGTCGTGGATGTAGGGGAACCAGTGTTGGAACGAGTAGGGGATGACTTTGGTGGAGACTTCGAGGCTGAAGGGTTCGAAGATGTAGACGACGTTGTCCGGAAGGCTGAGCATGCGACCGACCCAAGTGGTGCCGGATCGGTGGGAGCCGGTGACGAGAATGCCTCTTTTCTGGTGGTTCATGAGTGGGGGAGTTTCGGGGAGTGGCGGGGGGGAGGACAGGCTGGCTGATGGTCGATGGACCTATGAGGCGGGGGGCGATTCCGCAAGCGGCAAGTGGATGGCGGTAGTTGGCAAGTGGTGGCCGCCAAGCGTCACTGGTGGTTGGTTTGTTCGCGGTGGCGCTTGAAGATGTCGAGCGTGACCTTGCGTTCGGTGTTGTGGTCGAGGATTGGCAGCGGGTAACCAGAAGCGATTGGCGTGCCGGTTTTCGGCGCTTGGTGGAACTGGGACGGGTGGGTGCCGGCGAGTTCGGGGATCCATTTTTTGATGTAGGTGCCATCGCTGTCGTAGCGTGCGCTCTGGCTCCATGGGTTTTGGATGCGGAAGTAGGGTGCGGCGTCGGCGCCGGTTCCGGCGGACCACTGCCAGCCGCCGTTGTTTGAGGCGATTTCCCCGTCGATGAGGTGGCGCATGAAGTGGGACTCGCCGAGTTTCCAGTCGAGATGGAGGTCTTTGGTGAGGAACATGGCGGTGATCATGCGGACGCGGTTGTGCATGAAGCCCGTGGCGAGCAGTTCGCGCATGCCGGCATCGACGATGGGGAAGCCGGTGCATCCGGATTTCCAGGCGTCGAATCCGGGGCCGGGTTCGCGCCACGGGATGCCGCGCCAGTTCGGGTTGAATTCGGTGTTCAGGATATCGGGGAAGTGGTGGAGGATGGCGAAGTAGAATTCGCGCCATGCGAGTTCGGAGATGAAGGTGTCGATGCTGGCGGCGGCGGCCGGCGATGCGGATTGGCGGGCGCGCACGGCTGTCTGGTAGACGGTGCGGATCGAGAGGAGCCCGAAGCGGAGGTCCTGGGAGATCCGGGTGGTGGCGTCGAGTCCGGGGAAGTCGCGCCGGGCGTCGTAGTGTTGGATGAGCTTTGAGCAGGCGTTCCGGAGCCGGGCTTTCGCGGCTTTTTCACCGGCTGCGGGGAGGGTGGCATGGAGCGGCGGGAGATCCCAGGATGCGAGGGTCGGGAGCGGGAGGGAGTGGATTCCGGCGGGGGTGTGGATCTCGCGCGGGGCCTTGAGAGGGGGGACTTTGGGGCGCGACAGCCAGTTTTTCAGATAGGGGGTGAAGACCCGGTAGGGCCGTCCGCTTTGGTTGAGGATTTCGTCGGGTTGGTGGAGCGTGGTGTCGTGGTGTCCGTGGCATTCGAGCTTGAGGCGTCTGCAGGATTCCCGCAGGCGGGTTTCGGTGGATCTTCCGAAGGGGTCGGGATCGAGGGTGAAGTGGACGGATGCGGCGCCGGTTTCGCTGGCGAGGGTCTCGATTTCGGCAACGGGATCCCCGCGGCGGATGATCAGGCGTCCTCCGAGTTGTTCCAGGCTGTGGGCGAGGCTGGCGAGGCACTCACAGAGGAAGTGCTGGCGTTTGTCACCGGTCCACGCGTGGTTGTCCCGCCATGTGGACACCACATACACAGGGATGACGGGGGTGCGTTGCCTGGCCGCGCTGGCGAGTGCCAGGTGGTCAGTGATTCTGAGATCACGTCGGAGCCAGAGGATGGCCGGTCGGGTTTCTGCGTCCATGGACACCAATTGACCGAATCACGGCATGGTGCAAGGGGGGGATTCCCCTGGCGGGGGCAGGAGGCGGATCAGACGGCGTTGGCCAGGAGTTTTTCGGCCTTTTTGATGGTGGTCGCGCTGAGCTTGCCATCGACGCGGCGGGAGTTCTCGAGGATTTCCTTGAGTTCCCCGAGGGTCTTCTCTGCGGCGGCGAGTGACTTTTTGCCACCACCGAACTTTTTGTCCGGGAAGTAGCGAGTGAATGTCGTGCCCGCACGGCTGATGCACAGACGCCATCCTTCGAAGGCTGCGTTTTCGTAAGTGAAACGAGTTAGATTTTTCTTTGATTTCATCGGGAGCTTAGTTTGAGTGCATCTCTTTTATGGACTTGCTCTGCTAGAAATTCTAGCGATTTTTTCACTTTGGCGGCTAAATCTGGAAATTTTTGGCCAAAAAACGCGAAATAATGCTTTGCAAGGGGCATTAGACCGTCCTTTATTCGCCGCTCGCGGGCAATTCAAGCACGCCGTAGGTCCTCCGAAGAACCCGCCCAGCGGGTTTTTTCGCCCGTCAGGAGGGTAACCCGGCCAACCAACATCCATATGTCAGCAGTCAAACTTGCTCGTTTCGAGCTCCCGAACCGCCTCGTTCGCAACGAGGAAACCGCCTCGGATACCTACGCCCAATTCGTCGCCGAGCCATTCGAGCGCGGATACGGCCACACCATTGGCAACTCGCTTCGTCGCGTTCTCCTTTCCTCACTGGAAGGCGCGGCCATTACTTCCGTCCGGATTGCGGGCGTTCAGCACGAATTCTCCAGCCTTCCGGGTGTGGTGGAAGATGTCACCGACATTGTGCTCAACCTGAAGAAGGTGAAGTTCAAGCACAACGACAAGGAGCCGCGCATCCTGACCATCAAGGTCGAGAAGGAAGGTGCGATCACTGCCGGAGACATTCAGGAAGACAATCTTTACGAAGTGGTCAACAAGGACCAGTTGATCTGCACGCTGGACAAGAAGGTGAAGTTCGACTGCGAATTTGAAGTTCGTGTCGGCCGTGGTTTTTCCACTGGCGACGAGAACAAGCGCAAGGACCAGCCGATCGGCGTGATTGCGATTGATTCGATTTTCTCCCCGGTGACCCGGGTGAAGTATGCGGTTGAAGCCGCACGTGTGGGTCAGGTGACCGACCTTGACAAGCTGGTTCTGGACATCTGGACCGACGGTCGCATCACCCCGCAGGATGCGCTGCTTCAGAGTTCGGCGATTTTGCGCCACCACCTCGACGTGTTCGTCAATTACGACGAGAACGCAGTGGACTTCGAGGAAGCGCCGGCCGAATCCAGCGAGGAGAACGCCGCACTGAAGAAACTTCTGAACATGAGTGTCAACGAGATCGAACTCTCGGTGCGCGCCGCAAACTGCCTCAACAACGCCAACATCACGAGTGTGGGTCAGTTGGCGATGAAGTCCGAGGCGGAGATGCTCAAATACCGCAACTTCGGCAAGAAGTCGCTCAACGAGATCAAGGACAAGCTTGTCGAGCTTGGCCTGGGCCTCGGAATGTCCTTCGATCCCTCGCTGCTGACCGGACCGTCGCCCGCTGCCCGCGGACCACGCCTCGGTGCGGAAGACGAGGCCCCGGTTGGTCTTGCCGACCTGATCGCCCAGAACCTCGACGAATAACCCCAATTTAGAACAAGGAAGCACCGATGAGACATCGTAGTAAAACCGCAAAACTCAAACGCAACGCCTCGCACCGCAAGGCGATGCTTTCCAACCTGGCGTGCAGCCTGATCGAGCACGGCCGGATCAAGACCACTCTGGCGAAGGCGAAGGCCCTGCGTCCTGTTGCGGAGAAACTGGTGACGCTCGGCAAGCGTGGAGATCTCCACGCCCGCCGTCAGGCCGTCTCCTACCTGCGCCAGAAGGACATGGTGAAAATGCTCTTTTCCGAAGTCGCACCTGCGGCGGCCGACCGGATGGGTGGCTACTGCCGGATCACCAAGCTGGGCGCCCGCATGGCGGACTCCGCACCGATGGCCTACATTGAGTGGGTTGACCGTGTGGTAGCCGACGACGACCTTGAAGGTGAAGAGAATGCATCCGAAGCGACCGTGGAAGTGGCCGCTGAGGAGAAAGCCGGCTGAGCCAGTCTGGCTTCGTCACTGAACGAATCACAAGCCGTCCGTGTTTTCGAACACGGGCGGTTTTTTATTGTGCCGGGCGGTGGGGAGTTACCGGGTCCGTGCGTTGAGTTCGCGGATGCCGATCCGGCTGGCGAATTCACCCGCTGGAGGTGGTGGGAACCAGGTGGCGGGAACCAGAATGGCGGGAACCAGAGTGGTGGGGGGAATCAGAGTTTTCTCGGAAGCCAGTCGGTGGCGAGGATCTCGGTGATTTCCAGATAGGTTCTGCCGTCGGGTGTGGAGCGTTTGGTGAGTTCGAGGACTGGGGCGAAGACGGCGCCGGCCTGAGTGGACGCGGCGAGGGTTGCCTGAATCGTGGAGTCTTTGCGGACGTAGGCGATGTGCTGGCGGTCGGGAAGCGGTGGATCGAGCAGATAGGAGACGAAATACTGGTTCTGGGTTTTCTCCGCGCGCACGGCTGGCGGGGCGCTGACGATGAGGTGGAACCTGCCGGTCTGGTCGGCCGGGCCTTCGGCGAACTTTGCGAAGTGGTCGTCGCGGAACTCCACGAAGGTCGGCCAGTCGACAAGCCAACCGCCGTTGGTTTCAGCGACGGCGGCGGGAAATCCTTCCGGGTGTTGTTTGGTGACGACCTTGTAGATGAAGAGGGTGTTGCCGGTGTCTTTGTCGGTGTAGCTGTTGACGATGGAGACGGATTCGAATGCGGTTGGTCCGTCGTCTTCCTGATGGGAGTAGGATTCCATGGCCTCCCTCATTGTTTCGGGTTGGAGGACGTAGGCGCTGCGGGATGCCCAGTCCGGGGCCTGGAGGAAGGCTTGCAAGACGGCTTCGGCCGCATCACTTGCCTTTGCCGGTGTGGCGGGAGGGGGAGTTTCCAGCGTGGGTTCGGGGGCGGGGGCAGGGGTTGGCTCGGGGACGACTTCGGGAGTGGTGGTTTCCACGGCGGGCGTTGGGGCGGGGTCCTGTGCGGCAGGCTGGGCAGGAAAAGCCGTTTCAGCACCAAGCGGTGGAATCACGTCGGCCGGTGCGGGTTTCAGGCGGTGGGCATTGAGTCCGAGCGCGTAGCCGATGACGAGGCAGATGAGTCCGGTGAGGAGGAGCAGGAGGGCGGTGGTGGTTTTGCTGGATCGCCGGAGCTTGGGAGCTGGCCCGGTCGGGGGTTCGCGATCGGTATCCTTGATCGGCTGGGTCGGCGGCGGGAGTTCGAGTTTGACGGTTTTTTCCCGGGGTGTTGCGGGAGCCGTGGCCTGAACGGGAGCGGTGGGTGGTGCGGGGTGGTCGTCCGGTGCGGGAGCCGTGGGAGGTGCCGGCGGGGTGGGTTCGACGGCGCCGGGAGTGGCGGGCGGGGGAGCGCTGATGGGGGGCTCGAAAGGCCCGGTGGCTTGGCGGGGATCGGCCGGTTGAGGAGAGGGTTGAGGAGAGGGTTGAGGGGCGGTTGGGGGATGGGCGGGGCGGTCCGGGGTCGGCGGGATGATGGGCGGTGATTCGCTGAACGGCCGGGTGGTCTGGGGTTGTGTGGCGGCGGCGAGATGGAGGTGGGCGGCGATTCCTCGGGTGGGGTCGGGGGCGACGATTTGGGTTCCACAGGTAGGGCATGGGCCTTGGCAGGCGGCCATTTCAAGTGGGAGGCGCAGGTAGGTGCCACAGGCGGGGCATTGGAACTGGATGACTTCAGCCATTGAGAGATTGGTGGAACGGTAGCTGAGAATAACAGGAATGCACGGATTGTCGATGCCTGAGGTTCCGGCGGGATTTCGGGGATTTCTTATTGGGCTTTGCGAAATCGGGCGGGTGGGATAGAGGCAGTGCGTGATTCACGGAGCGCGCACAGGCGTTGATTCAAGGCGAGTGTTTGTCGGGTTGTCGCTGGCGTTCTTTTTTCACGCGATGGGTCCGGGGAGTTGGACTCCGGCGCTGACGAACGCGCTGACGGCGCGGGGGATGGGTGAGTGGGTTCCGCTGGTTTTCCTGATGATTCCGGTGGCGGCGCTGATTTCACCGGTGCTTGTCGGCGGTTTGGCGGATCACAATGTGGCGGCGGAGAAGTTGTTCGGCTGGTGTTCGTTGGTTTGTGCGGTGGCGCTCGGGTGTGCGTTTCGTTGTCTGGAATTGGGATGGAGCGAGTGGTGGTTTGTGGGGTGGTTCATGGTTGCCTCGTTGGTTTCGGCGCCGACGTGGGGTTTGCTGACAACGATTTCGCTGGCGAATCTGGAGGACGCGGAGCGGGAGTTTCCGAGGGTCCGGGTGGCGGGGACCGTGGGGTGGATGGCGGGTGGTTGGCTGGTGAGTTATGTGTTGCACGCGGACGCCGGAGTGGGGGCGGGCTATACGGCGGCGGCCTGCCGTTTGATTGCCGCGGGGATGGCGTTCCGGTTGTTGCCGAAAACGCCTCCTCCGGGGACGGGGCGGAGTTGGAAGAACCGGTTGGGGCTGGGTGCGTTCGGGTTGATGAAGCAGCGGGACCATGCGGTGTTCTTCGGTGTGACTGCGGCGTTTTCCGTGCCTCTGGCGGCGTTTTACATGTATGGCCCGGAGTTTTTGATGGTGCTGGGTGACGAACGTCCGGCGGGGACGATGACGATCGCGCAATTGGTGGAGGTCGGCTGCATGCTGGTGGTGGGTGCGGCGATGACGCGCTACCGGGTGAAGGTGGTGTTGATGTGGGCGATCGGTCTTGGTGTGATGAGGTTTGTGTTCAGCGCGTGGGCCGGGGTGACGTGGTGGTGTGGTTGGCACGTGCTGGGGATCGCGCTGCACGGTGTGGTTTATACGTTCTATTTCATCACGGCTCAGGTGTTTTTGAATCGGCGGGTGGACAAGGGGCTGCGGGCGCAGGCGCAGGGTTTGCTGACCGTGGTGAGTGCCGGGGTCGGGCCCTTGATCGGGACCTTGGTTTGCGGGTGGCTGCGGCGGGTGCTGGTGACGCCGGATGGAGAGGGATGGGCGTTGTTCTGGGCCGCGCTGGCGGGAATGTCCGCGCTGTGTTTTGTGGTGTTTGCGCTGACCTACAAGGGTGCGCCCGTGAGTGGCGGGAGGAAATAGGCTGGGGGGACTCAGGCGACTTCGCATGCGAGCCGGATGGCGGCGATCATGGATGAGGGGTCGGCGATGCCCTTGCCGGCGATGGCGAACGCGGTGCCGTGGTCCGGGCTGGTCCGGGGTTTCGGCAGGCCGAGGGTGACGTTGACCGCGCTTTCGAAATCGAGGAGTTTGAGCGGGATGAGGCCCTGGTCGTGATACATGGCGATGACCGCGTCGTAGTGGCCTTGTGCGGCATCGCGGAAGATGGCGTCGGGGACGCCCGGGCCGGAGAATTCGGCTTCGCCGGACTCCCGGAGTTCGGCGATGGCCGGTGAGATGATGGTTTGTTCTTCGTTGCCGAAGGCTCCGGCTTCGCTGGCGTGGGGGTTGAGGCCGGCGATGGCGATCCGCGGGGAGGCGATGCCGCGACGTTTGAGAAAGGCGGCGGAGAGTTTCGATATCCTCACAATCCGTTGTTTGGTGAGGAGGCGGGGGACGTCGTGGATGGCTTCGTGAATGGTGGCGAGGCCGACGGTCAGGTGCGGGCCGGTGAGCATCATGCCGAAGTCGGTGATGCCGAAGGCGCTGGCGAAGTATTCGGTTTGTCCGGGGAAGTCGAAGCCGACGGACTGGAGTCCTTCTTTTGAGACCGGGCCGGTGACGACGGCGTCTGCGTCGCCGGATTTGAGGAGTTCGACCGCTTGATCGAGGGCGGCGAGGGCGGCGCTGGCGGAGTGATGGTCCGGTTTGCCGGGGATGGCGGTGCCGCGGTCTCCGAGGATGGTGAATTCGAAGCCGGATGGAAGCTGGCCGGAGCGCATGGCGGCGTCGATGATTTCCGGTCCGATTCCGGCGGGATCGCCGAGTGTGATCGCGATGCGGGGCATGGCGGGAGTGTCGTCCGTGGGCGGCGGTCTGCCAAGCGGAGAAGTGATCGGGAGAAGTCGCGGTTTGCGGAGCTGCCGATTCGCAGGGCGATCAAGCTAAGGAACCACCCACTCAAGAAGCGCCAATAAGAACCACAGATTCAGACTGATTAGACGGATTTTACTGATTTTTAAGACCTTTGGGGGTGAAGAAGTCCCCACTCGCGAGACCTTCGGAGCACCATGCCTTCTCAGGCAGAGAACCATCAGTGAATTCAGTGCAGTCAGTGGTTCTGCTGCCGAGCTGATCAAGCGTTTCTCCCTAACTTGATCGCCCTGTGTCGATTCGGTGGTTTGCAGGCTTGCCGATTCGGCGTGGAGGTTAGTAGGTTTGGGCCCAGATGAGCAGTCGTCACATTCAACGCTCCGTTGCGGGGCGCCATCGATACGAACGGTCACCGGGTGACGATCCGGCTATTGGCAAGGTGGCCCGCATGTCCAGGGTGAGCCAGCAGGACCAGGGCAGGCACCACCACCGGAGGAAGCGCGGGCACGGGCAATCGGGCGGGAAGGCCGGCGAGCGGAGGAGGCTGGTGTTGATCGCATGGTCGGTGATTGTCGGGCTGGCTGCGGTTGGGGTGATGGGGGTGGTGTTGTTGATCTGGCTGAGGAGTGAGATGGGGGAAAAGGAGGAGCTGTCCGGTAAGAAGGAGCGGCTGGTGGTGGAGAAGGGGATTTCAAACACCTTCATTCCCCTTCCTGAGGATGAGGCCCTGGCGATCGTGAAGGAGGCGCTTGCGGTGAGGGATCCGGAGTTGATTGCCGGGCATTTCCGGCTGGACGGGGAAACGGGTGACGAGGTGGTGGAATTTCTGGAGAATCTGGAGACCGTGGACGGAGAGGTGAAGGGGATGCAGTGGTCGGGCTTGCTGGATGTGAACGGGGTGTTGATGGAGAGCGTGCTGGTCAACAGTTCGTACGAGGGAAGCATGAAATACCGGTTGGTGATGTTGGTTCCGGATGAGAGTGGCGGCCGCCTCGTCGATTTTGGTGCGTTTGCGCGCAAGACCGAGCCGTCGTGGCACGAGTTTTTCGAGGGGAAGGCGGATTCGATCGTCGCCCGGGTGGTGGTGGCGAAGGACAGTTATTTCAACGCGGCATTCATTGATGAGTCCGAGTGGGTGGCCTATACGGTAGCCAGTCCGGAAATGGAGGAGACAAAGCTGTATGGCTATTGTCGGCGGAATAGCGCGCAACATCGGGCGCTGGAGCGTATTTTCGGCATCAGCAAGCAAGGGCTGTCGAGGGTCGGGGGACTGCAGCGGGTGACCGTGGAGGTCCGGCGGGTCGAGGGGGGGCAATCGAGGCAGGTGGAGATCAGCCGGGTGGTTGCCGCGGACTGGGTGGTGACGGATCGTTCGTTCGACGAGGAATTTCGTTAGGGATTTCCGTTGGTTTGCCATTCTCCGGGCTTGCCCGGGAGGGGATGTGGCGGATATGGGTTCCGTCATGTTGATGCGAATTCTTGCCGTTGTTCCGCTTGTGGCCGCATGCGTGACACTCACGCAGTGTGGGACGAGTCCGATGGGTGCCGGGAACATGGGCGGGCCGACCCAGGAAGAACGCGACGCGCGGATCGCATCGGAGCCGACGGGAGATTTTTTCTACGGTCGCCGCTACTATGTGGAGAAGACGCGTTTTTGGGGGTATCTCCGCAAGCCGAGGCAGTCATGGAGCCGGGCCAAGCTGGTGATGATGCGGGAGGACAAGAAACTCGCGCCCGACCGTTTGCCGGAGGACGGGCCAGCCGGGGGGCGGTATGGATTCGATCACAACACGGAGTATCGGATCCGTGGTTACTATACCGGGGAGGATGCGTATGATCCAAACAGCAACCGGTTTCTGCCGATGTTCATGCTCACCGGCTATGAAGTGGTGGACCGTCAGCCGGGCTGGTTGTTCCGACCGGACGACCGCTATGACCGCCACCGCATCACCCTGACGCCCCGCTGAGTGCGGGGGTGAGGGTGGAGATGGGTGCGCAATGCGCAGGGGTGGGAATCAGGAGTAGGAGGACTCCACGCGCTGAGCGACGTCGCGGTATCCGTAGTCGACCTCGTAGATCTGCTTGAAGCAGTCGAGCGCGGCCTGTTTGTCTCCGACTTCGTCGTGGATGAGGCCTTTTTCGTAGAGCACTTCCTTTTTGGTCGTGTCCATGGCGGTGAGGTCTTCGAGGGCGTCGGAGAGTTGTTTGATGGAGAGGTCGTGCATGCCTTTTGCCTTGAAGGTCCGGCCGAGCAGCAGCAGCACCTTGGTGCGGATGTGCGGGTTGCGGGTGGCTTGCTGGAGGTGCGGGATGGCATCGCTGAATTCTCCGCAGGCGTAGAGAGCGGATCCGAGTTCGAAGCGGAGCTGGGGATCGGTGGGGTTCTGGTCGACGCGGCGTTTTGCTTCCTCGACCTGTTCTGCGAGGCGGTCCTTGCGGCGAGCGTCGAGGGCGGCCTTGAGTTCGGCGTTGTCCGGATCTGCGGCGACAGCGGTTTCGAGGGCCTTGAGGTCGGTGTTGATCGCCTTGTCCTTCATGGCGGATGCCTTGTTGGCGAGGGCGCTGTCACCGTTGCTCAGTGAGTGTGCCCACTCATAGAATGACTGTGCGTTGTGCCAGTCCTCGAGTTGTTCGTAGATCCCGGCGAGGTCCTTGACGGTTTTGAGGTCGTTGGGGTTCTCGTTGTATTTTGCGATGATGCCGTCGCGGCGTTCCTCGAGCTGGTCGCGAGTGAGGCCGGTGCGGGATGCTTTTTCGATTTCCTCGAACTCGCCCTTGTCGCGCATGAGGTCCTTCATGCTGGCGTTTTCATCCCAGCGCTGTTTCATCATCGAGGCGCGTGCCGAGGCGTCCTTGGATCCCTTGATGGCGACGCCGTCGGTGGGGTGGTGTTTGATGATGTCGTTGAAGACTTCGGACGCCTTGTCCGGCTGTTCGTTGGCCAGGTAGAATGCGGCGAGTTTGTGGAGAAGTTTGGAGTTTTCGGGTTTTTGTTCCCGGATGGTCTCGAGTGCGAAGGCGGCGGTTTCGAGCATTTCGAGTTTCACCGCGGTATCGAAGAGCAGTTCGTTGGCGCCTTCGTTTGAGGGGTCTTTTTCGAGTTCCTTTTCGATCAAGGCGAGGCCTGCAAGCGGGTCCTTCTTGACTTGGCTTTGGATTTTCATGGTGCCCATGCCGCCGCCGAAGAGGCCCTTTTTCTTTGCGCCTCCGGAAATCTGGATTTCACATTTACGCAGCAGCTTGCGGCCATCGAGAAATCCAGGACACTCTTTGAGGACCCCTTGGATCAGAGTGATTGCGTAGTCGAGGTTAGACGCTTGGACTGCGGTCAGCGACTTGAGCCAGAGGGGTTTAAGGTTGGCAGGGAGTTCTTGTTCGGTGATCTCGGGCATGACAGTAGGAATGCGAGGTTTTAAAAGCCGCATGTTGCGAGCTGTGACGCGGTGGAAGTTGGCTGGAAGGCGGCGGCTTGGCAAGCGCGTGTGAAGGAGAAAAGCAATCCGCAGGCTGGAATCCGCATTTTTTTGGTTTGCTGGTTTGATTCTTGGCGGTAGTATATGAAGCGTCGGCGGATCAGCGGATGGTCGCTGAGTGTTCCCCCGGCAGTTTTATCAACCTCCATTATGCCTCCGCGCCCACAGAACAGACGCCGCCGCCGCTCGACTAAACGAAGTAACCGTTACGGACCACCCAAGAAGGTCAACAAGGATGGCGAGGAAAAGGCGGTGGAAGTCGATGGCGAGATTTCTTCCGTGCTCGCCGGCACGATGTTTCGTGTCAAGCTGGAGAGCGGGCACGAGGTGCTCGCCCACATTTCCGGGAAGATGCGGAAACGTTTCATTCGTCTGGTGGTCGGAGACAAGGTCCGGATGGAGATGTCTCCCTACGATCTGACGAAAGCGCGGATTGTGTTCCGGATGGGCTGAGGCCCGCGTGCCGACGGTTCCCGGCGATGGATCGGGGCTGGTCGGTGTTGAAATCCGGGCCGGATCCGGCCCGTTAGCAGGGTCAGTTTGCCCTGTCCCGTTTGCGTCAGTCTGCCCGGTCCCGTTTGTCTGTGGTGGCTGCCTGTCCCGGGCGGGTGATTCCTTTTTCTCCGGCCGATTGATTCCTTCTGGCCGGCGGATGATTTTCTCTAGCGGATTATTCCGTTTCCAGGTCGGCGCCGGTTTCGACCGCCTCGAGCGCGTTGGTGGCTTTGATGGTGCGGCGTTCGATGACGATATCGCCGAGCAATTCGTTCTGCATGACGACGAATTGGTTGAGTTTCATGAGCTCGAGCAGGGCGAGGAAGGTGACGATGACCTCGGATTTTGTGGTGGCGGATTGGAAGAGTTCCTCGAAGCGGCGGGATTCGCCGGGTTCGACGTTTTCGAGGAGGAGGTCGATTTTGTCTGATACCGTGTATCGGTCGTCGACGATGTCACCGAAGTCGTGGGCTTCTTCGAAGCGTTTGAGGACGTTCTGGAAGGCGCGGATGAGGTCGAAGATATTGGCCTCGGCGAGGGCCGGCGGTTCGTCGGTGGGGAGGGGAGCGGCTTCGGGTTGGTGGGCGAAATGGCCTTCCTGTTCCATTTCCTTGAGGGAGAGGAATCCGGCCGCGTCCTTGAATTTCTTGTATTCGATGAGCTGGCGGATGAGTTCCCAGCGGGGATCATCGTCTTCGGCGTCTTCCTCGGGCGGTTGCTCGGTTTTGGGGAGGAGCGTGCGGCTCTTGAGATACATCAGGTTCGCGGCCATGACGATGAATTCGGACGCGAGGTCGATGTTGAGGAGCTTGAAGGTGTTGATGTAGTCGAGATACTGCTTGGTGATGCGCTCGATGGAAATCGAGTGGATGTCGAGCTCGTCCTTTTTGATGAGGTAGAGCAGGAGGTCGAGCGGGCCTTCGAAGATTTCGAGGCGGACTTTGTAGTCGTTGGTTTCCACGTGGGGCGGTGGTAGGTGATGGTGTGTTCGGGTGCGAGCAATTTTCCCTCGCCTCGCGGTGAGAGGGAGGCTTTACTCGCGCCGCCTTTGCGCAAGATCAATCATGGAACATGAACAACTGCAAGATTTCAACGACCGTCTGAACCACTGGGTGGCGAAGCAGGGATTTTGGTTTCAATTGCGGTATTCGCTGGCCGACACCGGGACAAAGGGGCGGGCCATGTTTCATTTGTTGAAATTGGCGAGCCGGGTGGCGGTTTTCCTGCTGGTTGTGGCGATTGGCACATGGGTTTACCTGCTGAAGCGGCCGGATTCCGAGATGTTTCAGGACCAGATGAAGGAGGGATTCAAGGCGGGTCTCTCGGCGACCGAGGTTCAGATGAAGGGATTCAACCGGGCCAATGGCATGATGGAGATCAGCCGATTGGCGGCCGACGGCGGGGAGGGCACGTTTTTCTCAACGATGGAGGCGAGGAACATCCGGGCCAAGATGAGTCTGGTGGATGGATTGGTCGGCAAATGGGAACCGGGAAATATTTCGATTTTCCGGCTGGATATGGATTTGCGTGCTGGCACGGATGACGCGGCGTCGGCGGAGAACCTGAAGAACGCGGTATTCCGGGATTGGGAGGGGATGGACCTGCAGACCTTCACGGTTGCGGATGCGACGATCCGCTGGGGTTTTTCGGACCGCACGCGCGGCGGGATCGAGTCCAGTCTGTTGAAGGTGCAGAAGGTTGGCGAGGGGTGGCGGGTTTCGTTCGAGGGGGGGGAGTTCAATCAGAATTGGTTGCGGAGGCTGCGAATCGTCAAGCTGACGGCATTGTGCACGCCGGAGGGGATCACCTTTGAGACCGCCCGGATGAAGCAGATCGGCACTGACGGCACGGTCGATTTTTCGGGATTGAAGTTGCTTGCCGGGGCGCGGCCGGATCTGCGGGGTGAGGTGAAGTTGCGGAGATTGGATATTGGCCGGATCGTGCCGACGGCGTTACGGTCGTTTGTCGAGGGCACCATGTCCGGGGATTTCCAGGTGTTTGGTTCGACCAACTCGCCGAGTGGGGTTGGTTTCAATGGCGACGTGATTCTGGATGGGGAGGACGTGATTTCACTGCGCGAGCGGATCCATTTGTTGAAGGCACTCTCGATTATCGATTTTTCCCGCAACTACCACCGGGTGGACTTCGACGAGGGGGTGTTTTCGTTGAAAACGATCGATGGGGGGCTGGAGCTGAGGGGGCTGGATCTCAAGGCTGGTGAGCTCGTCACGCTGAAGGGCGAACTGGAAGTCCGGCAGCCGACCCAGAACGAGGTGCGGCAGGCGGTGGCGAAGGGAAGCGGTTCGGAGAGTTCGCCCCTGTTCGCGATCGAGGAGGAGGCGATGGCTTACGGTGAGGATGATGACGACGATGAGGGGATGGAAATGTCACTCAAGAGCGCCGCGCTCGCCACCAAGCGAATTCAGGAAGGTCAGGGGCAGGGGTCGCAGTCGCTATTCGACCGTTTGAGCACGAATTTCGCACTGCGCCAGCTGGAGCGGCAAGCTTCCGAGCGCATGTCCCGCATGATGATGTATGAAGGGAACTTCGAATTGGAAGTGCCGGGTGACGTCTTCGAACGCGCGCATCGGCTGCAGCAGCAGTATCCGGTGGTGCCGGAAACCGGCCGGGTGAGACTTGATGTTCCGGTGAAGGGAAATCTCTACGATCTGACGGTGGAGCAGGCCGAGCACCTCTATGAGATGCGTCAGCATGAGTCGGCGGTTACGAACTGACGTCGAGGCCGAGGGAGTGGTAGATTTCCTCGGTCGCCTTGCTTTTGTTCAGGGTGTAGAAGTGGATCCCGTCGATGCCGCGGTTGAGCAGGTCGGCGCATTGTTCGGCGGCGTAGTGGATGCCGACGGCTTCGACTGATTCCGGTTTCCCCTTGGCGCGGGCCAGTGAGCGCATGAGTTTGGCTGGGTAGCGTGCGCCGGCGGCGAGTTCGGCCATGCGTTTCATTCCGGAGAGCGAGGTGACGGGCATGATTCCGGCGATGATCGGGACGTTGATTCCGGCGAGCCGACAGCGGTCCTGGAAATCGTAGAAATCATGGTTGTCGAAAAACAACTGGGTGCAGATGTAGTCGGCGCCTGCGTCGATTTTCGCCCGGAGGTAGTCCATTTCGAGGACACGGTTGGGGGTGCCCGGGTGTCCTTCGGGGAAGCCGGCGACTCCGATTCCGAAGCCCCGCGGGTCCGGGTGGATGCCGGAATCGTTGAATTTCCTGATGAACCGGACTAGGTCGGCGGCGTGGCGGAAATCACCCTGAGACCAGTCGTAGTCGGGTTTGTCGCTGGGTGGGTCGCCGCGGAGCGCGAGGATATTCGAGACGCCGGCGCTGGCGTAGCGGTTGAGGATGGTCATCACCTCTGATTCGGTGTGGCCGACGCAGGTCAGGTGGGGGACCGGAGGAATGGAGGTGGATTGCTTGATGCGGACGACGAGGTCGTGGGTGAGTTCGCGGGTGGTGCCGCCGGCGCCGTAGGTGACGGAGACGAATGAGGGGGCGAGGGACTCCAGTTCGCGGATGGTTTGGTAGAGTTCTTCGGATGCACGTTCACTCCGAGGTGGGAAAAACTCGAACGAGAGAGACGGTTTCGAACTCGCGAGGATGTCGTGGATGTGCATGGTGGTGGAGTCGGGTGAGGGGGGCCGTTAGTCCGCAACTTTTGCCGGATTGCGGAGTTTATCGATTGATGCGCCCGCGTGGTGGGCATACAAAACCTTCATTTGCCGATGAAAACAATCTCTGTTTACTTCATAATCGCGGGATTCCTGCTGCCTTCAGTGGCTTTGGCGGGGCCTGATCGTGAACCTGAGGGTCGTGATGGCCTGGATAGCGCGGAGGGACCGGAGGGGGCTCCTCCCTATCGCCGACAGATGGCGAAGTTCGCCGAGGTGTGGAAGGCTGCGGACAAGGATAGTGATGGCATGCTGACGTGGGAGGAATTCAGTGAAATGAAGCGGGTGAGCAAGGTGCCGGAAGAGAACCGCAGACGTTTGTTCGAGCGCTTGGACAAGAACAAGAATGGGATGCTGGACCGCCGTGAAATGGGGAAACTCGCGAAGGCACCGGGTGGTCATCCACTGCAGAGGCTTTGGGAGATGGATCTGGATAAGAGCGGTGGAGTGAGTCTGGAGGAGTTCACGAAAGGCAAATTGGCGGCAAAATTGCCGGCCGAAAAGGTGGTCGAGCTCTTCATGAAGCTGGATACGAATGGTGACGGGGAAGTGACGCCGACCGACCGTCCCAAGCGGCCTGCCGAGCGTGAACGTGGCTGGCGAGGCGGCAAGAGGCCCGAGGAGATGGGACCGGAGGAAATGAGGCCGGAGGAAATGAGGCCGGAAGAGATGAGGCCGGAAGAGATGAGGCCGGAGAAAATGGGGCCGGAAGAGATGGGGCCGGAGGGGCAGCGAAAGGGCAAAGGAAAAGGAAAGCGGGCCCTCGAGGCATTCGAGGAGTTGTAATCGCTAACCGCTGAAACGATTCCGTTGATCTGATCGACGACGACGAGGGGCTGCCGAAAGGCGCCCCTTTTTCGTTGTGTGCCCGGCAGGGCGCGCCGACCTGGGGGGTGTTCAACTTCTTGTGGGGGCGGTCGACGGAATCACGTGTCGGGCGAGCGTGTCTGCTGCGTCCGGGTGACGGGCTGACGAACGCCTCATGCAACGGTTTGCCCGGATGGCGAAACAGTCGATCCATGCATCAAGCGCGGATGGGAATTCCGCGATGGGCAAAGACTGCGGCCTATGCGGAGGGTCGAGCGTGTGGATGGAGGTGCGAGCGGGGGCGGGAGCCGGAGGATCGACGTGTCATGAATAGCCGCCGCACAACGAGCGGGGCAAGGCGTGAACCGGGGTGCCCGGGCGGGGTGGAAGCGGGCCAGTGTTGCGGATGCGGGGGGCGGCCCGGACGGCAATTGCAAGGAAGCGCTTGTTCCATTTTCAGAAGCCTCACCCACCAAACGAAAGACCCCGCCGGAGGCGGGGTCTTTTGGTCAGGAGTGGCGGAACGGACGGGACTCGAACCCGCGACTTCCAGCGTGACAGGCTGGCGCTCTAACCAACTGAGCTACCGCTCCTTGACCTGTTGGGGTGCGCGCGGAAGCTAGGGAGCGGGGGGCTTTGGCGCAACATCTTTTTTCATGTTTCGTGATTTTTTTTGGGGATTAGTTTTCGGCCAGTTTTTCGAGCACTTTTTCAAGGCTCTCCATGTCTTCCACGGAGTGGACGACGGCCTCTTTGTTGATCTTGGCGGCGAGTCCGGCGATGACCTTTCCGGGGCCGAGTTCGAGGAAGTTGGTGTGGCCCATTTCGATGAGTTTCTGGATGGAGGCGGTCCAGCGGACGGATCCGGTGACTTGTTTTTCAAGCATGGCGCGGATGGCCGGTGCTTCGGAGACCGGGCTGGCCTCGTAGTTGCAGATGACCGGGATGGAGGGGACGGCGAGTTCGATCGTGGAGAGCTCGGCGGCGAGTTTGTCCTGGGCGCTCTGCATGAGCCGGGAGTGGTAGGCGCCGGCGACGTTGAGTTTGATGGCGCGGCGGATTCCGAACGATTTGGCGAGTCCGATGGCTTTGTCGATTCCGGTCATGGATCCGGAGAGGACGATTTGGCCCGGGGCGTTGTAGTTGGCGACGTCGACGTCGGCTTCGGCGGCGAGTTCGCGCACCTTGTCTTCGTCGCCGCCGATGAGAGCGGCCATGGATCCTTCGGTGGCATCGCATGCCTCCTGCATGAAGGTGCCGCGTTTGCCGACGAGTTCGAGGCCTTGTTCGAATGAGAAGGTGTCCGCGGCGGCGTGGGCGGTGAATTCACCAAGAGAAAGGCCGGCGGCGGCGAGGGGTTCGAGTTGGGGCCGTTTTTCGCGGATGAGTGCGAGAGCCATGAGGCCGTGGAGGTAGAGGGCGGGCTGGCAGCGTGAGGTTTTGGTGAGTTCCTCGGCCGGCCCTTCGAACATGATTTGAGAAAGCGGGAAGCCGAGGACTTCGTCCGCTTTGGCGGCCATGTCTGCGCAGGTGGCGGATGATTCGGCAAAATCCTTGCCCATGCCCACCTTCTGGGCACCCTGTCCGGAGAATAGAAGAACGGTTTTACTCATGTCTAGACGGGGGCATAGGGAAATGGACTGACGAGTAAAGCGAAAATACAGCGCATTATTTTGGCAATGTGGTGCTGGAACTTTGGGGAAAACGTGTTGAAATCGGGTGGTTGGATGGCTTTGGAATGGGTTCCGAGGTTTTTCAGACAAAAATCACCCCGTGAGGCATTAAGCGAATGATGAAGCAATCCGCAGCGAGCGCGTGGAAAGACTGGCTGGCCGAGTATGGGCCACGCTTGCTGCTTTTTGCGCGCGGATGGAGCAATACCCGGGAAGACGCGGAGGATTTGGTTCAGGAGGCGATCATCCGGATGTGGAATCATCAGGCGGACAAGGGATACGTGCCTCCGGACCTGCCATTGGTGTTTTCGACGATTCGATTTTGTGGTTTGAATCTCCACCGCAGCGAGAAGCGGCGGCGGAAGCGTGAGGAGTCGGTGATTTACCTGAATGATTTCCATGACGTGTGGCTGGATCCGGCAATGGAGGAGGATGAGGAGGCGTTGATCTTGCGCGGGGCGGTGAAAAAACTCAGCGACAAGCTGCGGGAGGTGGTGACGATGAAGATCTGGGGTGGATTGACGTTTCAGCAGATTTCGGAAGCGCTTGCGATTTCGCCGAATACGGCGGCGTCACGTTATCGTTACGCGCTGGAGCAACTGGGCAACGAACTGAGCAGGCTGAAGGAGGTGCGTCATGGCTAACCATGAAGCAGTGGAGGCGGCGCTGGCTCGCCTTGTTCCGGTCGCGCTGAGCCAGGGGGCGCAGAGCGAGATCGAAGCGATCATCGATGAGTTGGCGGCGGACGCACCACGGGTGGAACGCCATGCGGGACGAATCGTCTCGGGCTGGGCGTGGATGGCCGGTCGACCCGCGTGGTGGCGCCGGACGGGCATGGGGATCGGGGTCGCCGCCGCTCTGACGGGTGGAATCTGGCTGGCCGGAAACGGAACACCCGAGAAGCACCGCTCTGTTGAGGTGGCCTCCGTGGATTTTTCCGATGGGGTGGTGCTGGTCGGGGAATCCGACCGGGTGAGTTCGATGATCGATATCGGCTGGAGTGAGGATTACGACGGGGCCGCGATGCAGACGATGCACTTGAGTGTGGTGGGGGAAAACAGCTTTCTCGATGAGGAAACCGGGATCGTGATGCAGGTTTCGGAGCCCCGCGAAGAATTTATCCTGATGCCCGTGTCCACTTTCTAAAATGAACTCGCGTTGGTTGATTTTACTGCCTGTGGTGTGGCCGCTGGCATTCGCCGAGGAGGTGGTTCCTGCCGGGGAGGTGGCTCCGGTGCAGGAATCCGTTTCCGGGCCCGACACCAAGACTGAGGTGCTCGGATGCAAGAAGGCTCCGCGTGCCTGGTTCGGCATCGATTTGGTGAAGGCCGATCCATCGGTCCGGGTGCAGCTGCCATCGCTGCCGGAGGGGATTGGCTTTGTGGTGCGGTCGCTCGACGACGGCGGTCCGGCGGCAACGGCGGGCATGAAGGAATACGACGTGCTGTGGAAATTTGACGATCAGCTGCTGGTGAACGAGTCGCAGTTGGCGACACTGCTGCGGCTGCACAAGCCCGGGGATACGGTGAAGCTCTCCGCATTTCGGGCTGGCGAACACATCGAGGTCGACGTGAAACTTGGGAAAGCGCCGAAAGGGCGGCGGCCGTTTCCGGATGATCTGGTCGATGCTGCGGTATTTTCCTCCGGAATGGGCGGGCCGATGCGGATCGTCAACTTCGCTGAAAAGACGGCGAGCTACACCACTGATGAAGGAACCTTGAAAGTCTGGCGCGACGGGAAGAACTATCAGGTGAGCATCGTGGACCCCGAAGGAAAGTCCCTGTTTGAGGGGACGATTGAAGAGCATCGGTTCCCGAAGGAAGTTCCGGATGGTTGGCAGCGCAGGGTGATGGCCTTGAGGAGGGGGCTCGATCATGCGTTGGAAGGTCGCAAGGACTGGGAACGCAAACCGCGGCCTAGAGTGGTTCCTCCGGCTGCGGAAAATCGTTAATAATCAAACGATCCAAGGATTTTTCAAGGGAATTCCTTGCGTTTTGTCGGTGGGATTCGCATCTTCCCAGACATGCATCCTGACGTGGCGAAGCTGGTGGAAGCCGGCCGTATTCCTCAACCTGTCGGAGAGCGACTTAACCAACTTGCTCCCGGAAATTTCTGCACTCATAAATCATTTGGAGCTGGGAAGGTGGCTGATTGGGACCTACCCGGAAAAAAGGTGGTCATTGATTTTGAAAACGCCCCCGGGAAGACGATGGGGCTGAAGTTCGCGATTCAAAAGACCGAGTGGATTCCCGAGGATGATTTCCGCGCGAAGAAGATCGGGCAACTTGAAGATCTGCGCGAGCTGTCGAAGAGCGACCCGGTCGCCATGGTGATTCACCTGATTGACAGCCACGGCGGCAGTCTGACCGCGGATGCTCTGGAGAAAGAGCTTTCCGGAGGGGTGATTCCCGAAGAGAAGTTCAAGAAGTGGTGGGATTCGACCAAGAAAGCCCTGCGTGAGAGTCGCAAGGCGGCGGTGCCGCAAAAGCGGACCGAGCCGATCGTGCTGCGGGCGGAGGATTTCAGTCCGGCCAAGGCGATGCTGGAGGATTTTGAAGAAGCGAAGGACATCAAGGGCATGATCAAGGCGCTTGAAGCCATCGCCGCGGACATCGGGGCCTTTGATGAGGACCAGTCGGCGCTCGCCCGATTGCTCGGAGACATCGACGAAGGTGCGAAAAAGGCTGCCCGCGTGCAGCTGGGTCACGCGCTGCAGTTGGTCGCCGCCCGTGACGAGGTGATCAGTTCGACCAAGACGCTCGAACTCGATCCGAGTGCGGTGCGTTTGTCCGACATGCTCGCGACAGCGGAAATGACGAAACTCACTGAGGACGTGGGAACACTGCCTTCGGGACGCCAACGTGCGGTCTATGAAGCGTTTCCCGATGCCTTCGGCGAGGAATGGGTCGAACGGATCGTGCAGGTGTTTGACCAAGTGGGCGCGCGCGGCGTGACCGAGATTGCCAAACTCCTGATCGACCGTGGGGAGGTTCCCGCCTTGCTCGAACACCTTCGGTCCGCCATCGCCCGCCGCGAACTGGGCGGCGATGCGCTCATCTGGATTTGTCGTGAGCGGAAGAAAGCCGCCGAAGACGTCTTCGTGCCGGATGTCGGTGCCGCGGTGCTCAATCTTCTTGAGAACGACCACCTTTCCGATGGTCCCCGGACGACGTCGCGCCTGCAGTCACTGCTCGGTGACGACAAGAATCTTCTGACCGATCTGGTGGCCCTGATGGACAGCCACGAAGCGCGCAATTTCTCCCGCCGCCTGCTTGACTGTCCGGTCTTCGGCGAACTTGAGAAAAAGTCGCTCATGGCGCGCATCATCAAGGCCCGTCCGGAAACCGGCGAACTCGTCAGTGGCAACAACAAGCGCAAGGAAGAGGCGCTTCTGGTGTCCTGGGAGAGTCTGGAGAAGCGCAAGGAGGAGCTCGACGAGATCATCCGCGTGCGCATTCCGCAAAACACCAAGGACATTTCCATCGCCCGTTCATACGGCGACCTGCGGGAAAACTTCGAATACAAGTCCGCCAAGGACATGCAGAAGTATCTGATGTATCGCAAGGGCGAACTCGAACGCGACCTCGCCAAGGCGCGCGGCACCGATTTCAAGGGATCTGATGCAAATCAGGTCAACATCGGAACCATCGTCTCGCTGGTGGATCAGGCGGGCGTGGAATCCGAAGTCACCGTGCTTGGTGCGTGGGATTCCGATCCGGAGAAGAAAATCGTTTCCTACCTCTCGGAGCTGGGCAAGGCCCTGGTTGGTCATGCGGTTGGCGACGAGGTCGAGGTGCGCGATCATGGGACCGAGCAGATCGAGATCCAAAAGGTGACGGCCATTCGTCCCTACAACCCCTGATGTTCCCTCCTATTCTGCCATTTGCTGACCGTTTCGGCCATTGCTCTTGAGCTTTTCCTGCTGCCGGATTCCTTCCTTTTTCCGGAAAAAAACCTACTACCCCAACCCTCAAAACTACAATACCTATGGACTATACCACCATCGTTGAAATCCGTGGCCGCGAAGTGATCGACTCACGCGGCAACCCTACCGTCGAAGTTGACGTCGTGCTCGAAGGCGGCGCAATCGGCCGTGCTGCAGTTCCCTCCGGTGCCTCCACCGGCGAAAACGAAGCCGTTGAACTCCGTGACGGCGACAAAGGCCGCTACCTCGGCAAAGGCACGCTCAAAGCCGTTGAAAACGTGAACGAGAAGATCGCTCCGGCGCTGCTCGGATACTGCGCGACCGAGCAAGCCTCGATCGACGCCGAAATGCTCAAGCTCGACGGCACGTCCACCAAGAAGGTGCTGGGTGCCAACGCCATCCTCGGCGTTTCCATGGCAGTGGCCAAAGCGGCCGCCGCACAACTCGGCCTTCCGCTTTACAAATACCTCGGCGGCCCGAACGCCAAGGTGCTTCCCGTTCCGATGATGAACATCATCAACGGCGGTTCCCACTCCGACGCGCCGATCGCGTTCCAGGAATTCATGATCCGTCCGGTGGGTGCTCCGACCTTCCGCGAAAGCATCCGCATGGGTGCCGAAGTGTTCCACAGCCTCAAGAAGGTCCTTCACGACCGCGGCCTCAGCACCGCAGTCGGTGACGAAGGTGGTTTCGCACCGACCTTCACCGGCACCGAAGACGCACTCGATACCGTCAGCCTCGCTGTCGAGAAAGCCGGCTACAAAGTCGGTGAGGACATCAAGTTCGCGCTCGACTGCGCCTCCTCCGAGTTCTTCTCCGACGGTGTGTATGACTACACCAAGTTCGAAGGTGAAGGCGGAGCCAAGCGTTCTTCCGAAGAGCAAGCCGCCTACCTCGCCGAACTTTGCGCCAAGTATCCGATCGACTCGATCGAAGACGGCTGCGACGAAAACGACTGGAAGGGCTGGAAGCTCCTCACCGACAAGATCGGCGACACCACCCAGCTCGTAGGCGACGACCTCTTTGTCACCAACACCGAGTTCCTCAAGAAGGGCATCGACACCGGCACCGCCAACTCGATCCTCGTCAAGGTCAACCAGATCGGCTCGCTGACGGAAACCTTCGACGCCATCGAAATGGCTAAGGAAGCTGGCTACACCTCCGTCATCTCCCACCGCTCCGGTGAGACTGAGGACGCCACCATCGCCGACATCGCCGTGGCCACCAACGCAGGTCAGATCAAGACCGGTTCCATGAGCCGCTCCGACCGCGTAGCCAAGTACAACCAGCTCCTGCGCATCGAAGAGGAACTGGGCGACGACGCTATCTACGGCGGGAAGTTGTAAGCTCCCGGCGGGAAGTTGTAGCGGGTAGCACCCGCTCGCATTGATCCGGCTTCACCGGATGGGTTCAGCGGAGACCCGTTAACCACATATCTTTCGACGGCGTGCTTCGGCACGCCGTTTTTTGTTTGGCGCTGAGACTTTTAGCGTGAGACCATGCATGGCTTCTGCCCCGCCCTTTTTCGTGAGCCAACCAAAGCACATTCGCCCGAAGCCGCTCCTTGCGCTGTCAGCCCTCATCTGGCTGCAAGCCCCGGCCACGCAGAGTGTCTTTCGCAGCG
>JAUTCT010000107.1 GCA_030673875.1 Verrucomicrobiota bacterium JB025 | reverse complement strand
TCTACCATGCCCTGAGTTCCTATCTGATCGGAGTGGTCGACATCGCAGAACTTGGGCTCTTCGAGCAATGGCTTGATGTCCGGCACGTCAAGCGGGACACGCGCGTGCGGATATCCTCGATAGAATCAGGCATTCAGGCCTTAACCTGACGCGAATGAGTACAAGTGAAATATCGGACAATATGAACTACTACTCAAAGTGAGGTAGCCCTGTCACCACCCCGTCACCACCCCGCTGGCGAAGTCACTCGGGCACATCCGGCAACCCGGCGTCCGGCGACGCAAGCATTCAAATTCAAGGCAAGGCGCGACGAGGAAGTGAATAGCCATTCACGACCGAGGAGCAACGCAGCATTGGCTTTGAAGGCGCTGCGCCCGGAACGGCGGCACTTACCTTTCCTCGGCGAAGCCACTCCAATCAACAGCACCAATAGCTGCCGCGGCGGGTGTTGGGTTGCCGGATGTGCCCACTCGTTCCCACATCAGCTCCCTCCACGTCGTCCGCGCTCACCGCATCACTCATCCCCGCGCCGCAGCAAATACAGCCCAGCACTGCGTCCCCATGGTCCGGGCTCCGCCGTCCCTCCGCCTGGACTGAATTCCTGGCATTTTATATGTGGCATCTTATGTTACGCCGGCGGCGACTCGCTGATCGTCAGTGACGGGCAGCCGCCGCCGGGGCAATACCCGCCGGGGCGACGGCATCCCCGCGAGGCCGACCGGCGGAAGGCGGAAGGAAGAACTGCGGGAAGGAAGAACTGCCGCGGGCATTTCCGCGATGTCCGCTATGACGACGGCCAGAGGAAAAACAGATACACTCCGTAGAGACCGAGGAAAATGGCCCCCTCCGCGCGGGAAATCGCTCTCTGGCTGAAGGCGAACGGCAACAGCAGAATCGCAATCGCCAGCATGAAACCCGCATCCCTCACACCGATGCCCACGACCTTCAGCGGCAGGACCGACGCAGTCAGTCCGAGAATGCAGAGGATGTTGAAGATATTCGATCCGATGATGTTTCCGATCGCGACGTCAGGTTCTTTCTTGATCGCCGCCACCAGGCTCGTCGCGAGCTCGGGCAGGCTCGTCCCCGCGGCCACAATCGTCAGTCCGATCACCGCCTCCGAAACACCGAAATCCCGGGCGACCCCGACCGCCCCGGTCACAAACAAATGCGACCCCCACACCAACACGCCAAGGCCGGCGACGATCAGAACCGCGCAAAGCCAGACCGGCATCGATGGTTCCGCCGGAGCACCGGGCTCCCCCGCACCCGCTTGTTTCCGCGCCTCACGCAGGGAGAGCAACAGGTAGCCACACAACCCGAGAAACAACAGCACTCCCGCCAGCCGGGAAACCTGCCCGGACAACACCAGGCCGAATCCCGCCAAGGAGACGAAAATCAACACCGGAATCTCCCGGCGGATCAGATCGAGATGCACGCTGGGCGGCCGGATCAGCGCCGTCACTCCCAGAATGAAGGCGATGTTGAAAATATTGGATCCCACGACGTTGCCGATCGCGACGTCCCCGGCGCCTTTGAACGCGGCGGAAAGACTCACCAACAACTCTGGGGAACTCGTCCCGAACGCCACGATCGTCAGCCCGATGATCAACGGCGGAATGCCGAAGCGCTCCGCAAGCCGCGAACTTCCGCGAACCAGGGATTCGCCTCCGAGGTAAAGCAACACGACACCGGCAAGGATCGGAAACATAGGGGTATCTGGATGGAGTTTGCGTCTTCCCCCGCCTGTCCATGGGCGCGGTGTCGACGGCGGGTTGATGAGTGAATCGTCGGGAAACCCCGGCCTCGTGGCGGACAATCGGATTTGTCGTCCTGCCGCCGCCTCCGGTCAAGCGCCCGCAATTGATTCCAATTTCCTGGCCAGGTCAACTCCGAGAACCCGCATTTCGCAGTCCCCACCGCATCGGGCTCCGGCCGGTCTGCCCGGATTCGGTTTGATCCGACACCCCCCGGCAGCCCCGCAGGGAAATTGGTTGCGCCCGCGGAGCCCCCCCCCTAGTGAATTGACCGAAAATGAAAACATGCCACTCCGTTCTCCTTGCCGCGTCCCTGATCACCGCGACAGTCGCCACACCGCTGACCGCCGAGCCCACCCAGACTCCCGCCACGACTCCCGAGACGGTCACGACGTCCGTAACCGGCCGTGTCGCCATGCCCGGCAAGGTGCCGGACGGTGTGAATGCCGAGGGGCTCTCGCTGGCCGACACGGTCATCATGCTCGAAGGCGCCTACAAGCACCCGCGCATGCCCTACCCCGCAAACTGGAGTGAGATGAAACCCGAGGATCGCCGGTCCTGGAGGGAAGCCTTCATGGACAGCGACGCCTACGACGAATACACCCGTACCGTCGAGGAAGCCCGCTCCAAACGCGCAAGCTACACCGCCGAGATCGGTGACGACGGATCATTTGAGTTCAAGAACATCAAGCCGGCCTGGTATCAGCTCAGCGTGTTGATCATGCATCCCGGCGCCAAAGGCCGACCCTCGTTCGATTCCGCCCGCGCCCGCGCCATGCGCCAGTTCATCATCAAGGACGCCACCCAGCCGTTCAGCGTGGGAACGATGCAACTCGAGCTGAGAAACGTCCTGCTGCCCGGCGACCCGGCACCGGAATGGACGGCCGAACGCTACGATGGCGGCACGCTCAAACTCTCTGATTTCCGCGGCAAGTTCGTGCTGTTCGACCTCTGGGCGACATGGTGCGGACCGTGCATCGCCGAGATCCCCAACCTCAAGGCCATCCATGAGGAATTCAGCGGGGAACGCTTCCAGGTCGTCGGCCTCAACGTCGATAATTCCATCGATCTGGCCAAGGCCTTCGACAAAAAGAAACCGTCACCCTACACGCACGGGTTCCTCGGCGCCGGCGCTGAAAGCAAGCGCGTCCACCTCGCCTACGGCATCGACAGCATTCCCTCGATCTGGCTGATCGGACCGGACGGCAGGATCATCGCCCGCGACCTCCGCGGCAAGGCCATGCACGAAGCCGTGAAAGCGGCGCTCGAGGCGGAGTAATCCATTTGCCGCGCACGCGCCGGGGGCTACTCCGCCAGCTCCCGCGCGCGTTCCCGGCTGTCTTCCGAAAGACGGCTCAAGGGCAGGGTGTAGGATTTCCCCTTGTCGGTCTCGAGCGTCACCTTGTCGTCTCCCAGCGAGACGAATTTGGCCTGAATCACCTTTCCGTCGGAACTCGTCCACGGCTCGATTTCAAACACGACATCGGAAACGGCGCCCCCGCTTGCCGCTTCCTGACCCGCCAGGAATCTGGCGAAGTTCGCCGCGGATTCCACGAATACGTTCATCGGCTTTCGATACACCTTGCCGCTCTTGTCCTTGAACTCGAGACGGCCCTTGGAATCAATCCCCACGAAGGAACCCGTGTATCCCGAGTTCCTGCCTTTCAACTGCCAGCGTAGTATCTGGTCGGGATTTCTTTCCACGGTTACCTCTCCCTTGCGGATGGCCTTCAGCTTCCTGTTCACCTCCCGGTAGCCGCGTTCCTGTTTGAGGACATCATAGGTCAGGGTGCTCCATGTCACATCCATGTCCGCGGATGTCACAACGGCTTGCGGGATGACCCTGCCGAGCTTCGGATCCACCAGTTCGGCCACCACCAGAGGACTGAAAGTCGACAGATTGGGGTCGTTCTTGTCGCTGCGGTAGATCACCACCGCGTGATCCTTCAGCTCGTCGAATGCCATGCTCGTGGCACTGTCACAAAGCGGGCAGGTCGAATGGATGTCGGATGACACGATCGCCAGGCCCTTGCCTTCCTCCTTCGCCTTGGCCTGCGCCTCTGCCAACTGGTCCGGGGTGTAGACCCAGCGCGGCAGCTTGATGGCCGCCGTCAGGACCGGTGAGGCGAAGGCGAGGAAAATCCAGGCGAACAGAACCTTGCGAAAATTCAGATAGATGGGATTCACCGTATTCATGATAGATGAAATCTGCCCGGCACTACTCTTTGAGTCAAACCCATATCATGCCTTTGTGTTAGACCGATCACCAAAAGGAATGGCTGGAAATCCCCGCCCGGAGCCACACTTCCATGCGCAGCCCAATCCCCATCCAAATCCCGTTCCGTTCCGGCAAGGAGTTTTGGCAACCGGTCCAATCTGATACGTAGTCGGCGCCTCAGTTCACCGGCATGTTGCACTCGTCCACCTTGCGGTCGTAAAACTCCCGGGTGAGCAAACCTTCGTCGAACAACTGCTTGAGCTGGCGCAGGCGGCCTTCGATTTGTTTTTTGGTGAAGCGGGGTTTGGCGGCATCCGGGTCGACGGCATCGACCATCGCCTTGATTTCCTCCGCGGCCAGTGGCCGGTTGAAGATCATGACTTCATCGAGCATGCCCTGGAACGCGCGCTTGGCCTTCACCGTTTCCGGCGAGGCGCCGATGGTGATCGGCAGCGCGGAGGAACCGACGGCGGCGACTGGCACGCCGGCGCTTTGCTTTTGCGCCACGCCATCGATGAAAAGCCTCAGGGTCTTGCCGTCGAAGGTGGCGGCCGCGTGGTGCCACGAGCCGTCTGCCAGATAGTGGTCACTCAGGACGGGCGGACAGCCGTCGATCGAGAATCCAATCCGGCCACGGGAAAATTTCACCTCGGAATCCCCGGAAAACCCGAGGGCAATCCCGCGCCCACCCGCCATCCGGTGAACCAGCGAAAATCCGCCGCGCTGAGAACGGTCGGTATTGAACCAGAGCGCAATCGTGCCCTGCGCCAGATCCAGCGAATCGGAGGCAGCCACACCGAGGTGGCAGTTCTTTCCCCAAAACTGGAGCGCCCCGCCGGACTTTCCGTCGGCCAACCAGCGGCCGCCGACGCGCTTGCCATGGTTGTCATGGCCGGAGCGGTCCGGAACCGATGACTCCGCACCGGCCTGATCGAAGGGAAAATGCAGCACCAGCCCATCGGGCGGTGCCGCGGCGGCGGCGGACATGGCGAGGGCGGCGAGGATGAATGGAACCACGGCTTTCACGGATGATGCGGATGTTGGGGCTGGGATGGACCGCGCGCGTTTCCTTGCTGCGGACCTGCGGGCGGGGCGTCCCGCGCTACTTGGTTTTGGATGCGGGTTTCTTTTTCGGTTTCCATTGCTGATCGAAGATCACAGCCTGGAAGTCATCAGCGGGCACCAGATGGCGCCAGAGGAATGCCTGCATCCGGTCTTCGGCCGGCACGGCCTCGCGGGTGATCTCGCGGTCGCCGACCACGGCGGTCCCCTTGATCCGCAGGGCGACCGGCCCGACTGCCCGGCCGAGGGAGTTTTTCAACGGCAGGGGCACCTTGTCCATGTGCGGCTCGAGCACCGCACGCCAGCAACCGAACCCCGCGGGCGGATCGATGACACCCAGCTTCACCGGGCTAGCAAACCCATCCTTGCGGATGATGTGGACCTCCACCCTGCTGCCTCCACCCTGGCGCATGCTGACCCGGGACGGAGTGACGCGGAGTTCGAAATCCGGCCTCGGCGGGCGCACGCTCAGCCGGTAACAGAAATCCTCGCCACCATCGCCGGCGGTATCGGAGACCTGCACGAAGTAGTCGCCATCGTCCGGCAGCTCGCACATGAGATAGGAATCGGCGTGGTGTGTGCGGGTGCCGGATCCAAGGTCTTCCCAATCGTCACATAGCGCGATCACGGTGCCGTCCGCACCGGTGATCCGGAGCATCGAATCTAGCGGCGACCCGAGCCGGCGTGCCCGGACTTCCGCGACGACCTGCTGGCCCTTGCTGCCGTGGAACCGGTAGACGTCGGTCTCGTGCCTGGTCCGGATCCGGCCGTTCACGGTGACCGGCAGCTTGAGCGCGCGGGCGTCACTCGTGTCCGGGCTGTGCTCGGATTCGCTCCACTCCGGATCGGCGCCGACCTCAAAGGGCACCGGGTTGGAAACCAGCTTGCCTGATTTGGCACTGAGCGAATAGGTGCCGGGTTTCGAACCGTCCGGAAGCGGCGAGAGTTCCGCGCCATTCAGGTTCCACCCGCTGAGGCTGATGGCGGGGCGTTCCCCCATGCGGCAGCCGAGCGGGCGGATGCCTGTGAGAAACGGGATTTCTCCGATGGTCATGCGGTAAACAAAGTCCTCGCGGCCGCGGTAGATGCTGTCGTGGATCGAACACACGTAGTCGCCGTCCTCCGGGACCACGAAGAGAAAACTCGGGTCCGGCTGGTAGCGGTAGTCGTCGTGCCACGCGATCTCGCGGCCGTCGCCGTCATGCAGCGTGACGACCGGCTGGAACCAGCCGGGCACGGCATCGGCGATGTAGGGAATGAGCTCGCGGGCCATCACCGTGACGACGAGTTGTTGGCCCTTCTTCGCGCTGAACCGGTAGCGGTTGATCTCCCCGGAGGCAATCTGCCCGTTCGCGGTGCACGGCAGCTCGAGGACCGCCTCTTCCTCCTCTGGCGGGCGCTTGCGCTGGGACGCGGCTTCCTTGCCGAGCACCTGCAGCGCCTGCGTGGTCATCGCCTTGCGGGTGGTCTCGGGAAGCTGGCCGACCATGAATGGCAGCGGGTTGGAAACCCCGCGCGGAGTGACCAGCCGGATCTCGCGCCGGCCGGGTGCCGCGTCCGCCGCGATGCGGACCCGGACGTAGCTGATCTCCGCTAGCGCCGAACAGGCCGGCCGGGGCACCCACGCGTCCAACCGCGCTTCGATCCGCGCGATCATCGCATCCCCGGATGCTCCGCCTTCACCGCCTTCACCGCGCCCTCCACCCTTCGCATTCGGCCCGGCCGCCTTGAGTTTCAACTCGGCCAGCTGCTCGCGCAATATCCGCACATCCTGCGGGCTGAGCTTGCGCTCGTAGCGCACGAGCTCGGCGCACACTCCCGTGCCGGAAACGATCGCACCATGCACCCCGGCAAGCCGCTGCCCCCCGAGTTTCACCTCAAGCGTCCGCCCCTGACGGCCGCCGGCCGGATAGACGTAGCCGATGTATTGCTGCTGGCCCATGGCGAGCGCCTGACAGGCAAATGCCGCGATGAGAAATTTGATTGGTGCGTTCATCACATCATGATCTCGGTGAGCAGCCCGCCGGATTTCACCTGGTCGGACGGTTTCGGCAGCACGTAGGCCTCGGCACCCATCGGGTGCGGCAGGCGGGCGTGCGGGTCGATCCCGGCGAGGGTGTAGATGCTGCCTAACAAATCTACCGGATAGACCGGACGCTCGGCGACTTCCTCGCCCCGCTCGGTCGAGCGTCCGACGACGTGCCCCCCCTTGAATCCGCCCCCCGCCACCAGCGCGCTGAAGACCTTGCCGTAGTGGTTTCGCCCTCCGTTCCACGGCGGTTGCCAGTCGACGCGCGGCCCCCTGCCGAACTCGCCGGAACACCAGACGATCGTGGACTCCAGCAGGCCGCGGGCCTTGAGGTCCCCGAGCAAGGCGGCGAGCCCCTGGTCGAGTTCCGGGCATTGTTTGCGCATCTGCGCAAAGTGGTTTTTGTGGGTGTCCCAGCCACCGGGGTAGTTGATGGTGATGAACGGCACGCCGGCCTCGACCATGCGCCGCGCCGCCAGGCATTCCTGACCGAAGGTGTGGCGGCCATAACGGTC
This sequence comes from Verrucomicrobiota bacterium JB025, assembly GCA_030673875.1. Classification (GTDB taxonomy): domain Bacteria; phylum Verrucomicrobiota; class Verrucomicrobiia; order Verrucomicrobiales; family Akkermansiaceae; genus Luteolibacter. The sequence goes on along the minus strand of JAUTCT010000107.1, from coordinate 10,021 downwards.
GCGCAGCTTCGGATCCTCCTTGGTCAGATCAAACACCTCTTTGCCGCTGCCGAGGATGAGTTCGTAGGCGGTGTCCCGCGCCTTGAGCATTTCGCCGATCACCTTGGTATCGCGCATCGACTCCGCCAGCGTGTCTGCCCGGCGCAGCAGGTTTCGCCGTGCCTTCTGCCGGTCCTCGGAGATCCCGCGGGCGATGATTCCCTCGACCTCGAAGGTGGCCGCGTTCGGGTTTCCACCAGTGGCAAATGGCTTGTAGAGCGGGCCGAGGAAACCCTCTTCGGAAAACCGCCCGGCGGCTTTCGTCAGGACGACGTAGGGCGGGATGAGTCCCTTGTAGTGCTTTTCCCTGAACAATGCGAAGACGGCGCCGAGACTTGGATAGGCGAGGCGCTCACCCGGCTGGTGCCCGGTCTGCATCAGGTAGGCGGCGGTCTCGTGGCCGTTGATCCCGTGGGTCATGCTGCGGATCAGCGAGTAGTTGTGCGCCTGCTTCGCAAGCTGCGGGAAAAGCGAACTCAGGTGGATGCCGTCCACGTTGGTGTCAATGACCTGGTCGAAATCACCGGTGTAGTCGCGGCCGGCGTCGGGCTTGGGGTCCCAGGTGTCGGTGTGTGACATGCCGCCCCAGAGGAAAATCTGGATCACGGATTTCGCCGTCGGCTCGCGTTGCGGCCGGGCGCTGGCGGCTCCACCGGCGGTCTGGCCGGCGAGCATCATGCCGGCTCCGCTCTGCAGGCCGCGGCGCATCCACTCGCGACGCGTCAGTCCCTTGGGATCATTGTGCATGGCATTCTTTGTTAGGGTTTCAATGGCGGTAGAGGAATTCGCTGCTGTTCACCAGCGACCACATGATGTCGTTCCATTCCTGCCGGGTCTTCCAGTTGCGTTTGGCTCCGTATGCTCGGTGGATCTCGAGCTCCTCCGCGGTGGGAAAGCGTGAAAGAACCAGCAGATAGAGGTGGTCGAGGGTCTTGGGAAACGGCCGCTTCTGCCCGACAATGCGTTTGAGCTGCTGGCTGTTCTCGATTTTCCGCTGGATGTGGCTGGAGTTCAGGGTGTGCAGCCACTGCGCCGGAAGGTGGTTGTTAGAGCGCTCGCCCAGCATCCCGGTGGCACGCGCGGAACGGCCGAAAAGAGCGAGGAACGAACTGGTGATCGATCCGTCGGCAATCGCCACGGCGGGCATGTCCTTCGGAATGTAGGTGAACGGTTCGGGGATCGCGCTGGTGTAGAGGTCGCGGCTGCCGGTGACGCGGTTGATGGCATCGATGAGCACCTCCGCTTCGAGCCGGCGGACGGGATAGGACGCGAAGTTTGCGGCGGCGGCCGGCTTGTCCGACTTCGCCAGCGGGGATAGCTGGTAGGTGGACGAGTTGAGGATCGTCCGGTAGAGCCGTTTGACGTCATATTTTCCGGCGACGAAGTCGTTCTCGAGCCACGCGAGGAGTTCGGGGTTGGCCGGCGGGTTGTCGGGGCGGATGTCATCGGCTTCATGGACGACACCGCGCCCGACGAGCCAATACCAGACGCGGTTGACCTGGGCCCTCGCGAACCACGGGTTCTCCGGTCGGATCAACCAGTCGGTGAAACTCTCGCGCGGGTCCTTCTCCGGACTCAGCGTGACCCGTTTGCCATCGGGAAAAACAGCGATGAGCGGCGTCGCTTTCGTGCCGGGGGCTCCGGGGATCCCGGCCGGCACTCTGGTGCGCAGAAAGTCGAAGGCCGGCTCGCCTTCCGCGCGGACCTTGTTGGCGGATTTTTTCTTCGGCCCGGGATTCGCCGGCGGGGCGTCCGGCCGCGCCGCCTCGCTCTCGATCGCGGCCTTGGCGGCCCATGCGTTGGCGTTGAGCGGATCCCAGAAGATGAGTTCCTCCTTCCACTCGCGCGACGGCTTGTATCCCACCTGCGAGAAAAACACCGCCATCCCCTCGCGGGTTTCCTGCGGCCAGCGGTCGCTGCGCACCCCCATCATCGCCAGCGCAACGGCGTCCGTGATTCCCTCCGGCGTCTTGTTCTGGATCGCACGGTAGAAGTTCACCGGACCAACGCGGAAGTTGCTGCCGGACGAGGTGAGTAACTCGCGCACAAACTGGTCGTAGGGCTTGTTTTCGCGGATCGAGGCCAGCACCCAGTGGTGGTAGGCCTGCGCCGCGTTGGGCCAGAGGTTGACCGGAAACTCCGCCTTGATGCGGAGGATGTCCGCCCATCTCATCGCCTGATAGGTGGCAAACTCCGGCCGATCCAGCAGCTCGTCAATCAGCCGCGATCGCTTGTCCGCCGAGCTGTCCTCGAGAAACGCACGCGCTTCCTGCACGCTGGGAAGCGCACCGGTGGTATCGAGAAACACCCTGCGGAGAAACACCGCATCCGAACACAGCGCGCGCCGGATCCCCAGGGAATCCAGCCTGCCGAAAACCAATCGGTCGATCGGCCCGGCGGCAACCGGATTTCCGGGGACTTCAAACACCCGCGCGCCAGGCGAAACAGCCATGGCGCCGGACGTCTCGGCACCGAGGTGCGAAACAAGAATCGTCAGGGAAAAAAACGCAGTCAAACGCATGGCCTATAACAATCGATTGATAGGACTACCCGACTCCGCAAATTTTCTTTCACCACCCGATTTCACCGGCCACCCCCGGGCGGACCATCCGCCCCACCCATGCCACCATCCACCCGCACACATTCCGGCGGGCGGCTGCACGCGCCGGCCCCCGGGCGATTGCCAATCTCCCGGCGCTAAACCAGCCCGTCCTTGCGCGCCTGCTTCCAATACGCGTATTCCGACCGGTTGAAGTCGATATACTCCGGCGACAGATCGCTCGAATACATCGTGTAGTTCGCCTTGCCCTGGTTGAGGTTGATGTCGATCTCAAACTCCGGCTTCGCCACCAGCGTCCGCAGCTGGTTCATCGGCGTATCCGCCTGCAAGCCGCCGAGGCACGCGGGCTTGCCGCCGATGTGGATGTCAATCAGCTCCTCCCGGATGCGCGCGCGGGAATACCCGACGGCATGAATGATCCGCCCCCAGTTCGGGTCGCCACCGTTCCAGGACGCCTTCACCAGCGCCGACTTGCACACCGCCTCGGCAACCTTCTTCGCATCCAGATAGGTCTTCGCCCCTTCGACGTTCACGGTCACGAACTTCGTCACCCGCTCGCCATCACGCACCACGGCCTTCGCCAACTCCCTCATGAACCACAGCAACACCTTGCGGAACGTCCGGCAACGCTTGCCGTTTCTCCGCATCGCACTCATCCCGGATGCCCCGTTCGCCATCACCAGCACCGTGTCGTTGGTCGACATGTCGCCGTCGATGGTGATCCGGTTGAAACTTTCCTCCACACACTCAAGCACCGCCTTCTGCAGCGTCTCCTCCGGAATGTTCGCATCCGTGGTGATGAAACACAGCATCGTCGCCATGCTCGGAGAAATCATTCCGGCCCCCTTCACACAGCCGCCGAGACGCACCCGCACGCCGTCGAGATCAAACGAAACCGCCAGCTCCTTGGTGTGTGTGTCGCTGGTGATGATCGCACTCGCGAACCCCTGCCCCTGCTTGCGCGCCAGCCGGTCCACCAAATCATCATAACGCCCCTCGATCCGCATCATCGGCATCGGCAGGCCGATCACCCCCGTCGAACACACACCCACGTCCGACTGCTTCAGCCCCAGCGGTTTCGCCACCCCCCGGCACATCGCCTTCGCATCCCGGATGCCCTGCACGCCGGTGCACGCATTCGCGTTCCCCGAATTCGCGATGATCGCCCGCAACCCGTCCTTCCGCAGGTGGGTCTGCGTCACCCGCACCGGCGCCGCCTTCACCCGGTTGGTCGTGAACGTGCCCGCACTGTGGCACGGAACCTCGGAATAAATTAGCCCCAGATCGAGACGGTCGACATCCGGATTCTTGATCCCGCATCCCACCGCGCTGGTGAGAAATCCCCTGGCGGCACCGACGCCGCCTTTGATTCGGGTGATAGGAATGTCCATGGTTTTCAGAATGGAAGGCCGGAAGTCTGCCTAATGGTTAAAAATTATGCAAACCCTCTGTCGTGGAATATCCGAACATCAGGTTGAAACTCTGAACCGCCTGACCACCCGCGCCTTTGCCGATGTTGTCCTCGGCACTCATCAAAAGCACCCGGTTGGTCCGTGCGTCATGCTCCCAGCCGACATCCACGAAATTCGTCCGCGTCACGTTCTTGGTATCGGCGCAGCCACCCCTGCCCAACAACCTCACGAAATCCGCACCGCCATACGCCTCGTCCAGCGCCGCACCCACCGCCTCCGGCGAAACCCCGTCGCGCAGCGTCGCCGTGGTCGTCGTCGCAATCCCCGTGTTCACCGGAATCAAATGCGGAATGAAACTCACCACCACATCCTCACCCGCCGCGATCGTCAGCTCCTGCTCGATCTCCGACAGATGCCGGTGCTTCGGCACGCCATACGCACGCGCACTCTCGTTGCACTCGCAGAACAGCAGCGGCAGGCTCGCCTTGCGGCCCGCTCCCGTCACACCGCTCATCGAATTCGCGATGATCGTCGCCGGCTCGATCAGGTCGTTCCTCAGCAGCGGCAGCAGCGGCAACAGAATGCTCGTCGGATAACACCCCGGCGATGCGATCAGGCGCGCCCGCTTGATTTCCTCCGCCCGCACCTCCGGCAGACCATACACCGCCTCGCCCAGCAAATCCGGCGCCGGATGCGCGTGACCGTAATATTCCTCGTAAACCGCCGGATCATTCAGCCGGAAATCCGCGCTCAAATCGATCACCTTCAGCCCACGCTCCAGCAGCGCCCGCGCAATCTCCGCCGCCACACCGTGCGGCAATGCCAAAAACGCCACCTCCGCCCCCGTCGCCGCAATCGCGTCCGGATCCGGCATCATGAACTCCAAATCCGACCCCGGCGCCTTGGAAAACCGCGGAAAAACCGCCGCCAGCGGACGCCCCGCCTCCTGCCGCGACGTCACCGCAGTCAGCTCCACACCCGGATGCCCGAGCAGCAAGCGCAGCAGTTCCATTCCTGAGTAACCACTGGCTCCAACGATGGCGGTTTTGGTTTGTTTCATGGGACGCCTGCAATGTCATGATTTTCCGTGCTTGCCAATCCGCTTTTCCCCTGCTTTTTTCGCCCTCCGTTCACGGAAACGGGCTGTAGCGCAGTCTGGTAGCGCACTACACTGGGGGTGTAGGGGTCGTGGGTTCGAATCCCGCCAGCCCGACCATGAAAAAAGGCTCCCCTCGCGGGAGCCTTTTTTATTCTCCCCGGCTGGCCGGGACGAGAACCCAAACGAGCCCCGCGAGTCCCCAGGGGTTCGAAAGCCACGGGCGCTGGGTGCGCCTCCTCCCAAAACCGCGAAGCGGCACTCTGCTTGGACGGAGCGAAGCGACGTCAATCCCGCCAGCCCAACCATGAAAAAAGGCTCCCCTCGCGGGAGCCTTTTTTATTCTCCCCGGCTGGCCGGGACGAGCCCCCAAACGAGCCCCGCGAGTCCCCAGGGCTTCGAAAGCCACGGGCGCCGCCAGCGCCTCCTCCAACACCTCCTCAGGAGGGGCGGAGCATGTCCGCCCATTCCGACGAACCACCCATACCCCCCGCCACCAAAAGATCCCGGAGGGATCACAGCCAGTTGCCGGGGGTCGAGCGCAGCGACACCCCCGGACCCCTCCCACCAGAAAATTCATCGCATCCCGGCAGGGATGCCAGCGCCGCTCTTCACGGCTTGCTTCATGGATCTGTCAACGGCCTGAGGGCGAAACATCTCCGCCCATCCCGACGAACCATCCATCCCCGCCCGCCACATCCCCCAGCCCCCCACCGGCAAATCCTTCTCCACAAGCACCAAACTGCCTGCTAGAAGATCCGTCATGATCGACTGGGTCTATCACCGCCCTCCCGAGTCCTGCCACGAAACCGAAATCCGCGTGGCCGAACTCCTCCGGAAACTCCAGGACTCCCCGCACCACTGGACCATCATCTGGGGATACTACTACACCGACCGTCAGGGCGTTTCCCGCGAAGGGGATTTCCTCATCCTCGGTCCGGCCGGCGGACTGCTGGTATTGGAAGTGAAAACCACCCTGCCCCGCCACTACTCCGGAACCGGACAATGGGAGGGCGAACGCGGCAAGGACCCGATCGCCCAACTCAACACCGAGTGGCAGGGCGTGCTGCATGCCATCAAGGAAAAGGGCCCCTGCCCATTCGTCGAAAAACGCCTCTGCGTGCCGGGCGTCAGCTCGTCGCCCGATGCCGCCCGCGTCCAGGGCATCGACCGCTCGATGCTCGTCACCGGAAACGACCTCGAAAACTGGCTGCCCAGCTGGCTGAGGATCTTCGGCAAAAAGGTGGCCAACGCGGTCACCGGCGAACAAAAAACCGCCGTCTTCGACGCATTCGGGCAGGGCGCGCTGCCCGCGGAAAAACGAACCTTCATCGACTACACCGAAGGCCTGTTTCGCCGCCAGTTCGAGTCCCGCTTCAAGTTGCTCGACCAACTCTGCGACAACCGCCAACTCATCATCCGCGGCGGAACCGGAACCGGCAAAACCTGGCACGCACTCGAACAAGCCCACCGCTACGCCACCCACGGCGACGGCCGCCGCGTCCTGTTTCTCACCTACAACAAAGCCCTCACCAAACAACTCAAGCGCGTGGTCGCCATGCGCCAAATCAGCCGGGGAAAAATCGAAGTGAAAGGCTGGGAGGAACTGTTTTTCCAACTCGCCGGAAAAGGCCTCACCCTCCCCGGCCGCGACAAATTGCGGAAGTTCTTCGAAATCGACCTGCCGAAACGCGTGCTCGAAAACTCACGAACCCCGGAACAATCCCGGTTCTGGCCCAAGTTCGACGCCTTGGTCGTCGACGAAGCCCAGGACCACGACACCGAATGGCTGCCCGAAACCGGGGCCGGCAACGATGAAACCGGCGGCTGGTGGTTCATCTACCAAAAGCTCCTCCACAACGGCGCCGACTCCCCCGCCAGCATCTTCCACGATGCCGCCCAACGCCCGACATTCCGCGCGTCCGAACGATTTCAGCCGGAAACCCTCGCCCGGATCTGGTCCCAACCGGCGCACGTCCGCCTGCAACCCGCCGTGCGCTACACACGCCAGATCTGGCAATTCCTCCACAACCACCCGAGCGACATCACCCGCGGCATGATCGAGGCACTCGGCAACGGCGACCACCTACCCGAAGGCCCGGAACCCGAGGTCTCCAAAGTCAGCGAATCCGCGGAAACCCGGACCCACATTGAGTCCATCATCCGGCGTTGGAATGCCGACGGACTCTGCAAACCCACCGAAGTCCTCATCCTCCACGCCCAGTCGTCCATCGAATCCAGCCCGCTCGGTGACTGCTCCGGACTCTGCTGCCTGCCCCTGCGCCGCTGAATCGAGGACGAGGGAAAGGAAAACTGCATCCGCCACACCTCCATCCACAAAGCCAAGGGCCTCGACTCCAAAGCGGTGATCCTCACCGGCCTGCCTTCCCATGCCGATCTCGAAGGCGACTACATCCACCACACCTGGTTCATGGGCGTCAGCCGCGCCAGACAACTGCTGGCAGTGGTGAATGAACCGGCCGGCTAACCCGGCCCCCGCATCCCCCCGCATCCTGTCCCGCCCGATCCACCACCAGCCTTCGTCCACCCCTTCGTCCACCGCCCCATGCGCCAGCTCTCCAAATCCAAAATCATCGCCTTCCGCCAATGCCCGAAACGCCTCTGGCTCGAACTCCACATGCCGGAGCTCCGCGACGACTCCGGCAGCGAAATGGCCTTCCGAATCGGCAACCAAGTCGGCGCAGTCGCCCGCCAGATCTTTGACCACGAGGAAAACGGCCGCCTGATCGACGTCGACGAAATCGGCTGGGACGCCGCCTTCAGCGAAACCACCACCTGGCTGGCCACCACCGCAGCCCCGCTCTTCGAAGCCGCCCTCCGCATCAATGGCGCCCTCGCCCTCGCCGACGTGATGCTCCCCGAAACCGCCCACGGCTCGCTCCGCTGGCACATGATCGAGGTGAAATCCTCCACCACCGTGAAGGACTACCATCGCGAGGACCTCGCCGTGCAAACCTACATCGCACAGCATGCGGGCGTCGACCTCGCCAGCGCCTCCGTCGCCCACGTCGACAACTCCTTCGTCTATCAGGGCGACGGCCGCTACACCGGCCTGCTCAAACAAGTCGACCTCACGGAAGGAGCCCGCGCCATGGCCGGAGATGTCGAATCATGGATCGACCATGCCCAGCAGGTCGCCGCGCTTCCCGGCGAACCCGACATCGAAACCGGTCCCCAATGCTCCAAACCGTTCGACTGCCCGTTCCTCCACCACTGCAGCGCAAACCAACCCCGCACCGCATTTCCGCTCACGTCCTTCCATCGCCTCGGCGCAGCCAAACGGGAGGAACTCGCCGATCAGGGCTACACGGACGTCCGCGACGTCCCCGATGAGAAACTCTCCGCCGTCAACCAACGCATCAAGCGCCAGTCCATTGCCGGCGACGCCTGGTTCGATGCCGCCGGCGCCGCCGCTTCCCTCGCCCCACACACCGGCACCGCCTGGTTCCTCGACTTCGAAACCATCTCACTCGGCGTCCCGGTCTGGAAGGGCACCAGCCCCTACCGGCCGATCCCCTTCCAGTTCAGCCTCCACATCGTCCCGCCGGGCGGTGAAATGACACACCGCGAATTTCTCGACCTCTCCGGCGACGACCCGGCCGAAGCCTTCGCCCGGTCACTCATCGACAGCTGCGGCACCGAGGGCCCCGTCTTCGTCTACAATGCCGCCTTCGAAAACCGCATCATGCGCGAACTCGCCGCAAGGTTCCCCACCCACGCCGATGACCTCCGGGCCATCATCCACCGGGTCGTCGACCTCCTCCCCGTCGCGAGAAATCACTACTATCACCCCGCCCAACACGGCAGCTGGAGCATCAAGGCCCTGCTCCCGACCATCTGCCCGGACCTCGCCTACGGCGCGCTCCAGGGCGTGCAACACGGCGAAGCCGCCCAACAGGCATTCATCGAAGCCCTCGCCCCGCAAACCACCGCCGGCAGAAAAGCCGAAATCAAACAACAACTTCTGGCCTACTGCAAACTCGACACCCTCGCCATGGTCAAACTCTGGCAGTTCTTCCGCGGCACCACCACCGTCTAGTGCATCGAACCGGAAGTCGGTGTGCAAACGGCGCGAGTGATTTTTCCTGAGTCCAAGGCGTGACGATTGGAGTTGAGCAAGCTCAACGACCGAGGAATAACGCAGGAATCAGCAAAAAGCGCCCCGTTCTTCCTCCAAATCGTTCGCAGAACGCATCCTGAAACCTGATCAATCCATCATCCGATTGCATACGCACTTCCGATTCGGTGCACTAGCCTGCCGCCCACCCCACAGCGTCAAGCCGCGCCGACTCACACCGCTCTCCGGCCCCACCGTCCATCCCCTCCGTCCATCCCCTCCACCAAACCACCAGCAGATAAATCCTCCGCCCCTCAATGACATCGGGTGGCGCGGAGAGAAAAATCGAAGCCAGTTGAACCTCCGACCCCGGCTCCATTGCTTCCGAACCCGCACGATTCTCCTCACTTGCCGACTCACTCCGTGCGCAAGTCCCGCAAACTCCATAACGCACCAGCTGCAGGTCCTGCCCGCCCACGCATCCTCCGCGCACCATCCTTCCTCTTTGGCCCAAACCGCTCCCGCGCCCCTTCGAACGCATCGTTCACAAACTTCCGACTGCCGATCACGGCTCCATCCGAAAAATACCGAATCCGGCACCGCAGCATCCGACCATAGGAAATATCCTTCTCTCTCCCTGCCTCCTCCTTGGTAATCCCCTTGCGCGTTACCACACGCTCCACCTCCCCGTCGCAATTCAACCGCTCCTCTGCCTTCTCTTCCGCCCCACTCATCAAGATCCGTCGATACTCCAACGAAACATTCCGAGCCCAAAGCTCCGCATCCGCGTCCGTGCCCTTGTGCGCCCGCAAGGCCCTTACCAATCCGGCACGCGC
>JAUTCT010000106.1 GCA_030673875.1 Verrucomicrobiota bacterium JB025 | reverse complement strand
TCGCTGGGCGGTGGAGATCCAGTTCCGCGGCTGGAAGCAGTCGCTTAATCTGGCCAAGGCCCTCAACCGTGTGAGCAACGAACACCATATCCAGGCGCTGGTCATTGCCGCGATGATCGTCCACCAGCTCGGCATGAGATTCGCCAAGGCGGTGGGCAATCGAGTCGGGCGGGCGCGGTTGAGTTATGAAAAGCTCTACCATGCCCTGAGTTCCTATCTGATCGGAGTGGTCGATATCGCAGAGCTTGGGATCTTCGAGCAATGGCTTGATGTCCGGCACGTCAAGCGGGACACGCGAAGGCGGATTTCCCCGATAGAATCAGGCATTCAGGCCTTAACCTGACGCGAATGCCCTCCACCCATACAAAGCTCCTCTACCACCTCATATTCTCCACCAAAAACCGGGAACCTGTTCTTTCACCCGATCTGCGCCCAAATCTCCACAAATACCTCGGAGGCATCACTCGCAAACTCGATGGCATCCCCCTCGGAGTCGGCGGCTACCATGATCATGTCCACCTCCTCGTCGGACTGAAACCCACCCACGGAATCTCCGACTTCATGCGGGAACTCAAAAAATCCTCATCCATCCGGATCACGGAAACCACCGCCATCCCCAACTTCCACTGGCAGGACGGCTACGCCGCCTTCACCGTCAGCGCGTCCGCAAAGGACGATGTCCTCACCTACATCGCCAACCAAGCGGAACACCACCGTCACAAGACCTTCCGGGAGGAACTCACCGAATTCCTTGATAGAACCGGAATCGAATACGATCCGGAATACCTCGATTGATCCGCCCGTCTGGCATCCCTGCCGGGATGCATGACCCAATGATCCGCTCCAATCCGGGGGTATCGCTTCACTCACCCCCGGCGACATGCCGAGATCCCTCCGGAATCCTCTCAAATGCAGCTGTTGCGACCAACCACGCACCCCGCCAGGAATGCCGGCCCGCCGCGAACCCGCTAGATATTGCTCAACGCAAACGCATACGCCCCGGTCGTGATCGCCTCGCTCGTGCCGAGCACCGAAATCCCCACGCCCAGCCGCTGCAGAGGATCATAAATCAGCTTCTTGTCCGTTCCCGGCACATCGATCGCCTTAGAGTGATCCTTGATGAACTCCGCGTGACCCGCCGGATCCGTCAAGTCGAACGGCTTCGACGGAAGCCGCGGATTTCCCGATCCCTTGTGCTTGCCACCCATCGTCTCGATCAGCGACGGCATGAACAACGGATACGCCGCCGACAGCCCGCCGCCAATCACCGCAACCCCGTCTATCAGGGTCATCGCCTGCGCCATCGCCGCGCCCGCCACCCGGCCTAACAAGCGATAACTCTCCTTCGCCGCCTCCGCATCCCCCTCCTTCTTGCCGAAGGCGATCAACTCGATGTCATACGGGTCCGGAGACTCGTCGAACGAAATTCCCGCCAGCCGCGCATACTCGCGCTTCACCGCGCGGATCGAGACTCCCTCCTCCGCATTCGAGTCCGGATCCACCGCGTTCATCGTGCACCAGATCTCGCCGGCCATCGAGTTGTCACCGACATGCAACTGCCCCCTGCGCACGATCCCGCCGCCGAAGCCGGTGCCGAAGGTCACGCCAAACAGATTGTGAAACCGCCGCGGATTCCCGTTCTCCTCCAGCTCCCTGTTGAGCTTCGGCAGGAATCCCGCGATCGCCTCGCCATACGCGAACAAATCGCCGTCGTTGTTGATGAATACCGGAATCCCGAACTTCGCCTCAAGCATCGGCCCCAGCGGCACACCGCCACGAAAACCGGGAATGTTATACAAATCGCCAATGATGCCCGCCGGATAGTCCGCCGGCGCGGGAAACGCGAAACTGATCGCCACCGGCGGCTCCGGACAACGCTCGCGCGTCTTCTCAAAGCCCTCGAAAATCGCATCCAGACACCCTTGGAGATCGTCGCCGTCGATCAGGTTCTTGATCGTCTCCGTCACCTGCTTGCCGCCCTGCATCGCGTGAAACCGGAAACTCGTTCCCCCTGCGTCGAGCGTCATCACCACGCGCTTGTCTTCAAAAATACTCATCATCGTCTGGGTTGATTTGGGTTGGGATATCTACGCGCCACCCGGCGCCGGTATTTCCAGCGGACGGCCGCACTTGCAGATTCGATTCCCCCGCCACATGACACAAGGATTTCCTGCGCCAATGAAGCCATCTTCCTCCTTCCCCCGGACGCGCGTCTCCTCCTAGTCTCCCGACATGCCGATTTTCCAGAAAGCCCGCGAACTATCCGTCATCCAATCCGTCTCCTCCGTGCTCGGATGGGAGCAGGAAACCTACCTCCCGCCCGCCGGCTCCGGCTTCCGCGCCGACCAACTCTCGTGGCTCGCCGCTCGCGGCCACGAACTCGCCACCTCGGACGCCTGGCAAGCCGACCTAGAATCCGCCGAAAACGCCGACGACGGCAACGACCCCACCCTCACCGCCAACCTCCGCGAACTCCGCCGCCAGTTCGACCGCGCCACCAAGCTCCCCGTCGAACTCGTCGCCCGCGAAACCTCCGCCACCTCGCTCGCCAAAAACGCCTGGGCCGAGGCCCGCCGGAACTCCGACTTCTCCGCCTTCGCCCCCCACTTCGAACCCCTCCTCGGCATCGCCCGCGAAAAAGCCGAACTCTGGGGCTATGAGGGCGAACCCTACGACGCCCTGCTCGAATCCTACGAACGCGCCACCTCCACCGCCGCCCTCGCCGCCATCTTCGACGGCATCCGCCCGGACCTCCGCGACATCGCCGCCAAAGCCGTCGAAAAATCCAGCGCCAACCCGGTTTCCCTGCCGCCCGGCCCCTACCCCGTCGCCGCCCAGCAATCACTCAACGCGAAAATCGCCGAAGACGTCGGCTTCGACTTCACCGCCGGCCGCATCGACACCACCACCCACCCGTTCTGCACCACGCTCGGCCCCCGCGACGTCCGCCTCACCACCCGCTACGACGAATCCGACTTCACCTCGTCCCTCTTCGGCATCCTCCACGAGACCGGCCACGGCCTCTACAGCCAGGGCCTGCCCGCCGCCGACTTCGGCCTGCCATCCGGCTCCTCGGTTTCCCTCGGCATCCACGAATCCCAGTCCCGCCTCTGGGAAAACCACGTCGGCCGCTCCCGCCCGTTCTGGGAAACCTGGTATCCCGTCGCCTGCGAGACCTTCCCCCAACTCGCCGACCTCCCGCTCGACGACTTCATGGCCTTCCTCCACCGCGCCGCCTACTCGCCCATCCGCGTCGAGTCCGACGAAGCCACCTACGACCTCCACATCCTCCTCCGCTTCGGCATCGAGCGCGCCCTCGTCCGCGGCGACATCCAGGTCAAGGACGTCCCCGCCGTCTGGAACGAAACCTTCAACGACCTCTTCGGATTCACCCCGGAAAACGACGCCAGCGGCTGCCTCCAGGACATCCACTGGGCCATGGGCGGACTCGGCTACTTCGCCACCTACAGCCTCGGAAACATCAACTCCGCACAACTCTTCGCCGCCGCCATGCAAAACCCGGACATCGCCGCAGACGCGCAAAACGCCAACTACTCGAAACTCCTCGACTGGCTCCGCAAAAACATCCATACCCACGGGTCAATACTTGACCCATCGGAGTTAATCGAGCAAGCCACTGGCAAGCCACCGACCCCTAACGACTACCTCACCCACCTCAAAACCCGCTACATTTGACCCAATGTCAGAAGGAATCTGCATCGCCGTCGAAGGCATCGACGGAGCCGGCAAAACCACTCAAGCAAACCTTCTACGCGAATGGTTCGAAACACGTGGCCGCGAGGTAATAATTAGTCATGAGCCAACAAACGGCCCGTGGGGGAAAAAACTCCGCGAATCCGCATCCACCGGACGCCTCTCCCCGGATGACGAACTCCAGTATTTCCTCAACGACCGCCGCCAGCACGTCGACGAACTCATCACCCCCGCGCTCGCCGCCGGCAAAGTCGTCATCCTCGACCGCTACTACTTCTCCACCATGGCCTACCAGGGCGCACGCGGGTTCGACCCCGCGGAAATCCGCCGCCGCAACGAGGAATTCGCCCCGCCGCCCCATCTCCTGCTCATCCTCGACCTCGATGTCGACACCGCCCACCAGCGCATCGGCATCCGCGGAGACACCACCAACGAGTTCGAAAAACGCGAATCCCTCCAGCGCTGCCGCGACATCTTCCTCACCCTCCGCGACGAACCCTTCACCCGCGTCATCGACTCCAACGCCCCCATCGACGAAGTCTCGTCCCGCATCCAGGCCGCCGCTGAGGAAACCGTCGGCAGCTGAGCCCTCAGAGAAACCGCCGCCTCACCTCGTCGGGCGGCACCGCGCAGCATTCCCCACCCAGCCGCCGCCGCAGCCGGGCGACCACCCGGTAGCCCGCGTCCAGAACCACAACCGGCAGCACCCGGCTGATCCATTTCACCGGTCCGCACAGCTCCAGCTCCGCGCAAATCCGCCGCACCGCCTCCCCGCGCTGACAGACCGTCTCGCCCGCGACCAGGCACATCGATTCCGGATCCGGGGCCGCCACGCCGATCTCCTCCAGCAGCCCCCTCGCCGCCGCCGACTCCAGCGGTGCAAACCAAAACCTCCCGCCCGGATCGTGTTTCCAGATGAATTCCACCGATCGATTGCAGAACCCGCAATCCCCGTCGAACAAGACCACCATCCGTTCCGCACTCACCCCCTGTTTCTAGCTCCTCCTGCGCTCGTCGGCCACTGAAATCCCGGCTTCCCCGGATTCCCCGGCACCGAACAACCACCGCAACGCCGGCGCCAACTCCGACTGCCAGCGCCCGACCTCATGCCCGCCCGGCACCATCCGGTGCCTCACCTCGCATCCATTGCCCGCCAGACTCCGAGCGAATCGCTCGCACGCCGCCACTTGCGACACCTTCTGGTAAATCCCCGATGGCGGATGCGAAATCCCGTCCGCCGTCTCCCGGTCACCCACGCTCAACCAAAACCTCACATCCACCGGATCCATCCGCTGCGCATGCCCGGTCAGCAGCTCGTCCGACCACCAGAACGCCCCGGACTGCGCCAGACAATGCGAAAACAAATCCGGCCGCGACAACGCCACAAACGCACTCTGCAACCCCGCCAGACTCGTCCCCGCGATCAAATGCCTCGCACCATCACCGCACCGGAACCGGTCCGCCCCCCGCGCCATCACCTCCTCGGTCAGGTAATCCGCATACTCGTCGCTGCAGGTGAAATCCCGGTGCCCCGCCGCCGCATCCCCGTGGGAGACAAACCCACACGCCATCGGCGGCACGTCCCCGGACCGCTGCATCTCACGGATCACCTCCAGCGCATGCATCCGCGCGACATAAGACTCCCCGTCCAAAAACAACCCGATTCTCTCGGCCCGCCCGCCCACCGGCTCCAGCCACCACACCTTGCGGCTGAATCCGCAGCCATCGATCCGCTCCGCATTCATAGCACTCCGCCACCCGACGCCAGCGTTTCCCCCACCGCCCCGCCGCCCCGGACCGCGCCACCTCCGCAAACCCGGGTCCCGGCCCGCCACACAACCGCGCCCCACCCGGAGCCTCTCCATGCCACTCCATTCACATCTCTCTGCTCTCGCACGTTCATCTTGGATATTTCCCAACCCGTCTCGACGGATTCCGCGAATGATCCCCCGCCTCGCCCGCTTGTCATGAACAAAAAGACGACTGAATTGTCACCTATTCACCATTCCCCCGGCCTCCCCTGCCCCCAAGTATCCCTCAGCGCCCCCCGAACAAGTCCCGCGCATCCACCCCCGGCCCCGTCTTCACCACCTGCCACTGGCGGTCAACGTTCAGCCGCACACTCGCCAAATGCGTCTTGGTCCACTGGTCCGGTGAAATCATCGAAAGCATCCTCCTGTCCCCGGATTCATACAGATGATACGTCTCGCCGATCACCGGCTCGAACCGGATCTCGGACTCATAAACCAGCTTGTTCCAGTTGAAGTGGTCGACCACCCGCACATACTCCTCGCGAATCTCCGCCAACCGCTGCTGCAATCCTCGCTCGACCTCCGCTAGCCCCCGACTCTTGAACGACGTCAGGTCCTGCGGCACGATCGGCGGACTCAGCGTGGACGCCGGATACGGCATGAACGACCGCGATGCCTCCGCTCCCGGCTCCGCTCGGGCCTCCACTTCCAGACTTGTCTCGGGTGAAACGTGTTCCTCATTCATGGCATTCGCCACCTGCCCTCGTCCATGACTCCCGCCCCGGCAACAAAAAACCGGAGGACCTCGAAAGATCCTCCGGTTGTGATAGGTCGGTCGTGGACCGCTTGAGCGAAGGCTTACTTCACTTCCGGCGGGACGATCGTCGGCTCCGTTTCGGTGCCCCAGACGGTGTCTTCACCCGTCGTCAGCAGCGACTTGCCACCGCCGAGCTGGGCTTTCTTGCTGGTGCGCAGGATCGACAGCGAACGAACACTGTTGTCAATCCGGAGCACAACGGCCTTGGCATCATAGATGTCGGTGTCGAACTCGGTGGTCGAAACACCGGACCCACTCTCAAGCAGCGGCGCACAGATGATCGGACGTGCCGGGTTGCCCGAGGTGCTGAACGCTGAGGTGTCGTTCATGATGTAACCGAAACCAACCTCACCCGCTTCAAGCGCTTCGGAAGCCGTGCTGTAAACGTTGTCCGGCTTCGCTGAATAAGTCGTTTTGGCGTAGAACATTTCCTCGGACTGGGTCATCTCCGCAGCAAGCAGCTGACGGAAAAAGTCGTTGGAGTAACTGCCGGAAAGCGGCGTCAGGGTGCTCTCGGTGTTTTCCACCACATCTTCCGCCGTGTCCTCATCCGGGAAACTTCCGTAGGAAGTCTCGAACTCGAACAGCGAGAATCCGATCTGACGGGCGTTGTTCACCGCCTCGGTCTGGTCGGCCTTTTTGCGCTGACGAATCACCATGGGAGCGGTGAGGCCGGCAAGCGCAGCGATAATCACGATCACGACGAGCAGCTCCACCAAGGTGAAACCGCGCCGATTATTGGCATTGGTCTTCATAGGTTTATCTTATTTCTGGTTATACAAATAGGGCAATTGCCCACAATTGGGGCAAACGCCCCGGTTTATTATGAACCACGCGAAAAAAATCCCGCGCGGTTTCTAAAAACCTAATTCCACCAGCCAAAGGAGCAAGGAGGAACTTCGATGAATTGCGCGTTTTGCGCGTCACCACGTCACTTTTGCGCCAATAATCGCATTGAATCCCGGCTCATTCTGGCCGGATCCATGGTAACGGTAGTCCTCGTCAGTCACATTCTCGAGGCTGCACGTCAGGTCAAGATGCTCGTTGACGTCCCACCCGCCCCGCAGCGCGGTGACGAAATACCCGGGCGTTCCTCCCGTTGGAATCCGCTGAGAATCACTCGCCTGATCACTCGCCCACAGCCGGTCTTCCTCCGCTGCCGCCAGCACCCGGCCCTCGATCCAATAGCGACCGCCCGACTCAGTCCAACGCAGCGCCAGCGATCCGGTCAACGGCATCTGCCGGTTCATCGGCTTGTTCACCACGGGGCCTCCCAGGTAATCGGAGACCTCCAATCGCCCGTCCTGCCACGCGGCGAATCCCGAAAGCGTCCACTGCGGGTGAAACCTCCACGATCCGGACAACTCGACCCCATACACATACCCTTCGGATCCGTTGGTGGTGATCGTGTCGCTGTCGGTCGCGCTCACCGCCACATCGGCGATCATCTCGTCAATGTCCGTGTAGAAAAACGCCAAATCCGCGGAAAATTCCTCACTCCCATGGCGGATCCCGACCTCATAGGTCACGAACTGCTCCGGCTCCACATCCGTCGAACCCAACGCAGTGTTGCCGGATTTCGCCGTCACATTCCCGGTCAGATCATCCAGATTCGGCGCCCGGAACGCCTGCGAAACCCCGCCATACAGACTCCAGCACGGATTCACCCGATACAGCGCACGCAGCGAACCCACAAATGCCGTCCAGTCCTGACTCTGGTCGGTCTGAATCGCCCCGGTTTCATCATAATACCTCCCGAGCGATGCCTCCGCATACGTGCAACGCCCGCCTGCCGTGACCTCCCAACGCTCGTCCGGCGTCCACAGATACTGCGCAAACGCGCCAAACAAATCATACTCGGAATCATCCGCCACCGGCAGACTCTCGGAATACGTGGTGCCCGCGCTGTTGGTCCGGTAGCCCGACGAATCCACCTCGTCGTGGTAATAGTCCATCCCGTAGACAAACCGCCCGGGCCCCGCCTCGGACTCCAGAGTCACGTCCAGACCCAGCGTCTGCACGTCGATGTGCGACGCCCGGATGCTGTCGCTGTCCGGATTCCGGTCCTGCCACGTCGAATCATCGCTGTTCTGGTAGGACAAGGTCGCACTCCACTTCTGAATCAGGGCTCCCGCCGCGGGATTCTCTCCGGAATACCGGAGGTAGCTCAGCATCCGCTCCTGATCGTATAGATCCGCATTCCACTTCCCCGCATCGGCCACATGGCTGCCGTGCGTCCACCCCGGATTCCCCAGCGTCCGGTGCCAGCGGGAAACATCGTCCTGATTCACGTAGCTCATCGCAAACGTCAGCTGCGAGTCACTCGTCACCGCATAGTCCGCCCTGAAATCGTAGTCCTGCTCCGGATACCCGGTCCCGTCCATCAAACCCACCGCAGAATCCTCAATGTCACCGAAATCCTTCAGCGTCATTCCGAACAACAACCCGAACTTCCCGCCAACTCCCGTCTCCGCCTCCATCCGGCCGACATGACTGCCGTCGCCATTCGTACGGTATTCATAGTACATCGACCCGCCCGCATAGGCCTCCCCCTCGTCCCGGGCCATGAAGTCAGACGACCTCGTGAACGTATTCATCGTGCCGCCCGCCGCATCGGAGCCATACAGCACCGACCCCTGGTTCTTGATCAGCTCCACCCTCTCGAGCGCATACGAATCCACCGTGTTCCAATACTGCACCGGCCCACTCCGCCATGTCGAATTATTGACTCGCACGCCGTCCACCATCAACAGGTTCCTCCGCCCCGTGAGCCCGCGAATGAACGGCGATCCGTGGCCGTGCGCCGTCTTCTGCACCAGAACTCCGGGAGTATGAACCAACACATCCGGCAGCGACCTCCGCGCCCCGTCGCGAACCTCCCCGGAATCAATCACATCGGACGAATACGGCACGTCCTTGCGGCTCTGCTCGGATCTCGATGCCGTCACAATCAATGGCTCCAGAACGTCCTGCCCGATCGCCATGGTGCTTGCGGCAACAACAAAAAACGGAATTCTTTTCATCATATGGTGCCGTATCTACGGCCCATGCGCCACCGATCTTAGCAAAACCTAACGCGGGCCCCGGATCCCCTAACGACCCTCCCGCTTGCGGAAGCCGTCCAGCGTTTCATACTCCTTGTCCGTGATCGGATACGGCCCGGAAAACTCCACCGAACGCTCGCCGCCGGCAAGCGTGCGGCACGCGAACGCCCGCCGCTTCTCCAGATAATAGAGAATGAAATACAACCGGCTCCGGTCCGCCGTCTCCGCCATGAAATCCGGCGACCCGTGCTTGCCCACGAACAACACCAGATCCGGGTAATTCTCCGACTGCCGCTGCAACCGCCGATACCCCAGGGTCCCCGCCTCCTCATTCACCCACATGATCTGGTTGCGCGCTATCGAGGCGGAACTCCCCGGCAACCCGCTCTCGTTGTATTCCGCACATCCCGCCGCAAGCAAACCCGCGGCGACCATCGCCACCACCTTGCCCACTCTGTCTGGAAAGAAACTCATTCCTGGTATTTCCCCGTTCTACTCCCGCACCGCCGCACCGGATCGCTCCCGGTCCGCGCGGATCACTGCTTCAATATGACGAATGTTAGGCCGCTTCGCCTCGGAATCCACAAAAAACGCCGTCTCCATCGGCACCAGAAACTCCACCGCCGAATTAATCCCGACCAGATTCCCATACGCATCCACCACCGGACCACCGCTGTCCCCGGGCTGCAGCGGAATGTCCATCTTGAAGCTCCGCGTCCTGCTCCACGCCCTCTCCGGCGGCAGCGTCGTCCCCATCCTCCCGGGCTGCGACCTGAACCCCGTCGCGATCCCCCCGTGCATCACCGGAGTCCCCGCCGGCAACCAAGCACCCGGATCCGTCCACCGGTAGAAATTCGGCGTCACCGCCGCCACCTTCAGGATCGCCAGATCGGACTTCGAATCCCGCCAAACCACCCGCGCCTTGAACGGCCGCAACCTCCCGCCCTGCCCGAACAACACGAACACATTCTTCCCCTCCGCATTCGCCAGCACGTGATCCGCCGTCAGGAAATACCCGTCCCCCGTGATCGGCGTCGCAGATCCTCCGTCCGCGTCATCCGGAGACTCATTCTCCACAAACCCCCGGCGCACCCACGCAGCCAGACTGCCCCGGCCCGTCACCACCACCGCGCTCACCCGCTTTGCCACCACCCGCTTCGTATCCCTGTCCGGCACCTTGCTGTCCGGCCGCGGAGCAACCGCACACGCCTGAACAAACACCGCAACCAGCAGCAGCCCAATCAAACGCATATAACGATCCATTCCGCACGAAACAAGCACACCCCGCCCCGTTCGTCACACCCTTTTCAATCGCCCGCCGACAATAGCGCCACCACCTTGCGGAACGGCGCCGCCATCGCCACGCCCGCAACCTCCTCCGCATCCAGCCACTCCTCGCCCTCCCGCAGCGCCCCCCACACCCCGCCCGGCCCCACCCCATGAACCTTCAACCGCACCCGGTAGCGCGTGATCGCATAGGTCGACTCCCGCACCACCGGCATGCCCGCCACCTCGCCGGCATCCCTCACCGGCAGCTTCCACAATCCCGTCCGCCGCTTCCCCGTCTCACGCTGCATCAGCACCCGCCCCGCTCCATCCGTCACCCAGAGCGCGTGCTCGTCCACCTCCGTCACCGCCACCTTGCGCTTCTTCACCGGCAGATCAGCCGGAACCCGCGTCCCGCAAAACCGCGCAACCGGACAGCCCGGACAATCCGGCACCCCACGCCGGCAAACCCGCTGGCCCAACTCCATCAACCCGGCATGATACGCCGCCGGCCGCCCCTCATCCGCAAGCTCGCCCGCCCACTCCCACATCACCCGCTGCCCCGCCGCACCATCCACCGCATCGCGGAAATCCATCAGCCGCGCCAATACCCGCACCACATTGCCATCCACCAGAACCGCCGGCTCGCGAAACGCAAACGCCCGCAACGCCCCCGCCGTATACATCCCCACTCCCGGCAGCGCCATCAGCCCCGCCAACTCCCGCGGAAACTCCCCGCCGTGCCCCTCCACCACCGCCCTCGCCGTCTCCCGCAACATCCTCGCCCTGCGGTAATAACCCAAGCCCTCCCACGCCTTCAGCAACTCATCATCCCCCGCCACGGCAAGTGACTCCAAATCCGGAAACGCCTCCAGAAACCGCCCATACGCCCCGTTCTTCAACACCGTCGCCACCTGCGTCTGCTGCAGCATCACCTCCGAAACCAACACCTCATACGCATCCCGCGTCCTCCGCCACGGATGATCCAGCCCATGCTCACCAAACCACCCCACCACCGCATCACGAAACTCCGTTAGACGGTCCAGCGCATTGATTTCTTGACGCGGCTTCAGCACTTGACGATTTTTAACTATCCAAACCCGATTTCCAACGCAATTCACGAACTTCCCTTCGTCATTCCACCCATCACCCCCAACCCAACAAGCTCCCCCCTCATCGCCTAACTCTTTAAGGATCATTAATTATTGACATTGTTCGATAATCCAGATATCCCCATCCATTGCACCAGCAAATGCGATGAGCCCCCTCAACCTCAAACCGATCCCCAGGCCACAAGCCCAAAGCGACCGATGGCCGCCCCCTCCAGCCACCGAAGGCTTCGTGGATGACGGGGTCGTCCAGCACCTGCTCGCCGGACCCATGTCCGAACGCAACGGCCCCATCCCCGCGGACCTCGCACTCGCCGCCGATGGAGACTTCGCCGGCTTCTGCCTCGCCGGATCCCTCGCCAACCCGCGCGAAGAGAAAACCCCGGAACGCCGCCCCACCCCGCCCTCGCTCGAGGAAATCGGCATCGGCTCCCCCTACCGCGGCACCCACCGCTGGTGGCTCGCCGGCATCACCGGCCTGCTGACCACCCTCCTGTTCTCATTCCTCCTCATCAACCTCGCCCTGCGCGAACAGGAAAACACCTCTTCCAGCATCCCCCAACCCCGGTCCGAAGCCACCCCCAGCCCCGACCAAACCCGCCCGATCTCCGGCGAACCCACCCCCGTCCTCACCGACATCACCCCGCTCAAGTAAACCGGACCCCGCCCCGGTGGTTGACCACCCCCCCTCTCCACGGGTATCTCCCGGCACATGTCACGCCCGGGCCTCATCCTCAAACTCTCCTGCCACGACCAGCCTGGCATCATCGCCAAGGTCGCCAACTACGCCGCCGTCCACTCCGGAAACGTCGTCGAACTCAACCAGTTCTCCGACAAACTCGGCTCGAAATTCTTCGCCCGCTTCGAAATCGAAACCTCAAACCTCGACGTCGAAAACCAGGACTTCATCGACGGCTTCGGAACCCTCGGCCGCTCGCTCCACGCCACATGGCACTTCCGCCGCAAGCCCTACCGCATGCGCACCGCCGTCCTCGTCACCAAAACCGACCACTGCCTCAACGAAATCCTCTGGCGCGCAGGACTCGACGAACTCCCCATCGAAATCACCTCCATCATCGGCAACCGCGACAACTGCATGGCCATCGCCGAAAACCACAACCTCCCCTTCCACCTGATCGAAATGGACGGCGACCGCAAAGCCGACGGCTTCGCCGAAATCCGCTCCCTCATCGAAAAACAAAACGTCGAACTCATCGTGCTCGCCCGCTTCATGCAGATCATCCCCACCGACTTCTGCCGCGACTACGCCGGACGGATCATCAACATCCACCACTCATTCCTCCCCGCCTTCATCGGCGCAAACCCCTACCGCCAGGCCTACGAACGCGGCGTCAAACTCATCGGCGCCACCTGCCACTACGTCACCGCGGACCTCGACGCCGGCCCCATCATCGAACAGGAAGTCGAACGCGCCCACCACCACCACACCCCGTCCGACCTCGCCCGCCTCGGCCGCAACTGCGAACGCATCGCCATCGCCAAAGGCATCCGCTACCACGTCAACGACCGCACCATCATCGACGGCAACCGCGCCATCGTCTTCCCGGACTAACCCCCGGACTCCGCCCGTTTGCCGGAAACATGGGCCGGAAACTCTGCCCGGAAAACGCTCAAGCCGGGGATTTGGCAGGCCCCCCGAACCACCCGGGCAGTGGAGAAACCACCGCCCCATGCGGAGCCGCCCCCCATCAAACGCCATCGCCCCTGACCAGCAGATCTCTGGACAGGGGCGATGGCGGAGAGAGTGGGATTCGAACCCACGGTAGGTTTTAAGCCTACGCACGATTTCGAGTCGTGTGCCGCCCCCTTGCTTACGGGTTTTATCTATTTCGTTGCCCGTTTGTTGCCATTTTTGACTTGTTTTGCCCTACTTTTTCAGGCAACCCTTGCGCAGAAATGCAAGCACCCGCGCCAAGCCACAAAGATCGTGTAACCTGCAAAGAAGTTCCCGCGAAAAGCGGCTATGCCAAGCGGGGCTACCGCTGGATGGTCGAGAGTCGATTCGGCGGCAAGCGTACCCGGAAGTTTTTCCGCCACGGTGAAGCTGAGGAACGGGACGCCCACATTGAGGAACAGGAGGAGCTACTGGCGGACATGGACAAGGACCATCGGAAGCAAACCCTCGACCGTGACGTGCAACGCGACCTGAGCGAAGCTGTGAAGCTGCTGGAGCCGTGGGGCGTGACTCTCAGCACCGCCGCCGCATTCTACGTCGCCTACCGCGAGACAGAAGCCAAGCGGGACGCAACCACGATTGAGGAGGCAAAGAAGGCCTACCTCGACGATATTGAGAAGCGGGAGCTCGACGACAAGACCCGCCGCCGTGCAAACCAAACCCTCAAGAGATTCAGCAAGGCATTCCCGGAGAGAACGATTGCCAGTCTGCAGGGGGAGGATATTCAGCT
Organism: Verrucomicrobiota bacterium JB025; assembly: GCA_030673875.1. Classification (GTDB taxonomy): domain Bacteria; phylum Verrucomicrobiota; class Verrucomicrobiia; order Verrucomicrobiales; family Akkermansiaceae; genus Luteolibacter. The sequence goes on along the minus strand of JAUTCT010000106.1, from coordinate 28,091 downwards.
TTGGTGGGAGGATTTGGGGGGGGTCGTCAACCAACGTGCCAACCGAACCGATGTGAACACGTTCCTGAACTGGCTGGTGAAGTCGCCCAAGTTCCCTGGCGTGACGAACAACCCCACGCCGCCCGCGCCGCCACTTCCCAAGCGCAAGGCGGCCAAGCAAATCCTCACGGACAAGCAAGTGGGCAATCTACTCGCACACGCGAGTGAGGAAATGCTCCCGGCCATCGTGGCGCAGGTATTCATGGGAATTAGGAAGGAAGAGAGCCTGCGTCTACGGTGGGATCATTTCGATTGGGAGGAGCAAACCCTCACCGTGACAGAGGAGATCGCCAAGGGCGGAGCGAATCACGCCCGGATCAATGACATTCCGCCGAACGCTTGGAAGTGGCTGAAACCCTACCGGGAGAATGAGACAGGCCGCATGCTCCCCACGATCAAATCCCTATCAGCCTACGACAAGGCATTGCAGGCTCTCCGTAAGAAAGCTGGGTGGGGTGAGGGCAATCCTTGGCCGAAGAACGCTCTCCGCCGCACCTTCATTTCCTGTCACTACGCGACCCACGGCAACGTGGGGAAAACCGCCGCCGTCGCCGGAACTTCGGAACGTGTGATCTTCACCAACTACCGCGCCCTTGTGAAAAAGTCCCTCGCTGCAAAGCTCTGGAGAGTGGTTCCTGCGGATCCAGAAGACGGCGCGGCTGAAAAGGTGACTGAGTTTCCCGCCGCATAAAAATGCTACCCCACCCCCACCTGAGTTACCCAATGAAGTCGATTCAATCCCGCACGGAAAGCCCTACCATAAAAACCAGAGTCTCAAGAACGGGGCTGAGGACTTTTGAATTCTACGCCAAGCAATATGACATACCCGTTCCGTTGCTGCTGGCGAGTGAGTTTTACAACAATGCCGTCGTGCTCGCCGATGATGTTTTTGGACAATTGGAATGGATCGATTCTTCTGTCAGTGAGGAGGATATGGTGCCTGTCGAACTTGAGATTTTCCCTGATGCGTATGCACTACTTGAGAGGATTTCCCAACTGCTGCGCCGCCCACTTGAGGAGTTAGCGGAGGGCTTGCTCCGGTGCAAAGCGGGTGTGTTTGCGGAAGACATTGCGGAGGCTCTGAATAATGAAGAGTGGCCTGGCGTAGACATGGACTACAGCGCAGATTGCGCGATTGAATTCCAGCGGCACGCGAAACGAAATCAGGCTCCCGGATGGGGCAGTTCGCGGACCGGGTGGGTTGCTTGCAATCTCCACCGACAAACCAGCATTCAAGCTGCGAGGGAGGAGGAGGCGACGATATGAGTGTCGTGCCCGGGCCACCACGGCGGCGGCTTGTCCTCATAGATGAGATGTCGGCGGGCAGGGTGAAGCAGCGATTTTACTTCATCGGGCCTCTCAAACCCGGAAAGCCCGGTCGTTTCTATCCGTCGATCCGGATCGAGTCGGGTGCTTTTAAGGAAGGGAAGGGTATCACTGTTTGCTATCCCTGTCCCTCCCGTCTGCCGGCCGGATCAGTGTATGCGGTGGCCCATTCCGAGCTGTGGCGGAAGTCGGGAGACTTGTTGGCGATATGGGAGGCTCTGGCGATCATGGATAAGATATGGACAGCTGTGTTGGCTGCCAATGGAGCGGAAGATGATTTGGGTAGGCAGGAGCGTTTTGCGAAGGCTTTGGTTGGTCCTGAGGAGGGGGCGTTCGCCTTGATGCGGAATGCAAAAGTTCTTGGCACGAAGGGCATTCCGAAGAAGGCGGAGGATGTGCTGAGAAATGTTCTCGCGTTGGCATATTGGGGGTATGTCAGAAAATTTCGTGAAGGGGACAAGGGCGTCTATTCCGATGGGCGGCCGGTGGCAGGAGTGCTCCACTGGGAGGCGGCGGCGGGCATCCTGAATGGCATCTTCAGGCACCATTTCAAGAATCCAGAATCCTGGGGGTATGTTCCGTTTACTGGGGACTCTCTGAAGAGCTTTGCGAAAAATTACGGCCTTGAATACAAAGCCGTGCGATAATGTCTGAGCCCCTTGTCAAGAATTAGTTTTACTACGTAGGCGGTCAAACTTTGCACCGCTAGCGCAAGGCTGTGCAGGCAGTTTCTGCGCACCATGCGTATTGAAGAACATCCGACAAAATCACTAGCACCGCTACTCTATGACCGTCACGAAGCGGCGGCCCGGCTCTCTATCAGCCTCCGCACGCTGGATGAGCAAACGGCGCGCGGTGCGATTGAAGTAATCAAAATAGGGCGGGCTGTTCGCTACCGAGACAGTGCCCTTATGGCATTCGTCGAAGCCTGCGCCGTCCGCAAGTGAACCCATGACATTCCCGCAATCATGGAAGACACTCCGATGCATCCGGTTATTGAGGCCGGATCCAAAACAGATGAAGGAACAGGTTTTGCGTTTCAACTGGAGGGATGGATGGGCGAGGCCCTGAAGAGGCATCCTGAAGCAGACCTGGAAGCTTTGGCGCGAATTCCGGAGCGTTGGCTCCGCACCGAATGCTTTTCGAGCATTGTGGACTTCAGGGAGCGTGGTCATGTCATTCTGCCCGCCATGGCTGAGGAAGCTAGAGTTGCAATAGACTATGGCCGCCGGGGAATCGGCGGAATTCGCCTTGCCGGAGCCATTTGGAATCGAGGAGTCGAATATGAGATTCGAAACGAGGTGGCCTGTTTCTACACGTTCGTATTGTCCCTAATTCGCCCCGAGCTTTCCGACTACCTGGCAAGCGGTGGGACTGTCGCCGAAGCACTGAGGAAAGCGGGGTGGAAACCGTGAGTGATGAACCAAAGGTGAATGCCGGGGACGCTCTGGACGCTCTGGCGAAGACGGCGGGGCTTTCTGTCTATGAGGGTGACGGAATGCCAACCGTGACAATCGCTGAAGACCTGAACGAGACCGCGAAGAGGTTGGGTGAAATTGTCTCGCGGTTGGATCTCTATGAATTGAACGAGGATTTGGTCTACTTCGATTTCAGGGGGGCGTGCAAGGTGATGACACCGAAGGTGTTTTGCACGTGGATCAATGATCACGTCTTGATGGCGAAGGTGTATGACAAAAAGAGTGGAGATGCACGCCCGGGAATGCTGGGGATCGATCAGGCGGCGGTGATTCTAAGTAGCCAGAATTTTCGGCGCGGGGTGCGGGGAATCAAGGCGGTGAATCATGTTCGGCTTCCGGTGATCCGAGAGGACGGGGCTTTGGAAAAGCTGCCGGATGGATACGATGAAGAGACGGAAACTTTTACGGTGCCGGGGGGCATTGATTACCCATCGGACATTTCCATTGAGGCGGCGAAAGTGGGCTTTGGCCGGGTGGATGGGGATTTCCCGTTTGCCGATGAGCGTGGCCTGGCAGTGCAGCGGGCCGCGATGCTCGCCGTATTCTGCAAACACTTGCCCGGCGGCGGAGGCCTGCGCCCTGGCTTCCTGTGGCTTGGCAACAAGCCCGGGTGCGGTAAAAGCGTGCTCGCCAAGGCATGCCTGTATCCGGTGCTCGGAAGCGCGTCAGTTGCGAAGATGAAAGCAAAAGAGGATTTGGACAAGGAACTTGAGGCGTTTTGCCGGGCTGGTGTGCCGTATATCTTCCTCGACAACGTCTATGGTGGGCTTTCGAGCTCAAGCTTGGATCAGCTTCTGACGAGCGAGACGAGCACGGGGCGTGCGCTGGGTGGTCATGCGCTTTTTGAGGCTGAGAATCGTGCGCTTGTTCTGGTAACGGGAAACCGGCTTGAATTGAACGAGGATGCCGCCCGCCGTTTCCTAATCGTGGATCTCTTTGAAACAGGAGAACCGGATGAAAGGAAGTATTCGATACGGTTGGACGATCAATTGATGAAGTCGGACGAGTGGCGGGCCGAGCAACTTGGCAGGATGTGGGCCATCGTGAGGCACTGGCATTCGAAAGGCATGCCGAAGGCTGGCAAGGTGCTGCCTACCTATGAGCGATTCTCGGAGACATTGGGGGGGATCGTGGTGGCCGCCGGTTATGAGGAGCCTTTTCAGAGAGCCGAAATTCCGGACGCGATCAGTCCGGAGAAGTCGGAGTTCAATGAGCTTCTGTCGGAGGTGCTCAAGGAGATGGACGGAATGGTTGAGAAAGACTTCACAATTGATGATTTAACGAGGCTGGCGAGGGCGGCCGAGCTTTTTGTAGGCAAAGTGGGGACGGTCGCGGAGGGAGTGAAACTGACGATCAAAGAGGATGGACTGATCGGCGAGGAAAGAAGCTTTGCTGAAGACAAAGGTTATTTGGACAGGCGGAGGCGAACATCGGTTGGCAAGCTGTTTGCCGCATATGTTGGCCAGGTGTTCAAGGTGAACGGCAGAGTGGTAGAATTCGGAGATCGGCCACAAAGCAGAAAGAGCACCTACACGGTGACCGTGCAGGGACATGGGCAGTGACGGCGGGTCTCTCTGTCTGTGATGGCCGTGCGGTAGATCTCTGCATCTCTGCAGCACTGCATGGCGCGCAGAGCGGGTGTCTGGCGGGCGCGGAGATGCGGGGCGGCGGCCTCCCTTTCTCTGCGAATGCCCGCGCCGATGTCTGCATCTCCGCTTTGCGGCGGCTGCGAAGTCTGGAATTTGCAGAGATACTTGCCATTTTTGCAGAGATACAGATTGGATCTCTGCACGCTGAAACCCCCATAGTTTCGAGCTTTTGCAGAGATGCAGAGATTTCAGAGATATTTCCCAATGTTCTTAGGACTCCTGTTTTTTGCCCTATGGGGAAAGGGGCGGGGATTTATCTCTGCTATCTCTGTATCTCTGCAAACATGGCCGATTGCGGGGAGGGGTGGGAACCGGTGTTGCCTCCGCACGGCGGGGTGATTTGCCCCTACGGGAGGGGCCGGGGGTAAGGAATCTTTTTGCTGGAAGGATCGGGGGCAGGGTCGGGGCACTGGCAGCCAAAAGGCGCGGGCGAGGTTCGTTTTTTATTTGGCACCGCAACTATTGTCACCTTCTTCAGGTGTTTCGGGTGACGATTCCGGCGGGGCGTTGGCTTGGCATTTTGACACGGGGCAAAAGGTATTCCCGGTCACGACATTGCCCGCAACAAGTCATGATAGAAGCCAGCATATACCATGGATCTTTGCCGCTTGAATTGGAGGGCGGTTCCTGCTCCGTAGGCAAGGAAGGTGTCCTTGATTCTTCGACACACCGCATCCTGACCTCTTTTCCCGACTGGGAATCTGACGCAATATCGGCAGGTTTCAAAAGGGGGGCGAAAACGGGGCAGTTTCATTCGATGTGGGTGGAGTCTTTGGAGGTGGCTCCAGAAAGTGCCGAGACCGCCATTGTGACCGCGCGATGTATCGGTCTCGTCTGCGCCGGGGAGAAGCGTCTGAGGAAGCTGGGGGTTGCAGGGAGGACGGTGGCTGTGGGGCCTTATGAACGAACCATCCTAGCTTGGGTGGACGGCGAGGAAGGGGAGGAGCCTGGAGTTGAGGAAGGCGAAGCGGATGATAACGAAGAGGAGAAAACCGAGGAGGGAATCATTACGAAGGTGAAGCGGAGGGTTCCGAAACTCAAGAGTGACGGGGAAGTGGCTTATCGAAAGATTGCGGCCGGTGAGGGTATCTTTGACCGCTGGAATGTGAGTGAGGCAGCCCTCACCGTGAATGATACCTACTTTGTGACCAAGATGCCGGATACGAAAGTGGTCGGCACGAACGTAACGCCGCCGAACCCTCCCGATCCGCCGGTGAACCCGTGGCAGTCCTGGTCAGACGACACCCGAGGGAATTACCCGCATGGGTGGGTTCTCCAAGGGCGGAAGGTTGTGGAGCATTTCCGCCTTTCAGATAAACAAGGCCTTTGGTCTGTGATCGATTCTTTCGCGTTTCTCTACCCATACTCTCCAGACTAGTAAAATCGACCGACATGACCGCGACAGATACTCAATCCGAAAACCGTCAGAGGCACACTGATTCTCCAATCCTGAAACGCGCGAAGCGGTGGGCGGATGGTGAATACCGGAGGAAGTTGGCTCAAGAGTTGCCAGCGGCCCGGATGAGGTTGCATCGGCGGGAGGAATCCAAGCCGGAAGCGGTGAAACAGGCCGACAAGCCGAGCAGAGATGAGCTTGCAGAGGTTCTGGCAAAGCTGGATGGAGAGAAGGATGCCGCCGCAAAATACAAGCTTGCACGCAAGGCCCGGGCTTTGAGGAGGGAGAGAGCCCCCAATTCGCCGGCGACGAAACGGGCGGGAGCATGATGTTTGCGCCGCCGTCGAAAATTCACCAACTGAGAAAGCAACAAACGCCACCACTTGAAACCATGACTGTTACCGCTCCGCCGCATGCCCCCCAGATCATCAATCCGGCTTTGGTCGAGACTGATCGAGACCTTTTCCGCCGGTTCGCCCATCCCGACGCTGAGATCGAGGATGTTTGTGCTTCCGCCTACGAATCAACCGACAGGGTGTTGATGGCCTTGTCCGCCTCGCCCTATGAAAAGAGGAACGAAGGGTTCCAGAACTGGCGAAAAAAAGCAGATTGCTACCTTGCTGGAAGAAGGCCCGGCCGAAATTCAGGATTACCTTGCCTCGCTGAATGATTCGCTCCGTGGGAAGTTTGAATCGGGAGAATATGGGTTGGGTGACCTGGATTTTCAGGCCGTGCGGTGGAAAGAGGATAGGGAGGAGAGAAAAAGAGCTGCGCGAGCTGAATCGAAAGCGGCCTTGAAATCGACCATTATCGAAGCGTTGAAAGACGGAATCAAGGAGGGTTCAAAGAATAATCATCTCCCGGAGTGCATGCTGATGACGGCAACGGGGGAGCTTCTGCTCTTCAGGCGAACTCGTGCAGCTGTGAGATATGGGCGGGAATCAGGTGCCCGGCATATGATCATGAAGTTTGACCGGGCTTCGATTACTTTGGTTCCCGGTGCTGAGGACTGGTGATTTTCACATAGGTTTTGGCGTTTGCGGGACGCCATCTACAAGCCAATGGTTCGCGTGTTTCCGTGGTCCATACCGTTGGCAGTAGGGCCGCCGTCGCTCTAAGTGGGAGCGGCGGCGGTTTCTTTTTGTATTCATGTGGAACGCTCAGAAAAACTGTTGCCCGTTTGTTGCCCGTCCGGGGCGCATTTAGAGGCATTTCGGCGCAGTTTGCGGGAGACAAGCGAAAGGAAAAAACCGCTATCGAAACGCTGTAACTCCCTCCAAATAAGGCATAAATGGCGGAGAGAGTGGGATTCGAACCCACGGTAGGTTTATAGCCTACGCACGATTTCGAGTCGTGTGCCTTAAACCGAGCTCAGCCATCTCTCCGGTGGCGGGGCGCGAAACGTGGACGGTCCCGCACCACTTGTAAAGCCCCCAATTACCCAAAAATTCCACTCAAACCACCAGGGCGATCACGTTAGGCAGAAACGCTTGATCAGATCGGCAGCAGAACCACTGATTCTTCCCTGTCTGACAAGGCATGGTGCTCCGAAGCTCTCGCGAGGTGGGAGTCCTTAGCCCTCAAACGTCATGAAAATCAGTAAAATCCGTCTAATCAGTCTAAATCTGTGGTTCTGATTGGCGCTTCTTGAGTGAGTGGTTCCCTCGCTTGCTCGCCCTGCTCAAACCACCGAATACCGCAACACCACCGCGCCCGCCATCAGCCAGCCCATCCAGTGCACCTCACGCCAGCGCCCGCCCAACGCCAGCACCAGCGGATGAATCAGCAGCGCCAGCGACAGCCCGTGCGCAATGCTGAAACTCAGCGGAATCCCGATCATCGCCACCACCCCCGGCAGCGATTCGCTCATGTCATCCCACTTCACGTGCGCCGTCTGCGCCACCATCATCACCCCCACCACAATCAGCGCCGGAGCCGTCGCATACACCGGAATCGCCGAGGCCAGCGGGAAAAACGGAATCGCCAGCAGAAACATCCCCGCCGTCACATAGTTCGCCACCCCGCTCCGCGCCCCCTGCTCCACCCCGGAGGCACTCTCGATGTAGCTCGTCACCGTGCTGGTCCCCAATAACGCGCCCACCGATGTCCCGATCCCGTCGGCCAGAAACGCCTCGCGCGCCCGCGGCATCCCATCCGGTTTCATGAAACCCGCCGCCGTCCCCACCCCCGTCAGCGTGCCGGCCGTGTCCAGCAGGTCCACAAACAACATCGTCAGGACAATCGACACCAATCCCACCTCGATCGCCTCCGGCAAATGCATCACCGCCTGCCCCATCAACCCCGCCGGAATCTCCGGCATCGCCACGACCCCCTCCGGAGCCGGCGAAACCCCAAAACACATCCCCGCCACCGTCACCGCCACAATCCCCACCAGAATCGACCCCCGCACGTTCAACACATGCAGCGCACCGATCAGCACGATCCCCGCCATCGCCAACAGCGCCGGCGGCCTCGTGTATTCGCCCAGCGTCACCAGCGTCTCCGGATTCCCCTGCACCAGGCCCGCGCTCTTCAACCCGATGAACGCAATGAAAATCCCCATCCCCGCCGCCGTGCCAAACCGGATCCCCTCCGGAATCGCATTCACCAGAAACTGCTGCACACGGCAAAATGCCAACACCACAAAAAGCAACCCGCTCAACAACACACACGACAGACCCACCTCCCACGGAATCCCCATCTGCTTCACCACCGTATACGCAAAATACGCATTCAGCCCCATCCCCGGAGCCAGCGCGATCGGATAGTTCGTGAACAACCCCATCAGCACCGTCGCCAAGGCCGCAGACAAACACGTCGCCACCATCAGCGCACTCGTCCACTCCGGCCCCATCGCCTCAGACAAAATCAACGGATTCACCACCACGATGTAGGCCATCGTCGCAAACGTCGTCACCCCGCCCAGCACCTCCGAGCGCAGGTTCGTGTTCCGCTCGCCCATCTGTTTCTTCAGGAAATTCACAATCATCACGCAGCCGACCGATAGGCCGCTCCCGACTGCCCCGTCGAGCCCAATTCACCCCCCAATCCCCCCGCCACCACCCAAGCCGATCAAGTGAGGGAGCAACGCTTGATCAGATCGGCAGCAGAACCACTGATGGCTCTCTGCCTGGGAAGGCATTGCTCCGAAGCTCTCGCGAGTTGGGAGATCCGATTGCATACGGACTTCCGATTCGGCGCACTTGTTGGCGCTTCTTGAGTGAGTGGTTCCCTCGCTTGGTCGCCCCCGCCCTCACCACCCCGTTCTCACCGGAATTTCCCACCCCCTTCATCATTCCTTCACCCACCGCGGCCATGCTCCCCCCATGACCGCCGCCAAATCCACCATTCCCATCCTCCTCGCAGCCCTCACCCCGCTCGCACCCGCCGCCCCACCCGACCTCGACCAGGCCGAAGTCCGCATCCCATACGCCGAACTCGTCCGCCTCATCGACTCCGCAACAAGCCGCCCCCCCGAAGCCCCCGAACCACCCCCGCTCCCCGCCGTCCTGCTCGCCGCCAGATACCGCATCGACTTCTCCTCCCGCACCCCCGCCCTCCACGCCGCCTACCGCATCGAACAACTCGCCACCGGCTGGCACTCGCTCCCGCTCGTCCACGGACCGCTCTCACTCGGCCACGCCGACCCGGAAGACACCCGCATCGTCGTCCACGACCGCAACTTCTGCATCGCCCTCGACCAACCCGGCACCCACTCGTTCCGCGCCGATTTCCTCCCCCTCCGCACCCCGGCGGAAACCATCACCTTCCATCCCGGCCCCGCCTCATCCACCGACATCCACCTCACCGGCATCCCGGAAAACCACGCCGTCTCCATCGGGATCGACGGCCAGTCAACCACCCTCACCACCGCATCCACCCTGCCGCTCCCCGCCACCGGCGGCGCCGTCACCATCCGCCTCATCGCCCCGCAAGAAGCCGCGGAAACCCTCAGCCCGCCACTCCCCTCCGAATGGTCATGGCAACACCACGCACTCGTCAAACCCAGCGACACCGAACTCTCCTACCACCTCCTCACCCACGCCTCCGCCACCGCCGGCTCCGGCCTCGCCGCCACCCTCACCCTCCCGCCGGAAGCCCGCTCCGTCACCGCATCCGGAGACGACCTCGCCAACCACCACATCCGCCGCCTCCCCGACGGCTCCCGCATCCTCGAACTCGCATGGGAAACACGCGGCATCCTCGACCGTGACCTCGAGATCTCCTACGCCACCCCGCTCCGCCCCCTCGATAAACAATGGACGCTCGCCACCCCCGCCGCCACCCGGCCGGACGCCACACGCGCACGCTTCTCCATCGCCGGCCGCGACCAACTCTCCTACGCCGCAGATGACCTCTCCGGCCCCTTCTCCCCCGCCAGCCTCCCCGCCACCCTCGCCTCCCGCCTCGCTGGCAACCCATGGTTCCTCCTCGAAGCCGGAGCATCCGCCACCCTCGCCATCCAGCGCCTGCCCCTCGCCGCCACGGCAGACGCCACCGTCGACACCGTGCTCTGGTCCCAGCTCATCGAACCGGACGGCGCATCACTCACCTCCGGCTCCATCTCCATTTCCCACCGCTCACCCATGCGCATCCCCCTCCGCCTCCCGGATTCCGCCAGCCTGCTGGACTGCTCCGTCGCCGGAACCCCCGTGCGCCCACTCCGCCGCGAAGACGGCACCCTCGAAATCCCCCTCCCCGCCCCGCCAAACCCCGGCAAACTCACCCGAATCGACCTCTCCTACACCAACCGCCTCGAACCCCTCGACCCCGTCGAAGGCACCCTCTCACTCCAGCTCCCCGTCACCCCCCTGTTCATCCACAGCCTCGCCTGGGCCATCCTCCTGCCGGACTCCTACACTGCGGAAACCCACGGCAACCTCACCCGTCTCGCCACCGCCGACAGCTCCCCGCCATCCACCATCCGCCTCAGTAAAAAACTCATCCGCAACGAACAACCCGCCACCGCACTGTTCTACCTCCACCCCACCGTCCTGCCCTGACCCAAGAAGCCTCGACACCCAACCCCCACCAGCTCATGAAACCGCTCCAACTCCTCGCCTCCGCCGCCATCCTCGCCTGCACCGCCGTCGCATGGCTCGTCCTCGGCGCCGCCGTCACCCAGCGCGCAGACACCTTCTCCCGCTCGACCTCCAGCGACGTCGGCGACGTCTGGGGACCACCCCTCACCCAAACCCATCCGTCCGCATTCTTCCTCACGCCAAACGGACGCAACGGCAGAACCACCATCCTCCCCACCGCCAGCACCATCGAAACCCGCCTCTCGTCCGAACCGAAAAAACGCGGCCTCCTGTGGCACAAGACCTATCAGCTCCACTTCTCCGGAACCTATCAGTTCACCAACCCCACCCGCATCCCGCAAACCCTCTACGTCAGGTTCATCCTCCCGGAGGCATCCCGCGGACTCCACGAATTCACCTTCGACCTCGGCGGCGAAAACTCGGACAAATCCGCACCCGCCGCCCGCGACGGCATCATCACCCGCGCCATCCCCGTCCCCGCCGGCGGAACCGTCCCGCTCACCGTCTCCTACCTCGCCCGCGGCACGGACTCGTGGAACTATCAGTTCCCGGACTCACGCCGGATCACCGATTTCAAACTCACCATGAACACCGACTTCCCCGACATCAACTTCCCCACCGGCACCGGCTCCCCCACCCGCCGCAAACAATCCGACACCGGCTGGAACCTCGCCTGGGACTACCCGGACGTCCTCAACGCCCACTCCATCGGCATGGACATGCCGGAAAAACTCAACGCCGGCCCCGTCGCCGCACGCATGGCATTCTTCGCCCCCGTCTCCCTGCTGTTCTTCGTCACCGTCATCCTGCTCATCGGCGGCATGCGCGGCATCTCGCTCCACCCCGTGCACGTCTTCTTCATCTCCGCCGGATTCTTCGCCTTCCAGCTCCTCTTCGCCTACCTCGTCGACCTGCTCCCCATCGTCACCAGCTTCACCATCTCCGCCCTCGTCTCGCTCGCCCTCGTCTCCGGCTACCTCCGCGCCGTCGGCGGCAACGCCCTCTTCAAAATCGCCCTGCCCGCCCAACTCGCCTACATGGTCCTCTTCAGCGCCTCGTTCTTCTTCCACGGACTCACCGGCATCACCATCACCTGCGGCGCCATCGCCACCCTCGCCATCCTCATGACCCTCACCGCGAAAGTGGACTGGAAAACCGTCTTCACATCGCAAAAATCCGCCACCGCCTGAGCCCTCCCCCCGGCTGCGGAACCACCCCGGCCACCCCGCCCTCCGCAGCCGGCAAGCCCCGGTCTTCCCGGCAGACGGCCCCGCCACCGCCACCCGTCCGGCCGCCAGGGGCCAAAACCGGACACACCCCACCTACGTGATCACGACTCCTAACGCCGTTTACAGTTAGGGCGCCGTCTGGGATATATCTTGCTGTCGTTGTTTCCTCACCCGCAACCACTTCACCCCACCCGTCCCATGAAATCACTCCTTTGCCTTGCCCCGATCCTCGCCGCCGGTGCGGCACTGCTGGCGTCCTGCGCCGCCCCCGGCACCACGGAAACCTCCCGCATCCCGGTATCCGCATCCATGCAATCATCGGGCACCAACCGCTCCGAAAGCCAAATGGCAACCGCCGTCTTCAACGAAATCAACGCCTACCGCCAGTCCACCGGAAGCTTCAAACTCAAACGCCACGCCGGCCTCGACCGCCTCGCTCAAAAACACTGCGAATTCCTCCGCCAAAACCGCGGCAGCTTCTCGCTCAAGGGCAAAAACGTCAGCCACATGGGATTCGCCGGCCGCACACTCTACGCCAAACAGGCATACAACGTCGAAAACATCTCCGAAAACGTCGCCGCCACCAGCGACCCCGGCAGCAACCCCGCCAAAACATTCCTCCGCCTCTGGAAAAACTCCCCGGACCACCACAAAAACCTCAAAATGGAATGGACCTACTCCGGCGTCGGCGTCGTCGTCGATGACGATGGCATGGCCTTCGCCACCCAGATCTTCGCAACCGTCGGCAATTTTCAGATGTCCTCGCGCGAAAGATTCCTTCAGCACTAGCACGTGCCCGACCTCACTCTCGAAACCGCCCTCCACTCCCGTGACATCCGCTGTGTCGCGGGCGTGGATGAAGCGGGCCGGGGCCCCCTCGCCGGCCCCGTAGCCGCCGCCGCTGTCATCCTGCCCGGCGGATTCTCCTGCCCCGGCCTCGACGACTCGAAAAAACTCAGCGCCAAAAAACGCCAGACCCTCTACACCAGTCTCACCACCGACCCCGCCGTCATCTGGTCGGTCGCACTCGCCGACCGCGAGGAAATCGACTCCCTCAACATCCTCCGCGCCACCCACCTCGCCATGCGCCGCGCCGTCGCCGGCCTCGCGAAAACACCAGACCACTGCCTCATCGACGGCCTCCCCGTCCGCGACTTCCCGCTCCCCCACGACGGCATCGTCAAGGGCGACTCAAAATCCCTCTCCATCGCCGCCGCCAGCATCATCGCCAAAGTCACCCGCGACCGCCTGATGCGCGAAATCGACGCCGAGTTCCCCGATTATGGCTTTGCCCGCCACCAGGGATATGGCACCAAAGCACACCTTGAAGCGCTTCGGACCCACGGCCCTTGCCGCCATCATCGTCGCTCGTTTCAGCCGGTGGCTCAACTCACCCTGCCGCTTGACGGCGCCTGACGGCCAACCCCGCGACCGCAAATGGCTCGGAAACTACGGTGAAAACGTCGCCGCGGACTTCCTCCGCGCATCCGGATGCAGAATCCTCGCCCGCAACTTCAGCGCCCCGCGCGGCGGAGAAGTCGACATCGTCGCCCGCCACCACAAACTCCTCCTCTTCGTGGAAGTCAAAACCCGCCGGGCCAACACCAGAATCCGCCCGCTCGACGCCGTCGGCCGCGACAAACAACACCTCATCGAACGCGGCGCAAACGCCTGGCTCCGCCAACTCCACACCCGCGACATCCCCTGGCGCTTCGACGTCATCGAAATCCTCGTCGCCGACGGCGAAAAACCCCGCGTCAACCACGTCCGCGACGCATTCTAGACCTTGCCAGCCTGCCCCCCCGCAGCCATCGTCCCGCCCCACCCCATGCTCGCCTCCATCGAACCCATCGCCTGGCTCGCACGCCGTGACGGAACCGCCGTCATCGGCCACGGCCCCTTCGAGGAACGCGCCACCCCACCACCCGCCACCACCGCATTCTTCCGCCAGGACTTCGCACTCAACGACCCCAAACCCTGGAAAATCCCCGCCAGCACCCGGGTCATCCCCGCCGCCGGACTCCCCGCCCTGTTTCCCTCCTGCCAACTCCCCGCCATCTCCTGGCAGTCCCCGGATGCCTCACAGTTCTCCGAAGTCTTCCAGGAAGCCCTCAACTCCATCCAGGCCGGCATCTTCGAAAAATCCGTCCCCGTCGTCACCGAAGCCGGCTCCGCCAATTCCAACCCGGGACCGGCCATCGCCGCCGCCATGACCCGCAAATCCGCACCCCTCCACTCATACGGGTGGATCGAAAACGGCTGCGGATTCGCCGGCGCAACCCCCGAACTCCTCGTCTCACTCAACGGCCGCCACCTCGAAACCATGGCCCTCGCCGGAACCGCTCGCAGCGAAGACCAGGACGTCTTCGCCGTCGACGAAAAGGAAATCCGCGAACACGAATACGTCGCCCAAACCCTCGTCTCCAAACTCCTCGACCTCGGTAAACTCCACCGCCACTCCCGCGAAATCCTCGACCTCGGCCAACTCGTCCACTTCCTCACCTCGTTCCACCTCGACCTCGACGAACCCGCCGACCCCGCAAAACTCGTCCGCCGCCTCCACCCGACCCCCGCCCTCGGCCCCCTGCCACGCACCCACGGCACCCTCGAACAACTCCTCCGCTGGCGCCAGCGCCTCCTCTGCCCCACCGAATTCGGCGCACCCTTCGGCGTCTCGCAAAACAACCGCTTCGAAGCCATCGTCGCCATCCGGGGCATCTGGTGGTCCGGCAACCGCCTCAGCATCCCCGCCGGATGCGGCCTCATCGAAGCCAGCCGCCTCGTCAACGAATGGCGCGAACTCCGCCTCAAACGCGAAGCCGTAAAACACTGCCTCCGGTCCTGATCCCCGGCCCGAACACCCCGCCCCGCCCCGCGCAAGGCCCTGCAAGCACCCGAGTTTCGGCTTGCAACCAAAATTTTCCCGGATTAAAAGCCCGCCCGCACGGCTTCTGACGAAAGTAGGGAGTGGGTCTCGCACCCACTCTTTTGTGTCTCCAGAGACCACGGACGCCCAATGCAACTAACGCCGCTATGACCAACGACATCGTCGCCCTCATTGAGTATTACGAAAAGGAAAAAGGAATCGACCGCGATAAGGTCGTTGCCGCGCTCGAATTCGCGTTCATTTCCGCCTACCGCAAAATGGTTCCCGGCGCCGACGCCATCGAGACACTCCGTGCCGATGTCGACGTCAAAAAGGGCGAAACCCGCATCTTCGCATCCCTCACGGTGGTCGAAGACGCTGACCTGACCGACCAGTTCAATGAGGTCCCCCTCACCATGGCCGCGCGCAAGGACCCCGATGCCAAACCCGGCGACATCCAGGAGTTCAACGTCACCCCCAAGGACTTCGGCCGCATCGCAGTCCAGACCGCGAAGCAAACCATGATGCAGCGCCTCCGCCAGGCCGAAAAGGAAATGATCTACGAGGAGTTCAAGGACCGCGCCGGCGACGTCGTCTCCGGAACCGTCCGCCGCTTCGAACGCAACGACGTCATGGTCGACCTCGGCAAATTCGAAGGCGTCATGCCCAACCGAGAACGCGTCCAGGGCGAAGACTACAACATCGGCGACCGCATCCGTGCCTACGTGCTCGCCGTCGAAAACGAAGGCCGCGGCCCCGAAATCATCCTCTCCCGCTCACACCCGAACTTCGTCCGCCGCCTGTTCGAGGCCGAAGTCAACGAAATCTCCGACCACACCGTCGAAATCCGCGGCATCGCCCGCGAATCCGGCTTCCGAACCAAAGTCGCCGTCTGGTCCAGCGACCCCAAAGTCGACCCCGTCGGCGCCTGCGTCGGAATGCGCGGCGCCCGCGTCAAAAACATCGTCCGCGAACTCAATAACGAAAAAGTCGACATCATCCGCTGGAGCGACGACCCCGTCGAATTCGTCCGCGAGGCCCTCAAACCCGCCGAACTCGTCACCATCACCCCGGACCCGGAAGCCAAGGTGATCAACGTCACCGTCGTCGAAGAAGACCTCTCCAAAGCCATCGGCCGCAAAGGCCAGAACGCACGCCTCTCGTCACGCCTCATGGGCTGGGACGTCCAGGTCCGCAAAGACGAAACCAAAGAGGAAATCCTCAAGGAAAAAATCGGCGGCGTCGCCCACTCGCTCGGCGAACAACTCGGAATCACCGACGAAATGGCCGGCAAACTCACCATGGCCGGCGGTATCGCCCCAGAATACATCGTCGGCATGGCCGCCGAAGACATCGCCGGCATCCTCGAAATCGAAATCGACCAAGCCGAACCCATCCTCACCCGCGCCCAAGCCATCGTCGCCGGCGACTCACCTGACGCCGCTCCGCAACCCAGCGAAGCCGCACCTGCAGCAGAATCCCAAACCGAAGCCGAGGTGGCAACCGAAGCCGAAGCCGACGCTGCAACCGATTCAAAACAAACCGCCACCTCCGGCGAATAATTCAACCATTCATTCGCCCGTAGAAATCCGCCTAAACGCACCGAATGCCCGAAGACAAGGAAAGCTCCAAGAAAAAGAACAAGGTTCTCGATCTCCTCGATACGCCGAAGAAACCATCGCGCCGCGAACGGCAGCGCATTGCGGCCGAGGAACAAAACGCACCCAGCGCCTTGGAAAAGGCCAAAAGCGAGGCACTCGATCTCTTTTCAGACGACAAAAAACCCAAGGTGCGCAAACAAAAACCCGGTTCCAAACCGGTGCTCGCGCCAATTTCCAAAATCAAGGCTCAGGAAGATCCGGCCATGGTGAAAACACCGGCCCCCTCTGACAAGGAGCCCGTCGCGGAGAAAACCGCCACCCCGGAAACCCCCGCCACCGCGGACGCAGCCGCCGATCAGGACGATGCAAAACTCATCGTCATCAAACCGCCGATCCTGGTTCCCGAACTCGCGGAACGCATGGGCCTCAAGCCCTTCAACATCATGGCGGACCTGATCAAACTCGGCGTCTTCCCCGCTCCCAACCAACCGATCGAGCCGGACATCGCCGCCAAGGTCTGTGAAATCCACGACTTCGTCTTCGAACGCGAAAAACGCGACAAGGACAAAGGCGTCCACAAAGTCGAGGAAGTCATCGTCGAACCCGAAGCTCCCGACGAAGAACCCGAGGAAAAACTCCGCGACCGCCCGCCCATCGTCACCATCATGGGCCACGTCGACCACGGAAAAACCTCCATCCTCGACTACTTCCGCAGCTCGAAGATCGCCTCCGGCGAAGCCGGCGGCATCACCCAGCACATCGGTGCCTATCAGGTCATCCACAACGACCGCGAAATCACCTTCCTCGATACTCCCGGCCACGCCATCTTCTCGAACATGCGCAAGCGCGGTGCCGACATCACCGACATCGTCGTGCTCGTCGTCGCAGCCAATGACGGCATCAAGCCGCAAACCAAGGAAGCCATCGAGCACTCCCGCAACGCCGGCAAAACCATCATCGTCGCCATCAACAAATGCGACCTCCCGGCCGCCAACGTCGACATGGTCAAAAGCCAGCTCGCCGAAAACGGCCTGCAAACCACCGACTACGGTGGTGACACCGAGTTCGCCGAAGTCTCCGCTCTCAACGGAAGCGGCATGAACGACCTGCTCGACCTCATCGACCTCCAGTCGGAAGTCCTCGAACTCCGCGCCAACCCCAAAGGCATCGCCCGCGCCGGCGTCATCGAAGCCCGCGTCGTGCCCGGCCGCGGCACCACCGCCACCGTCATCGTCGAATCCGGCACGCTCAAGAAAGGCATGCCCTTCATCTGCGGCCCCTACGCCGGCAAGATCCGCTCGCTCATCAACGACCACGGCAAACAGGTCAAAACCGCCCACCCGGGCATGCCCGTGGAAGTCATCGGCTTCGAGGAACTCCCGAACGTCGGCGACCACCTCACCGAAATGGAAAGCGAGCGCAAAGCCAAGGCCCTCGCCTCCGAACGCCAGGAAAAGGAACGCCTCAAGCGCCTCAGACCCCAGCACCGCAACCGCCTCGAAGACCTCTACTCGATGGTCAAGGAAGGCGGCGGCAAAACCCAGCTCAAGCTCATCCTCAAGTGCGACGTGCAGGGCTCGGTCGAAGCCATCAAAAACGCCGTGCTCGAAATCGAGTCCGAAAAAGTCGACGTCACCTTCGTCACCGCCGCCGCCGGCCCGGTCACCGAATCGGACGTCTCCTACGCCGCATCCACCGGTGCCGTCGTCATGGGCTTCAACGTCAAGGTCGAGGCAAAAGCCGTCAAGGCCGCCAAATCCCACGGCGTCGAAGTCAAACTCTACTCGGTCGTCTACGAACTCATCGACCAGGTCAGGGAAGCCATGCTCGGCCTGCTCGAACCGGAACTCCGCGAGTCGGTCATCGGCCACGCCGAAGTCCGCCAGGTCTTCAAACTCTCCCGCGGCCGCGCCGCCGGCTCATACGTCACCGATGGCAAAATCCACCGCAAGGCCCATGCCCGCGTCCTTCGCGGCGGCATCCCGGTCTTCGATGGCAAAATGTCCACCCTTCGCCGCTTCCAGGAAGAAGTCGAGGAAGTCCGCACCAACTTCGAATGCGGTATCCGACTCGGTGAATTCAACGAATACGAGGAAGGCGACATCATCGAGTGCTACAACCTCGAGAAGGTCCCCCAAACCTTGTAAGAGAAACATGCGGAACGCCCTCAACCACGGCGTTTCCGCAGCCATCACACCATGTCCCGCCGCCTCGATAGAGTCAACGAACTCCTCCGCCGTGAAATCGGCAGCGTCATTCAGAAAGACTATGAATGGCATGGCTCACTCGTGACCGTCAGTGCAGTCGAGATCACCCGCGACCTCAAGGAAGGCAAAGTCTGGACCAGCATCCTCGGCGGCCCCGCCGAACCGGTGCTGGAAAAACTCAACCGCGACCACGGCGCCATCCAGCGCAAGGTCATGAAACGCGTCGTCCTCAAGTCCACCCCGGTCCTCCGCTTCGTGCAGGATTCCTCCGCCGTCAGAGGCGTGGAAATCGTCAATCTCCTCGAAGAGGTCGACAAACTGCCCAAAGCACCCGAGCAGGACCCCGAAGAACCCTGAGGAACCGGGATCGCGCCAGCCCTCACCGGCGCAGCTTCTCAACCGGAGACACCCGCAGGAAGAGCCGCCCATCCCGGCAACTCCACGGCAAGGACAAGGCCCACTAACCACTCGCGCAGGGCAAACCCTCCCATCGCGCTCATCGCGGCCATCGCGCCCCCGCGTGATCCCGACCCGCTCGCCGCAGCCTCCCTCAGCCGCGACGGATCAGAAGTTCCCCCTCTTGCGGATCGACTTCTCCGCTTGATCGATCAACACGCCCAACTCGGTCCCGGCACCGCGACGCGCGGCCTCAAGCACCGGCAGGCTGGCAGCCCCGCCAACCCGCCCCAGAAGGCGGACCGCTGAATGCCGAACCGCCCCTTCGGTCTCCGGAAAACCCTGAATCACCGTCGGCTCCGCCAAAGCGCCCATCTCCGCATACAAACCCTCCCACTTGCCCGGCTCCTCCTTCCAAAGTCCGTCAATCACCGGCAGCACCCCGGGGTTCTTCTCCTTCACGATCAACTCGATCATCTCCTCCGGCACGCTGGCCTTGCGCCTCCTCAACTCCAGCGCCTGAGTCAGCGCGGCTTCGCCGGCCGGCCCCGGTTCGGCGGCCCACACCATCAGCGCCCGGCACAAGTCATCCTTGAACTCCACCCAGTCCTCGGACAGCAGCGAGATCATCTTCTCACTGATGTCGCTGCGGTAAACCGTCGGCTCGGCCTCCGCCAAGCGCTTCACCGCGGCGGAAATCCGATCGACTTCAATACTCTCCAACTCCCGCTTGTTGAGGTCGTAAAACGCCGGATGCTCCTTGTCCGTCATCTTTTCAATCGATCCCTTCTCGAACTTCTGATTGTCCATCTCCACCTCAATCACCGAAATCTCAGGATAGATTTTCTTCACCCGGCCGAACGCACGGCAGGTCAGCGCCGCCTCCTCAAGCGACATCGTGATGTCGGTCACCACCATCAGGAAGTCACTATTGTCACGCGGATAATAATGGGTCTGGGGGCCCGCATCCATCGCCCGATACACGTAATCCCTGACCGCAAGCCGGTTGTTCAACCTCAGGTCTCGCAACCACAACCCCACTGCATGCTTGTCACTGCCGTCCGCAGCCAGCCGCGCCAGTTCATCCTCCAACGGGCCGGTCCCGATCCGGGCCCGCAACCTCGCCAGACCATCGTCCTCGTCCGTCATCCCGTCCGCCTCATCCTCATCCTCGTGCACCACCGGCAGGGCGGCCATCGGATCCACGTCCGCACCCAGCGGCTTCGACCCTTCGGTGAAAACCAACGGCAGCGCCACCAACCCGCACGTCAAAACCAAGCCCACCAACAAACTCTTCACCCGGGCCTTCGGATTGGCATAAAGCAGCATGCCGCATCCCAACAAACCCACAAACCCCGCCATCAACATCCGGTTGGAAGTGGCCATCCCGTCAAGCGCGCCGCCACGGTTCGCGCCAAATACCAAAAACATCGCCATCAGCACCATGCCACCCACCGCCGCCAGCCCGGCAATCACCCGTTGCGGCGCAATCGGCTCAAACTCGGACGGGTCCGGCGCATCATTATACCTGACCGCATCCATCCCCGAGGCATCCGGCGACAACGCCAGCGGCACCCGCTGAAACCGGTGCAGGCTCGGGTCCTTGTGCTCGCCAGGATAGAACTTCTTCCCCCGCACGATCACTTCATCCTCAATGCGGAACCGGTGCTCGCACCCTCCGCACTCCACCATCCGCCCGAGCAATTTCTCCCCAACTTTGAATCGCTGACCGCAGGACGGGCATCGAATCGTCAACAAAAGGTCTTCGGGAGGTGAATCAGCCATAACGCTGCCGCTACTCTTGATGGAAAAATCTTGGATTGCAACCCCTAGCAATCAGCCGCCGTCACCTATTGACCGGCCTCGACCCGCGCCAGAATCCACAGCAAATCCGCCACCCGGTTGAAAAACAAACGCACCTCGCCCGGAACCTCTTCCCCGGAATCGTGAAGCGCCAGAATGCAACGCTCCGCACGCCGCGCCACCGACCGCGCGTAGTCCACACACGCACGCGCCTGACACCCCTCCGCCCCGGGCCGCGCCCATCCCGTGAAACGGATCCCCCGCGCCTCATACATCTTCGCCTCACCCTCGACCCACTCGACATCCGCCCCGCTGATCTCCGGAAAACCCGAACTCCGATACCGCTCCATGTCCGCCGGCAGCGTCGCCAACTGCCCCATCAACCCCACCAGCAATTCCTGAATCCGGTCGATCAACTTCACCCACTCGGCATCCACCGCCGTCGCACGCGCCACGCCCAGCGCCGCATTCAGCTCATCCACGCTCCCGACCGCATCCATCCGGACCGAACTCTTCTTCACCCGACGGCCAAACAACAAATCCGTCTCTCCTGAATCTCCGCGCCCGGTAATGATGCTCATGCGCGAAGCCTATCAACTCAATTTTCAATGTCCATCCGCCATCATTCATGTTTCATCTCGGCCCGCATGAAACTCGCGAAACTCGGCGACGGACCGGAAATCTTCCACACCATCCAGGGTGAGGGCGTCTCCGCTGGCTCACCCGCCGTCTTCGTCCGCACCTCCCGCTGCAACCTCCACTGCGTCTGGTGCGATACCGACTACACCTGGAACTTCACCGCCACCCCGTGGCCGCACCAGAAAAACCACAAACACGACAAAAACCAGGTCACCGTCGAAGCCACCCCCGCCGAAATCGCCAAACTCGTCGCCGCCTACTCATGCCCCCGCGTCGTCCTCACCGGCGGCGAACCACTCCTCCAACAACCCGAACTGCTCGAAACCATCCGCCTCATCCGCAAAACCCTGCCCGACTGCCTCTTCGTCTTCGAAGTCGAAACCAACGGCACCATCATCCCGGACCCGGACTTCAACAGCGCCATCGACCAATTCAACGTCTCGCCCAAACTCGCCAACTCCGGCGTCCCCGAAAACCAACGCCTCAACCCCGCCGCCCTCACCCACTTCGCAGCCTCCCCTAACGCATGGTTCAAATTCGTCGTCGCCTCGCCAAACGACCTCGAGGAAATCCAAACCATCCTCAAAACCCACCACCTCCCCGCATCCCGCACCCTGCTCATGCCCGAAGGCCGCACCAACGCCGACCTCAACCGCAACGCCCCTTGGCTCGCAGACTGCTGCCGCGACCTCGGACTGCGATTCTGCGACCGGCTCCACATCCGGCTCTGGGGCGACAAAAGAGGCGTCTGATACCCGCAACTTTCCCGCCAATCCGGTGTTTCACTCCATATCAAAGCACTCCCAGCCATGAACCAAAACCTTCAGCAAACGGAAAAATCGCTCGAAAACGATCCCGTCTGGAAACTCCTCGACCAAGCGCCCCCGGCCACCGCCGGCCCGCGCTTCACCGATGACACCCTGCGCGCCGCACGCCTCGCCGGGCAGAAGAATTCATGGTGGAAACACCTCCTTACCCCCGCTCCGCTCGCCGGCTTCGCCACCGCCACCGCCGCACTCGTGCTCTCGCTCAACGTCTGGCTTACCCCGGAAACCTCCACCCCGCAAGACCCCGTCGTCGCGGCCATCGACTCACCACAAGCCGCCGCAATCCAGGAATTCGCCGAAACCGAGGCACTCATCGCCGCCGTCGACCACCTCGACGAATTCAGCGACACCGAACTCGTCGCCCTCATCGGCTTCTGACGCAGCTTGCCACCAGCCCCGGATCACGCCAGCCTCCCGGCGTGAAAAAAGGCCTCATCTTCGACTTGGACGGCACCCTCGTCGATTCCCTCCCGGGAATCGCCGCCACCCTCAACCGATGCCTCGCCACCCACGGCTTCCCGGAACACTCCGATGCCGCCGTGCGCACTTTCGTCGGTGACGGACTCCGCAAACTCATCGAACGCGCCACTCCGCGCCAAACCGGCCCCGAACAAACCCAGGCCCTCGTCGCTCTTTTCAAAAAAGACTACGAAACCCTCTGGCAACAAGGCACCCCCCCCTTCCCCGGCATCCCCGACCTCCTGCACCAACTGCAGCAAAACGGCCACCCCCTCGCCATCCTCTCCAACAAGCCCCACGAAGTCACCGGAACCATCGTCCGCACCGTCTTCCCCACCATCCACTTCCAGGCCGTGCTCGGCCAGCAGGACGGCACACCCCTCAAACCGGATCCCGCATCCGCACTCCGCATCGCCGGCCAACTCGGCCTCGCTCCCGCCGACTGCATCCTCATCGGTGATTCATCCATCGACATCCAAACCGCCGCAAATGCCGGCATGTCCTCCGTCGCCGTCGACTGGGGATACCACGACCGCGACAAGCTCACCGCCGCCGGTGCGAAACTCATCGCGGCAACCCCGACCGAACTCACCGCAACACTCGAGGCCCAGCCAGACACCACCGCCTGATTATCCCGCTGCAGCCACTAAGCCCGGTTCTTCTCGTCCACCTGCTGGTTCAACGTCAGAAAGTCGATCAGCCAGCCGATCCCGAACAACCCTCCCGTGCACAACCACAGGATCCCCGTTCCAATCTTCCTCAGATAGAACCGGTGAGCCCCGAAAACCCCCAGAAACGTCTGCAAAATCCACGCCACCGAGTAATCGTATCGCCCGGCGGCATAACGGCGGTCCGCATCTCGGTCCATCCCCGGAATCAAAAACAGGTCGATCAACCAACCGATCCCCAGCAAGCCCAGCGTGCACAACCAGATGATGCCCGTGATGTTCCGGCCGTAATAAAATCGATGCGAACCGGTGAAACCAAAAATCCACAACAAATAACCGATCGTCTTGCTGTGGGTATCTCCATTCGTCGTCTGCATGCCCCGAACATGCATCCCCAACCCGCCCCGCGCGATGGGAATCCACCACGGGTTTTGGAACACCACCTCACCTCCAAACCCCCGCTCCCGCCCCATCCCCACCACTCTTGACACTTCCATTCCGGCGATTCCACGCTAGTTTCCCGCCATTCATGACCGTTCGCACGCTCCTCTGCATCCTGCTCACCGGCCTCAGCCTCTGGGCCCGGGACGCGACTGCCCAGCCAACGGCAACCACTCCCGCCACCACGGACGCCCTGCCCGCCCCCCCCACCGAGGACCCCAACGCACCCGACGACGGCGTCCGCGTCTCCGTGCTCGGCTACCACGACTTCTCCAACCACACCCCGGAGACCGAGATGCTCATCTCCACCGCCAAGTTCCGCAAGCAAATGGAAGCCCTCCGCCAGCTCGGAATCTCCGTCATCTCCATGGCGGACTTCATCGCATGGAAAGCCGGTGAAAAACAAATCCCGGAAAAATCCGTCGTCATCACCATCGATGACGGCTGGAAATCCACCTACACCGACGCCTTCCCCATCCTCCGCGAACTCGGCTACCCGTTCACCATCTACCTCTACAAAAACTACGTCGACGGCGGAGGCCGCGCCCTCACCACCCCGATGATCCGGGAAATGATCAAGGCCGGCGTCGACATCGGCAGCCACTCCGTCAGCCACCCCTACCCGATCACCTTCAAAAAATACCGCAAACAGGGGCCCGAGGCATACGAATCCTTCCTCACCAGGGAAATGGACTCATCCAAAACCTTCCTCGAAAACCGCTTCAACATCAAAACCCCCACCTACTCATACCCCGGCGGATACTTCACCACCGAAATGCTCCCCGTCGCCGAAAAAGCCGGCTACACCCACCTCTTCACCGTCCAGCCCGGCAAAGTCAAACTCGCCACCCCCAACACCCTCCTGCCCCGCTACATGATCCTCGGCAACTACGACCGGATCTTCGAATACGCCACCACCTTCCGCAACTCCGCCAACCCCATCATCGCCCCCGAAGGCGCCATCGCCGGCATGATCCAGTCCCCAGACCAACCGGTCTCCCCCGAACCCGGCGTCATCATCAACTCCCGCCTCCCCGTCATCTCCGCAGACCTCTCCAGCGTCGAAAACCTCGACCCCCAAACCATCACCATGAAAATCGGCGGCTTCGGAACCGTCCCCGCGAACTACGACCCCGCCACCGGAATCCTCTCGTGGCAGGTCAACCGCCGCCTCCGCCACCCCACCTGCCAGGTCTCCGTAAACTGGCGGGACAGCGACGGCAACCCACCCGAAAAACCACTCCGCTGGTCCTTCTCCATCGATCTCGAATCCGCCTACCTCCCGGACGGCGAATAACTCCCCTTAACCCCAAGCCCCCAGACTTTACCAATCCGATGTTCAACAACCTAGCAGACAGCCTCGACAAAACCTTCCGCAACCTCCGCGGCGTCGGAAAAATCTCCGAAAAAAACATCACCGACGCCCTCCGCGAAATCCGCATCGCCCTCATCGAAGCCGACGTCGAATTCGGCGTCGCCAAGGACTTCATCGCCAGGGTGAAGGACAAATCCATGGGCGAGGACGTCACCAAATCCATCAAACCCGGCGAACAAATCGTCAAAATCTTCCACGACGAACTCGCCGTCCTGCTCGGCGGTGACCAGGCACCCCTCGACCTCAACCCGCCCGCACGCATCCTCATCTGCGGCCTCAACGGCGCCGGTAAAACCACCACCGCCGCCAAACTCGCCAACCGCCTCAAAAAAGACGGCCGCCGCCCCGTGCTCATCGCCTGCGACCTCTACCGCCCGGCCGCCATCGACCAACTCAACACCCTCGCCAAACAAATCGACGTCCCCTGCTACACCCCGGACGCCAACGAAAAAGACGTCGTCAAAGTCGGCAGGGACGCCCTCTCATGGGCCGAATCCCAAAACGCCACCGTCCTCATCTTCGATACCGCCGGCCGCCAGGAAATCGACGAACGCCTCGTCGACGAACTCAAGCGCCTCCACACCGCCATCAACCCGAAGGAAACCCTCCTCGTCGCAGACGCCGCCACCGGCCAACAGGCCGTCTCCGTCGCCACCCACTTCGACGAAGCCGTCGGCATCACCGGCATCGTCCTCACCAAACTCGACGGCGACGCCCGCGGCGGCGCCGCCCTCTCGATGCGCGCCGTCAGCGGCAAACCGATCAAATACGCCGGCGAAGGCGAAAAACTCGACCAACTCTTCGAGTTCCACCCCGACCGCATGGCCGACCGCATCCTCGGCATGGGCGACATCGTCGGCATGGTCGAACAAGTCGCCGACAAAGTGAACGAGAAAGACGCCATGCGCTCGATGAAGCGCATGCAGTCCGGCAAATTCGACTTCAACGACTTCCTGGACCAAATGAAAATGATCCAGAACCTCGGCCCCCTCGACGGCCTGCTCGGCATGATGCCCGGCTTCAACAAAATCAAAAAACAACTCCCCGGCGGCGCGCTCGACACCTCCAAACTCAAACGCACCGAAGCCATCGTCCTATCGATGACCCCCTACGAACGCTCACGCCCGGAAATCATCAAGGGCTCACGCCGCAAACGCATCGCCAACGGCTCCGGCACCTCACTCATGGAGGTCAACCAACTCATCAAACAATTCGCCCAAATGCGCAAAATGATGAAATCCCCCTCCAAAATGAAAAACATGATGCGCCAGATGGGCGGCCCCGGCGGCCTCAACGACATGATGAAAGGCATGGGCGGAATGGGCGGCCCCGGCGGCAAACTGCCGTTCTGAGCCACCCCGGACCGCACCCCGGTCAGCGCGTCCGGCCACCCGCATCCCACCCAGCCCATTCGCGGTCACAACCCCACACCGCAATGCCCAGCCCCCCCCAACCGCTCTACATCTGCGGCCCCACCGCATCCGGCAAATCCTCGCTCGCCATCGAAATGGCGCAACAAATCAACGGCGAAATCGTCAACGCCGACGCATCCCAACTCTACCGCGGCCTCGAAACCCTCACCGCCGCACCCTCCGACGCCGAAAAATCCCTCGTCCCCCACCACCTCTACGGCATCCTCGCCCCCACCGACCCCATCGACGCCGGCGCCTACGTCCGCCTCGCCAAACCGGTCATCGCGGAAATCCAACAACGCGGGAAAACCCCCGTCGTCACCGGCGGATCCGGCCTCTATCTGAAGTTCCTCACCCACGGCCCCGCCCCACTGCCGGAAGGAAACCCCGAAATGCGCGCCGCCTTCGCCAAACGCACGCTCGAAGACCTCGTCGCCGAACTCCGACAACTCGACCCCGCCGAAGCCGAACGCACCGACCTCAACAACCGCCGCTTCGTCTCCCGCGCCCTCGAAATCTGCCTCCTCTCCGGCCAACAAGCATCCACCCTCCGCGACCGCTGGCAAACCCGGACCCTCGAGATCTCCGCCACCCTCCGCGGCCTCGTCATCCAGCGCCTCCGCAGCAACCTCCACGCCCGCATCGCCCGCCGCACCACCACCATGCTCGACTCCGGCGCCATCGCCGAAGTCGCCGCCCTGCCCGCTGTCTCCGCCAACCTCGAAATGGCCATCGGCTACCGCGAAATCCGCGCCCTCCTCGCCGGGGAAATCGACCGCCCCACCTGCGAACAACGCATCAACACCGCCACCCGCCAATACGCCAAGCGCCAGGAAACCTGGTTCAAACGCGAATCCTGGCTCCAGCGCCACCCGCTGCAACCCTAGTGCATCGAACCGGAAGTCGGTGTGCGAATGCCGCGAGTGATTTTTCCTGAGTCCAAGGCGGGACGAGGGGAGTTGAGCTGGCTCAACGACCGAGGAATAACGCAGGAATCAGCAAAAAGCGCCGCGTGCTTCCTCCAAATCGTTCGCAGAACGCATCCTGAATCCTGATCAATCCATCATCCCATTGCATACGGACTTCCGGTTCGGTGCACTAGTGCATCGTCAGTGAAGTAGCGGTCATATCAAGCGATGCCGGTTTGTTGGGCGATTTGAGTCAACTTGATGATCTTGCTCAACTTTTCTGGTCCCTTGGTCCATGTGAACGGTCCGCAGGTCTGATTATATGTTTCG
>JAUTCT010000105.1 GCA_030673875.1 Verrucomicrobiota bacterium JB025 | reverse complement strand
TCTTCGATTTTCTCACGACCATCCCGGTTTGGGTTGCGATGAGGTCGAGATCTGGCAGAATCGGCTTTGAGCGGTCGGTAGGTGAGGTCTTCCAAGACATACCGAGCTTGCCGGCTTGCTCACCTTGTCAACCCTAATTTCGGGTTTTTCTTGGTTTAATTAACTGATAACCAATGCGTTGTGCTTAACCTGACGCGAATGACTGGCTTGGCTAACAATCATGTCACCCGGGGAGCAGGAACGAAAACGGCCCGGCGAGGCCGGGCCGAGTGGATGGCGGGAGAGTGGGGGCTCTCCAGCCGAGGTGGATGGAATGCGCTCAGCTGAGGCGGACGGCGTGTTTTTTGGAGAGCTTGAGGATGTCTCCGGGCTTGAGGGCCGGGGTGTCCGCGGGGTTGGTGAGTTTTTCGCCGTTGAGCTGGACGGAGCCGCCGAGGATGAATTGTTTTTTGAGTTCGCCGTTGGACTTCTTGAGGTTGTAGGCGGATTGGAACGCGTGGGATGCGAGGGTGAGGACGGTGAGGGGATCGGGCAGGCCGGCGATCGGGAGTTCCGGGAGTTCGGCGGCGGCGAGGTCCTTTTTGGAGAAGCGGGTGTCCCAGTCGGCGCGGGCGGCGGCACCGGCTTCCGGGCTGTGGTAGCGGGCGGTGAGTTTTTCGGCGAGGGATTTCTTGGCTTCCATCGGGTGTGCGGCGGGGTCGCGGGTTTCGCCTAACAGTAGCTGATAGTAGCGGTCCATGAGGTCGTCCGAGACGCTCATGAGTTTGCCGAACATGTCCTGGGGTTCGTCGGAGACGCCGACGTAGTTGTTGTATGACTTGGACATTTTGCGGGTGCCGTCGAGGCCCTCGAGCAGGGGCATGGTCATGACGATTTGTTGTTCCATGCCTTCCTCTTTCTGGAGGTCGCGGCCGACGAGCAGGTTGAAGAGCTGGTCGGTGCCGCCGAGTTCGACGTCGGCTTTGACTTCGACGGAGTCCCATCCCTGGACGATGGGGTATTGGATTTCGTGGAGGCGGACTTCCTGGCCTTTTTCGATGCGGTTCTTGAAGTCCTCGCGCTGGAGCATTTGCTGCATGGTGACGCGGGCGTTGAGGCGGAGGACGTCCTCGAAGGTCATTTTGCGGAACCAGTCGCCGTTGAAGCGGATTTCGGTTTTGTCCTTGTCGAAGATCTTGAACGCCTGGTCGGTGTAGGTTTCGGCGTTTTTGAGGACGTCTTCGCGGGTGAGGGGCGGGCGGGTGGCGGAGCGGCCGGAGGGGTCGCCGATGGTGGCGGTGAAGTCGCCGATGATGAGGACGACCTGGTGGCCGAGTTCCTGGAACTGGCGGAGTTTTTCCATGACCACGGTGTGGCCGAGGTGGATGTCCGGCGAGGTGGGGTCGAGGCCGAGTTTGACGCGGAGCGGGCGGCCGGTTTTGAGTTTGGCGAGGAGTTCCTTTTCGGAGAGCACCTTGACGGCGCCGGCGGTGAGTTTGGCGAGTTGTTGTTCGGGAGACATGGTTTGAATAACTGAAGTGCTGGGGTGGAGTCAGCGGGATTGCTGGAGGTGGAGTTTGAGGATGCGCTGGAGTTCGATGGATGCTTGTGGGTCGTCGGGGACGCCGTGGGCGCTGGGGACGATGAGTTCGGATTCGACGGGTTCGACGTGTGAGGACCAGTAGGGGACGACGCCGTCGGAGGATTCGGGGGAGTTGCCTTTGCCGCGGTCGCCGATGATCGAGTGGAACCTGATGTGGGACGGGAGCGGGAGGCTGCCGAGGACCCTGGTGTTTCGGTCGGCGGGAGAGAGGCTGTTGATGGAGGTGGGGATGTGGGGTTTGGTGGTCCCCTGGACGGCATCGCCGACGGACTGGAGGGTGGTGTCGAGGAGGTCGACGGTGAGGGTTTTCGGCAGGCGGATGAGGCGGGAGAGGGCGGTGGCGAAGCGGAAGGTGGCCATCGGGCTGCCCCTGTGGGGGACGGCGCAGAAGACGACGCGGTCGGGTTCGGTGAGGGGGGTAAAGAGGGAGGCTTCGCGGATGAATTGTTTGGTTTTTTCCGATGCGTCCAGCGCGTCGATCGGTTCGTCGCGCCAGGAGTGGTAGTAGCGGGTTCCGGGGTCGGTGACGCTGGAGCGGGTGACCAATCCGCCCATCGAGTGGGTGACGACGACCATGTCATCGATGGTTTTTGATCCTCCGTTGGAGCGGGCGTATGCGATGGCCTCGCGCATGGTTTTGCGGAAGTTCATGGAGCTGTAGATCCACGGGTTTCCGGTGGGGTAGGAGAAGAGCCAGATTTGGTAGTTTTTCCGGAACCATGGTTCTGGCGAGAGGTCGTTGATCATGTTTTTGAACGCGTCCGGGCTGGAGACGAGTCCGTGGACGAAGACGACGGGGATTTTTCCGGGGTCGTAGGGTTCGACGAAGTAGAGTTCGGTTTCCTCGGAGAAGCGTCCGGGGAGGAAGACGTTCTGGAGCTTGAGGTTGTCGAGTTCGCACATGCGCCAGTAGAAGGCGTTGGGGGCGGTCCAGTCTGCGGCGAGCGGGAGGGTGGCGGAGCCGACGCGGATGGAGTCCTGATACCAGCGTTTCGGGAAGATCCAGGTGGGGCGGCCGGTGTCGAATGAGACGATGGCGGTGGTGATGTAGGGCAGGCCGTTGGGGAGGAGGTAGTCGGGGCGGCGGATTCCGACGGGGGTGGTTTTGCGCCAGCCGACGAGCGGGACGCCGATGCCGTCGGTGATGTGGTGGTGGTTGACGATGTCGGTTTTGACCTTGGTGGCGGGGAAGAGTGCGTCGACGAGGGCGAGGTCGGATTGATGATCGGATGGCGGTGCGATGGTGGTGCCGATGGCGGCGGCGCGTTGGTCCCATGTTCCGGAGCCGCAGCGGAGTTGGTCGAAGAGCTTGCCGACGGCGGTGTTGTAGCTGGTTTGTGCGCGGGGCCAGTCGGCGCGGCGCGCGGGGTTTGCGAGGATGGTCCATTCGGTGCGCGCGACCTCGATGAGGGTGGGTGCGGGTGCGCTTGATCTGCGGGTGAGGAATCCGCATGTGGGGGGCTGGGGGGCTCCACACTGGCAGAGAACTGCGGTGATCGCGAGCGGAAGGAGGATACGGGCGATGGCGTGCATGGAGATGGAGCGGAGGAAAAGGATGCCGCGATTGGGGCGTCTGCCAAGTCTGGAAAGGCGGGGAATGGGGACAAAAGTTGGGGTTTCGCCGGCTGAGGCGCATTTTTGCCTTTCCAAATCGGGAGAGAGGGCTTAACCCTTCCGCCCGCCGTCAAATGGTGGTCGTAGCTCAGTTGGTAGAGCCCCAGATTGTGATTCTGGTTGTCGCGGGTTCGAGCCCCGTCGTCCACCCCATCTTTCCCATCGGGATATGTGTGTGAGAGAATATCGCAGCTCCGGGCGGGGAAGGAGGTAACAAGGATTCTTGACAGATGCAGCCGCTCGAAAGCCGGATTAATTATAAATTTCGCAATTCCTTCCTGTTAGCGGAAGCGTTGACGCATCCCAGTCTGGCGTATGAGAGTCAGAAGCCGCATTTTGACAACCAGCGGTTGGAGTTTTTGGGGGACGCGGTGTTGCAGTTGGTGGTGACGGAGAAGTTGTTCAAGATGTTTCCGGATTTCACCGAGGGTCGTCTAACAAAGTTGCGGTCGAGGGTGGTTTCGCGGCGTGCGCTGGCGCGGTTTGCGATGGTGATTCATCTCGGGGACTATGTGTTGCTGGGCAAGGGTGAGGAGGCGACGGGCGGAAGGCGGCGTTTGTCGACGCTGGCGGATGCGTTTGAGGCGTTGATCGGGGCGGTCTATCTGGATTCGGGTCCGGACGAGGCGCGGCGCTTGGTATTGGATTTGTTTGAGTCGGAAATCGGCAACATGGTTTCGAGTCCGGAGGAGCGGAATCCGAAGGGCGAGTTGCAGGAGCTATTGCAGGCGATTCAGCCGCAGGCGCCGATTTACCGGATTGTCGGGGAGAGCGGGCCGGATCACCGGCGGGTGTTTCAGGCGGAGGTTTCCTGGCGGAAGCTGATTCTGGCGACCGGCAAGGGGAAGAGCAAGAAGGAGGCGGAGGCGAGGGCTGCGGCGGAGGCGCTGCGGAACCGGATCTGGGAGGAAGAGGAGAAGGGGGAGTAGGATTTTAGAAAGCCGGGAGGCTGGACTGCCCTGGCTTTGGTTTTGTGATGTGCAGCGGCGCTCGGGTGGGCTGCTAGATGCTGCGGCGGCCCTGCATGGCGCGCAGCAGGGTGAGTTCGTCGGCGTGTTCGAGACCGCCGCCGGCGGGGAGGCCCTGGGCGATGCGGGTGATGCGGCAGTTTTTTGTGCGCAGCAGGTCTGCCAGATAGTTGGCGGTGGCTTCGCCTTCGACGTCGGATCCGAGGGCGAGGATGACTTCGATCGGGTCGCCGCTGTCGGCGGTTTCGACGCGGCGGAGGAGCTGCGGGATGCGGAGGTCTTCGGGTGAGACGCGGTCGAGCGGTGAGAGTTTGCCGCCGAGGCAGTGGTAGCGGCCGTTGAATGATCCGGAGCGTTCGAGCGGGAGCACGTCGGTGGCTTGTTCGACGACGCAGAGCGAGAGGTTGTCGCGTTTTGGTTCGTCGCAGAGGGCGCAGCCCGAGTGGGTGGCGAAGAATCCGCAGGTGGGGCAGGAGATGATGGATGCGCTGGCGTTTTCGAGTGCCCGAGCGAGGGCCGGGGGATCGGCTTTCGGGCTTTGGAGGAGCCAGATGGCGATGCGTTCGGCGCTGCGCGGGCCGATGCCTGGGAGGCGTTTGAGTTCGGCGATGAGTTCGCTGACGGGTTGGGGGAAGTCAGCGCGTTTCATGGGTGGCGGCGGCGGTTTTGATCGATGGCCATGCGGTGTTTCGATGCGTAGACGAGCGCGCAAGCGCCTGACCAGAAGGTGGCGATCCAGGGTTCGCTGATGTCGGGTTCGAATGCGGCGAGGCTGAGGACGGGTGCCCATGCGAAGACGAGGAAGCTGGTGGAAAGCCAGAGGACGACGCGCCGCCAAGTGGCGGGGACCTCGAGGATGGCGGCGGCGAGGGCGACGGATAGCAGCGCGGCGGCGATCCAGGGGGCCCATGCGGGGAGTTGGTTGGGGTAGGATTCCGTGCCTTGGCGGGAGAACAGGCGGGCGATTTCCGCGTTGGTTTTTGCGATCACGCCGGTGAGTTTGAGGCCGGCGGCGAGAGCGAGCGACATGCCGCTGATCGCGGCGGTGGGCACGATCACATGGCCTGCGGGCAGGTTCTTGCGGGTGAGCGGGGTGGTGCGGGTCACGGGCGGGAACCGTAGCGGATGGGCGGGGGCAATCAAGCGGTGCGTCGCAGGATGTGGGTCAGAGGTATTTATCGGTGACGGCACCTTCGGAGGCGGTGGCGACGAGGGCGGCGTATTTGCCGAGCACGCCGCGGGTTTCACCGGGGCCGGAGGGGGTGAATGCGGCCATGCGGGAGGCGTATTCGGCGTCGTCGATGAGGAGGTTGATGGTGTTGTTGACGGCGTCGATTTCGATGGTGTCGCCGTTTTTGACGATGCCGATGGGTCCGCCTTTGGCGGCTTCCGGGGTGATGTGTCCGACGTCGAAGCCGTGGCTGCCGCCGGAGAAGCGGCCGTCGGTGATGAGGGCGACTTCCTTGATGAGTCCGCGGCCGGCGACGGCGGAGGTGGGTGAGAGCATTTCGCGCATGCCGGGGCCGCCGACGGGGCCTTCGTTGCGGATGACGACGACGTCTCCGGCGACGACGTCACCCTTGAGGATGCCGACGAGGGCCTCTTCCTCGCCTTCGTAGACTTTGGCGGTGCCTTTGAAGTATTCGCCTTCGTTGCCGGTGATTTTGCCGACGGCGCCGTCCGGGGCGAGGTTGCCGCGGAGGATACGGAGGTGGGTGGAGGATTTGATCGGGTCGTCCCACGGGCGGATGATGTCCTGTTGGTCGGGGTAGCTGGCGTAGGGTTTTTCGTTCGCGAGTGATTCGGCGATGGTCTGGCCGGTGACGGTGAGGCAGTCGCCGTGGAGCAGGCCGCGGTCGAGGAGCATTTTCATCATCGGGCGGATGCCGCCGACGCGGATGAGGTGGCTCATGTTGTATTTGCCGAAGGGTTTGACGTCGGCGAGGAGGGGGATGCGTTGGCCGATTTCGGCGAAGTCGTCGATGGTGAGTGGGACGTCGGCCGAGTGAGCGATGGCGAGGAGGTGGAGGATGAGGTTGGTGGATCCGCCGAGTGCGAGGCAGGTGGTGATGGCATTTTCGAATGCCTTGCGGGTCATGATGTCGCGGGGTTTGAGGCCGGTTTCGAGCATCTTGATGACGGTGGCGCCGGCGTTTTCGCAGTCCTTGCGTTTGGCTTCGCCGACGGCGATTTGTGCGGAGCTGCCGGGCAGGCTCATGCCGAGGGCTTCGATGGCGGAGGCCATGGTGTTGGCGGTGTACATGCCGCCGCAGGAGCCGGGGCCGGGGATGGCGTATTTTTCGACTTCCTTGAGTTGTTCGTCGGTGAGTTCGCCTTTGGCGTGTTTGCCGACGGCTTCGAACACGGAGACGATGTCCATGGCGTTGCATTCGTCTTTATCGGCGGGCATGAAGCCGGGGAGGATGGTGCCGCCGTAGACGAAGACGGCGGGGCGGTTGAGGCGGGCGATGGCGATCATGCAGCCGGGCATGTTCTTGTCGCAGCCGCCGATGGCGACGAGGCCGTCGAAGCCCTCGGCGGCGACGGCGGTTTCGATGGAGTCCGCGATGACGTCGCGGGAGACGAGGCTGTAGCGCATGCCCTTGGTTCCCATGGAGATGCCGTCGGTGACGGTGATGGTATTGAAGGAGACGGCTTTGCCGCCGGCGTTGTTGATGCCGTTGCGGGCGTGTTCTGAGAGTTCGCCGAGGTGGACGTTGCAGGGGGTCATGTCGCTGGGTGAGCTGGCGACGGCGACTTGTGGTTTGGTGAAATCCTCGTCCTTGAAGCCGACGGCACGGAGCATCGAGCGGGCGGGGGCGCGATCGTCTCCATCGACGACGATGGAGGAATGGGGGCGGGTGTCGGGATTGCTCATGGGACGGAAAGATGCCTGATTTTGAGTGGGAGGCAACTTGGGATTGTTGGAACGTCGGCGGCCGGCAGGGGCGGGTAGCTGATTTGATCCGGCGTGGGTGAGGGTTGCGCTCGGGTCTTGCCGCAAGCCTTGGGAGCGGGCTAGGGTGATGGCTCACACCATGCCGTCATGTCTTCCGAATCCCTCTCCGAGCCCCGTGTTTCCCGCGTTTCGGGTGCTGTTTCTCATGCTTGCTCTGCTTTCGCCCGCGAGGGCGCAGTATGTGGAGTCCTATGGCTCGCTGTCATACGTGGACTATGGTGGTTATGTCGAAATCATTGCCTGCAACCGGAATGCGTATGGTTCGCTGGCGATTCCGTCGTCGATTTCCGGCACGCCTGTGACCCGGATCCGGGCGAGTGCGTTCAACGGTTGTAGTTCGCTCACGGCGCTGAGCATTCCGTCGAGCGTGACCGAGATCGGGAGCAGCGCGTTTTACGGTTGTTCGGCGCTCAGGACCGTGACGATTCCATCCAGCGTGAGGCAAATCGGCACCAATCCGTTTGTCGGATGCAGCAGTTTATCGAGCATCGGGGTTTCATCCAGCAGCAGCTATTTCAGCGCGGCGGACGGGATTCTCTACAACAGGTCCCGCAGCACGCTTTACGCCTGTCCGCCGGGCAAGGCTGGGTCGGTGGGTATTCCGAGTTCGGTCACGACCGTGCGGGATTCCGCCTTTTCCGGTTGTGTGGGGCTGACGGCCGTCAGTGTTCCGGCCTCGGTCACGACTCTGGGGACGGCTCCGTTTTCCGGATGTGCGACGCTTGGCGGAATTTCCGTTGATGCGGGAAACCCCAACTACACCAGTGTGGACGGGCTCCTCTACAGCAAGGATCTGACGACTTTGCTTCGCTGTCCCGGCGGGAAATCCGGTCATGTGGCGTTGCCGGCCGAGACGTCGGAAATCGGATCCGGGGCGCTGGCTGGCAGCGATTTTGCAAGCATCGATCTGCCCGCGGGAATCACCGAGATTGTGTCGTCGATGTTTTATGGCTGCACGGAGATGACATCGATCGTGATTCCGGAAACGGTGACTTCGATCGGTCACTCGGCCTTTGCCCACTGTTATTCGCTCGAGGAAATCGAGATTCCCGACACGGTCAGTTCGATCGGCATCCACGTTTTCTATGTCTGCTCCGGACTCACCCGGGTGACCCTGCCCGACGGTCTCACCGAGATCGGCGACGGGTGGTTTTACCAATGTGCGAGTCTTTCGCGGATCACCATCCCGGAATCGGTCACCACGATCGCCGATGACTCGTTCAGCCATTGCCTTGGCCTGACCGAGGTCCGGATTCCCGACGGGGTCACCGATATCGGCGTGCGCGCCTTTTATGGCAGCGGTTTGCGCAGTGTCACCGTGCCGGCCCATGTGGCGACGATCGGGACGATTGCCTTTTCCTACTGTCTGGAGCTTGCGGAGATCCTCACCGCTGAGGACAACTCCTTCTATCAGAGCATCGACGGCGTGCTTTATACGAAGGACCTGAGTTCGTTGATTCAATGCCCTGCCGGGAAGTCCGGCCCGATCACGGTGCCCGCCAGTGTGACGAGCATTCCGATGAACGCGTTTTCGTATTGTGGCGGCATCAGCATCGTCCGTTTTCTGGGGGATGCGCCGACGCTGGGGCCGAGCGCGGGAGACGACTTCACGGTGTATTATTTCCAGGGCAGCAGCGGGTTCACTTCACCGACATGGGAAGACCATGCGTCGGTCGAAGACGCGCAACCGACGGCCATCGGTTACTGGTTGGTCGACCACGGTCTGCCCTATGACAGCGAGCTGGATTCGGATTCCAACCGCGACGGCGTGAGTCTTCTGCTCGCCTACGCCTTCGATCTTGATCCGCGGGGGGACGTGCGGGGCGGGATGCCGGTCGCCGAGCTTGATTCGTCTTCGCTTTCGCTGCGGTTTTATCCGGCGCGGCCGGAGTTGAGTTATCACGTTGAGGCCAGCGGGGATCTATCTGACTGGGATGACGAGGGGGTTTCCCTCACGGAGCCCGATGAGAGCGGGTTCCGGCGGGCGACCGTGTCACGCGCGGGTGGCCGACGCTTCATGAGGGTCGTGGTCCGGCAGTGAGTGCGCGGGGGTGGCGAGGGGGTGGCGAGGGGGTGCGCGGCCGGGGGTCAGTTGCGCAGGAAGCTTTCCTCGTAGGGCGGGTCGGCGGGCGAGATGTCCTCGACCTGGAGGACGGGGTGGAGTTCGCCGTTTTCCTTCGGGTAGGTCATGGTTCCGGAGATGCGGACCCAATCGTTTTCGGGGATGTCCGGGGGGGGCGCGTTGAATTCGGCGATGATCGGGATGGCGCGGCTGTCGGCGACGCAGCAGGTGATGAAGAGGCGGTAGAGGCGGCGGCGGGTGCCGTTGGAGTTGTTGTTTTTCTCGTCGATGAGGCGACCTTCGGTTTCGATTTTCATGCCGTCGATGACCGACTGGTAGTCGCGGTCGCCGGTGGCGAAGAAGAGCTCCATGAGTGAGAATTGATAATATCCGGCGGGGGATTTGATGTGGTTTTGTTCGACGCTTTCGCGGGTGAGCGGCGGCAGGGCGGAGGCGAGGAAGACGTTTTCGGAGGGGGAGTCGTAGGCGCCTTTGCGGGCGAGTGCCGCGGGCGAGTATTCGTCCTTGGTCCAGGCGGTGGAGAGGCCGATGGGGACGAGCATGAGGACGAGTGCGACGAGCGGGTGGAGGTCGCTGGATTGGTGGTCGTGGTGGTGGTCTTCGCCGGGGCCGTGGTCGTGGCCGCAGGTGGTATTGGCGCCGGATGTGAGGATGTTGAAGAGGCCGAGCACGCCGAGGCCGAGGCCGCCTAACATCGAGAGGAGGCGGAAGTCCGGGGCGAGGTATTTGTTGATGCGCCCGCTGGCATAGAAGTAGAGCATGACGCCGGACCAAACGAGGACGGCGGTGCCAAACAGGATGCGGCTGAGGCGGGGTGACATGTTGGTGAAACGCTGAAAGGACGGGGGTGGAGGAGCGGCCTAGGTGAGGAGGAAGGAGACGACGCCGGTGGCGAGGAAGAGGCCGGTGGCGAGCATGATGATGAACCGCTTCCTGAGCACGGTCTGATAGAGGAAGATGAGTTTCACGTCGACCATGGGGCCGTAGGTGAGGAAGGCGAGTTTGGCCGCCCAGGAGAACTTGTCCAGGGTGGCGGCGATGAAGGCGTCCGAGGTGGAGCAGAGGCTGAGCACGAAGGCGAGGATCATGAGGGCGGCGGGGGCTCCGGTGGGTGATCCGGCGAGGGAGTCGAGCCATTCGGCGCCGGGCGCGATGCCGGTGTTGAAGAGGGCGGTGATGCTGACGCCGATGGAGAAGTAGACGGCGACATCGACGAAGTCCTTCATGGCCGAGCGGAAGGCGGCGACGAGTTTTTCGCCCCCGGTCGGGCTGTGCGAGTGGTCGTGGCCGCAGCAGGTTTTTTCGTCGTGGTTGTGATGGTGGTCGTGGTCGCAGCCGCAGTGGTGGTCGTGGCCGGGTTGTTGTTCGGCGGGCTTGCCGGAGGATTCCAGCGAGTCGGCGAGTTTCTTGCGGAGGATGGCGGTGATGGGTAGGCGGGCGGCGATGAGGCCGACGGCGACGGCGAGAGCATAGCCTAACAACAACCGCGAGCCGACCATGGCGAAGGCGTCCTGGCCCTGGAATGCTTTCCAGGTGCTGAGCGCGGTGATGGGGTTCACGATGGGCGCGGCGAGCATGTAGGTGAGGGCGCAGGAGACGGGCAGGCCTTTTCCCACGAGGCGGCGGATGACGGGGACGACGGCGCATTCGCAGACGGGGAAGACGGCGCCGAGGAGGCCGGCGACGAAGATCGATGCGTTCCTGTTTTTCGGCAGGAAGCGGTCCATGGTGCCGGACGGCAGATAGACGTCGATGAAGCCGCTGGCGAGGGTGCCGAGGAAGATGAATGGGGCGCCCTCGAAGAGGATGCTCAGGAAGGCGAGTGCAAAATCCTGTTGGGCTTCGGGAGACACGGGTTGTTAAATGCGGGAAAGGCGAAATGCTGAAAAGCTGAAAAAACCAAAATCCTTGTGAGAGCGGCAAAAGGTATGCAATCTCTCATCAAGTCGATACCGAAAGATCATGGCCAACGAGCATCCGTTTCAATCCCTTTTCCAGTCCCTAGGCCGCCCCCCGGCGTCGCATGCGGAGTCCGTGAACCGGAACGCCTATGAGAGGCTGCGAGATATTCTGACGGTTCCGGTGGACAAGCCGGGGCGCTGTATTCTGCTGCGAGCGCCGCGGGCGGGGTATGGCAAGACGCATTTGCTGACGCGTGTGGAGCATGAACTGGGGTCGACGCACGAGTTTGTGCCGCTGCAGGCGGTGTGCGGGAGTCAGATTGACGCGTCCACGGTGATCAACGACACGTTGCGGCGGTTGTTGCGGCCATTGCCGGCATCGGGCGGGTTGTGTGTGTTGGATTTGGTGGCGCGGCGATTGTTTGCGCTCGCGCTGCAGCCGCTTGTGGGGTCCGGCGAGGTGCCGTGCCAGGACCGCGAGGGTGCGCTGGTGGCGTTGAGGACGCGGCCGGTTGAGACGTTTGACTTTCATCATGAGAATGCGGTGACGGCGCATTGGGCGCGGGAGAACTTCGAGGTGCTCGGCCAGCGTCTGGCGGTGGAGCTTTCACGGCGGGGCGGATTGTCGTCGCGCGGTGTGGGTTTCTGGGTGGATGCGTTGTTTTGGTTTGCGTCGGCGCAGCCGGAGAATCCCGGGCGGGTGAAGGGATTGGCGGACGCGGTTCTTGCGGGTGATCCGGGCGAGGGGGTGTTGATGGAGCGCTTGGAGTCGTTGTTGGGGTTGCTGGCGTTGTTGACGCGGGTGGTGTTGGTGGCGGATGATCTGGAGGGTTTTTCATCGGACGAGTCTGCGGCGCTGCGGCTTGCGTCATTTTTGGGAAGTCTGAGGCAGTCGGTGGAGCGGCTTGATGTGATTCTTTCGCTGAACCGGGATATCTGGGAGAGTGCGTTTTTGCCGCGCTTGAGCGGTGGTCTTGCCGATCGGCTGTCCGAGGTGGTGGTGGAGCTGGAGCCGCTGAGCGAGGAGGAGATGCTGGCGCTGCTGGAAAGCCGGGTGCCGGGGCTGGGCCGGCAGGTGCTGGAGCATGTCGATCGTGGTGA
Source organism: Verrucomicrobiota bacterium JB025 (assembly GCA_030673875.1). GTDB lineage: Bacteria > Verrucomicrobiota > Verrucomicrobiia > Verrucomicrobiales > Akkermansiaceae > Luteolibacter. Next base: position 39,841 of record JAUTCT010000105.1, on the reverse strand, counting down.
GGGTGAGAATCACGCCCGCGGGTTGATTCGTGCGGCGGGGGTCGCGTGGCTGAGGGCCACGGCGGCATCCAAGCCGAAATACCAGCCGGAGCCGGTGATGGAGCCGGCGGTTGAGTCGGTGATGGTGGAGGAGAGGAAAGCGGCGGCTACGGAGGTTACGGTGGTTGAGGATGAGGTGCCCGCGGATGAGGAAGAAGCGGTGAAGCTGCCGGTGGCGCAGGAGGTTTTTGAGCCGAAGGTGCGGCCTGAGCTGGCGATCGGCATGGTGGGAGAGACGGTGGCGGATGCGTCTGCTGCGGGTTGGGGGGCTGAAACGCCGGTGGAAGAGGCCGTGGTGGAGGCAAAACCGGTGCAGAATTTTGAAGAAACGGTGCAGGATTCCCCGTTCATGGCGGTTCCTGCCGATGACGCCGGGGTTCTGGAGGCCGAGACTGTTGAGGCGGATGCCGTCGCGTCCGGCGGGGTTCCCGAGCCTCCGGCGGTTCCTGAGCCGCCGTCGTTTTCCGCTCCGCCTGAGTTGGTGGAGGAGCGTGTGGCATCGAATGAGGCCGCCATTCCGGAAGCGGGACCGTTTGAGTCCGTGCCTGCCTCCGGGGCGGGTGACGAGGGTGCCGCTGCAGGGGGAACGGTCGTGGATGTGGGTTCCGGTTCCGATGAGGCTCCGGCTCTTGATTCCGCGGAAGGTGACCGGGTGGATGACTTGCTGAAGCAGTTTCGCGAGCGCTACGGGCGCGGAGGCTGACTAAAAGTTTCACAAACCCCTTGCGAATCAGAGGGGAATGCGACCTTATTGCCGTGGCAACGGCATGAGCAAGAGCACCAGAGAAATCGAGGCCCCGGACAATGTTTCACGCGCTGTAACAGCGGCGGATTCCTATGGCGACGCCACCGAGGATATGGTTGGGGAACGGATGGTGCTCAATATGGGCCCATCCCATCCGGCGACGCACGGCGTGTTGCGCCTGATTCTCGAACTGGATGGCGAGGTGATTGAGAAGGCGGATCCGGATGTGGGCTTCCTGCACCGGGGCGACGAGAAGATTGCCGAAAACATGCATTACAACCAGTTCGTGCCCTACACGGACCGGCTGGACTATCTGGCGCCGCTGGCGAACAACGTGGCCTATGCGTGTGCCGTGGAGAAGCTGATGGGCTGGGAGCTGCCGCCACGCGGGCAGGCGCTGCGGGTGTTGTGCTGCGAGTTGGCCCGGCTTTCCTCGCACATGCTGGGGGTTGGTGTTTGCGCGATGGACGTGGGGGCGATGACGGCCTTCCTCTACACGTTCACGGAGCGCGAAAAGATTTACAATTTCTGCGAGCAGCTGACGGGTGCGCGTTTCACGACGTCGTATACGCGAGTTGGCGGTCAGTTGCGCGACATGCCGGCTGGTTTTGCCGATTCGGTGCGCAAGTTCCTCGATGAATGCGACGGGACGATCGACGAGATTTCCCGCTTGCTGGACAAGAACAAGATCTTCATCGACCGGATGGCGGACGTCGGGGTGATTTCGCGCGAGGCGGCGATCGCCTGGGGCTTGACCGGGCCGAACCTGCGGGCATCCGGTGTGGAGCGTGACCTGCGGAAGGATAATCCGTATCTGGGGTATGAGAAATACGATTTCGATGTGGTGGTGGCCGACGAGGGCGATTGCTACGCGCGGTATTTGGTGCGGATGGAGGAAATGCGGCAGTCGGCGCGGATTTGCCGGCAGGTGCTGGACACGATGCCCGATGGTCCGGTGAATCTGGCGGAATCCAAGAGCATGCTGCCGGAGAAGGAGCGTGTGCTGATGTCGATGGAGGAGCTGATCCACCATTTCATCGTGGCGACGCAGGGGATCGACGCGCCGAAGGGTGAGGTTTATTTCGCGGCGGAGAACCCGAAAGGGGAACTGGGTTTCTACATCCACTCCAAGGGAGGAGGGGTGCCCTACCGCCTGAAGATCCGCAGCCCCTCGTTCTGCAATCTTTCGATCACCTCCGAGCTTCTCAAGGGGCACATGGTGTCCGACGTGCCGGCCATCCTCGGATCGCTCGATTTCGTGATGGGCGAGTGCGACCGTTGACGATATCAAGCCGACTGACATGAAACGCATCATCACTGTCTTGTGTTTGACTCTGCTCACCGCCGCGGTGCGTGCCGAGTTCCGCACCTGGACCCGCAAGGACGGCAAGACTGCCGAGCTTGAGCTGCTTTCGGTTTCCGGTCGGGACGGGGCGAAGTCCGGTGAGTTCAAGATGCGGAGCGGCGCCAAGGTGACGCTGAGGTCGGCGGACTTGTCCGGGGAGGACGCGAAGATCGTCGAGGAATGGGCGCCGGAGGAGGTGGCAGTCCCGGGAGGGGAGAGCGTGTTCGACGACGTCCTCGACGGCAATCTGGTGCGGCTGAAGGGGAGGTCGCTGAAGCGTTGCAAGGATGCGACCAAGCCGGAGAAATACTACGTTTTTTACTACACGGCGTCGTGGTGTGGTCCCTGCCAGAAGTTCACGCCGGAGCTGGTGAAGTTCTACAACGAGCACAAGAACGGCAAGTTCGAGGTGGTGTTGATCACCAGCGACAGTGACGAGGATGCGATGGAGGGCTACGCCGTGAACAAGCAAATGCCATGGCCTCTGCTGAAACTCAGGAAGGCGAAGGATTTCAAAAAGACATTCGACCACGGCGTCACCGGTATTCCCTCGGTGATCGTCTGTGAGCTGGACGGCAAGGTGCTGGGCAACTACCGGAACCTCGCGCAACTTGAGAAACTCGTAAACTGATCATGTCCGTTTCCCCGCTGCAAGATTCGATCGCGTCGCACGAGACGCCAGGCACCAAGTTTTTTCCACCGTTCGAGATGACGCCCGAATTGGAGGCGGAGATCGACGAGCGGATTACGCACTATCCGGACAGCAAGCGGTCGGCGACCCTGCCGCTGCTGCACATCATCCAGCACAAGTTCGGGTATCTTTCCGCGAAGTCGATCGAGTGGGTGGCGAAGAAGCTGGAGCTCGAGCCGATCAAGGTGCTGGAAGTGGTGACGTTTTACCCGGGATTCCGCCAGTCGGCACCGGGGAAATTCCACATTCGGGTGTGCCGCACGCTTTCCTGTGCGATGGGCGGATCCGGCGAGTTGATGGACCGGATATGCGAGCTGACGGGGATCGACCGTTCGCAGAGTGACTCGCACCATCATCCGATTGCGGTGTCGCCGTGCGGTCGATTTTCGGTCGAGTTCGCCGAGTGTCTGGCCTCCTGCGGGACCGCGCCGGTTTGTCTGGTGAACGATGATTTCCACGAGGGGGTGACCGCGGAGAAGGCGGAAGAGTTGCTGGGGAAATACAAGGAGGAGAACTAACGAATTTTTCGGCTGATGATCACCTACAGTAAACCACCGCACCCGAGGGAACACCGCCTGATTTTCAAGAACGTGGACCGGCAGGGCTGGGATACGTCGATTGACTGCTATTTGCAGGATGGCGGGTATGAGGATTTGAAAAAGGCGCTCGGCATGGAGCCGAAGGACATCACTGGCGAGGTGAAGAAGTCCGGTCTGCGCGGGCGCGGCGGAGCGGGGTTTCCGACGGGCATGAAGTGGACTTTCATCCCGCCAAACAACACGAAGCCGGTCTATTTGATCTGCAACTGTGACGAGTCGGAGCCGGGGACGTTCAAGGATCGCTACATCGTGCACCAGGATCCGCACCAGTTGATCGAGGGCATGGTGATTTCATGTTTCGCGGTGGGGGCGAAGATTGCGTATATTTACGTGCGCGAGGAGTTTCCGCAGGCGGCGGAGATTCTGGAGAAGGCGATTGAGGACGCACGGGAGAAGAATTTCGTCGGGAAGAACGTGCAGGGGTCGGGATTTGACGTGGAGATCTACGTGCACCGCGGTGCGGGAGCGTATATTTGTGGTGAGGAAACGGGATTGATCGAGTCACTGGAAGGCAAGCGTCCGTATCCGCGGATCAAGCCACCGTATTTTCCTGCGGCACTGGGGCTCTACATGTGCCCGACGATCGTGAACAACGTCGAATCGCTCTGCCACGTGAAGCACATCATCCGGATGGGCGGCGACGAGTATGCGAAGCTCGGCGTGCCGCGCAACACGGGCACGAGGATCATCGGTGTCTCGGGCGACGTGAAGAAGCCGGGGTATTTCGAGATCGAAGTCGGCAAGCTGACGATGCGCGAGCTGCTCTACGAGCTGTGTGGAGGGCCGAAAGACGGGCGCGAGTTCAAGGCGGTGATTCCCGGCGGTTCGTCGTCGAAGATTCTGCGCTGCGACGAGACGTTCAAGATCAAGGGACCGGACGGCAGCGAGCGGAGTCTGGATTTCATGGATATTCCGCTGGATTTCGACACGCTGGCGGCCTGCGGGTCGATGGCCGGCTCGGGTGGCGTGATCGTGATGGATGATTCCCGCAAGATGTCCTGGGTGTTGAACAACCTGAATTCGTTTTACGCGCACGAGTCCTGCGGCCAGTGCACGCCGTGCCGCGAGGGGTCGATGTGGATGAAGAAGATTTCCGATCGGATCGTCGATGGAGACGCGAGTCCGGAGGATGTGGAAACGCTGGAGAGCGTGGCCTATCAGATCGACGGCAAGACGGTGTGCGCGTTTGGCGAGGCATCGTCCTGGCCGGTGGAGGCGATCATTGCGAAGTTCCGTGAGGAGCTGGTGGCGGAGACGGATCCGAAGAACGCCGAAAAGCCGCACAACGCCGAGTCTGCGGCGCAGCGGAAGTTTCTCGCCGGTGAATCGGCCTGAGCGCCATGCCGACGCATTCCTGCAGGTGGCCCGGCGCGGTGATTGAGGCGGTTCTCCGGGTTTGTTTGGGGACCTGGTTCGTCTTCAGCGGCGGAATGAAGGTATTCGGCACGGGGCTGGACAAGTTTGTTTATCAGATTTCCAACTACAAGCTGGTTGGAGAGCCGTGGGATGCGGTGGCTGCCTACACGGTTCCGTGGTTTGAGATGGTGGTTGGGGTTTGCCTGGTGGTCGGGGTTTTGAAAAAAGGCGCGTATCTGACGCTGGCCGGGATGGTGGCGGTGTTCGCGTTTGCGATCGGTTGGGCGTGGGCGCACGATATGGACATCGCGTGCGGCTGCCACGGTGGTGATGAGAGGATCAGCTACTGGGGGAAAGTGGCGGAATTTGCGGTGTATTATGCCGTGATTGGTTGGCTTTGGTGGTGGGAGAGCCGGGGTTCGGATGGGGTGAATGGAGAAAAAACGCAAAACATGGCTTGATTCTCCCGGGTTCGCGGCTAAAAAGCCCGCCCCTCATGTCGGACTCAGAACGCAAACTTAAGATCGCACTTCCGAAGGGTAGTCTGCAGGAACCCACCGTCGAGCTTCTCTCAAAGGCTGGATACGAGGTTTATGTGTCTTCGCGAGGTCTTCGTCCGAGTTCGAATGACTCGGATTTGGATATTTTCATGATCCGTGCCCAGGAAATCGGCCGCTATCTCGGCCAGGGTTTCATCGACTGCGGTATCACCGGGCTGGACTGGGCCTACGAGAACAACGTGGATCTGGTGGATTTGGCCGAGTTGCCGTATTCGCGCGCGACGGTGCGTCCGACACGCTGGGTGTTGGTGGTTCCGGAGGATTCGCCGATCAAGAAGCCGGAGGATTTGGAAGGAAAGCGGATCGCGACGGAAGGCGTGGGGATCACGCAGCGCTATCTGAAGGAGCGCGGAATCAACGCGGATGTTGAATTTTCCTGGGGTGCCACGGAAGTAAAGGTGCCTGATTTGGTCGATGCGATCGTCGACGTGACCGAGACCGGCTCGTCGATCAAGGCGAACCGGTTGCGGATCGTGGACACGCTGCTGACATCGTTTCCGCACTTTTACGCCAGCCCGGAAGCGGCGGCCGATCCGTGGAAGAAGGAGAAGATGGAGCGGATCACGCTTTTGCTGAAGGCGGCTCTCGGTGCGCGCGGCAAGGTCGGATTGAAAATGAATTTGCCGAAAGACCGGCTCGAGGCGGTTTTGAAGAAGCTTCCGTCGCTGAGACGGCCGACGGTTTCCGGTCTGTCCGAAGAGGATTGGGTGGCCGTAGAGGTGGTGATTGACGAAACGGTGGTGAGGGACATTATTCCGGATCTCAAGCTGCTGGGTGCCGAAGGCATCATCGAATACCCGCTGAACAAGATCGTTCCCTGAAGAATTTCAACGCAACCAAACACAGAAAGAACCAGCCATGGGCTCCATCAAGAAACGTCGTAAGACCAAGATCAACAAGCACAAGCGCAAGAAGCGCATGAAGCAGAACCGTCATAAGAAGCGGCTCCGCTACAAGTCCTAAGTCTTCGAGACCCAGACTTTTTTAACGCATCGCCAGGGATCCGAAAGTGCGGGTCTCTGGCGTTTTGCGTGGAATTTTGCCATGGCCGGTCTGCAGGTGGTGCTGGATTTCCGGGTGGTCGACGAGTCGGATGACTGGATCATCGTGGACAAGCCGGCGCCGTTGATCGTGCATCCGACGAACCGGAAGCCGGAGCCGACCTTGTTGGGCGGATTGGAGAGCTTGCTGGCATTTGAGATCGAGACCGGGCGGAAGCCGGCGGTGGTGAATCGCTTGGACCGGGACACGAGCGGGTTGGTGCTGGTGGCGAAGCACCGGGATGCGGCGAGCGAGCTCGGTAAGGCGTTCGAACGGCGGGAGGTGGAGAAGGAATATGTGGCGGTCGTTGTCGGTTGGCCGGATGTCGAGGAATGGGAATGCCGTGAGCCGATTGTGCGGGCGGGGGTGGTGGCGACCTCGAAGATTTGGGTGCGGCAGGTGGTGGATCCCCGGGGGAAGCCGTGTGCGACCCGGTTTCGTGTGGAGCGGCGGTTTGAGAGGGGCGGGGAGAGGTTTTGCGTGGTTCGGTGTTTTCCGGAAACCGGGCGCATGCACCAAATTCGGGTGCATTTGGCCGATGGCGGGCATCCGATTGTCGGCGACAAGTTGTATGCCGGCGACGGGGAGGAATATATCGAGTGGATGGCGAAGGGGTGGACGCCGGCGTTGAGGGAGAGGCTGCATTTGCCAAGACAGGCGCTGCATGCGGACCGAATGGCGCTGCCCTGGCGGGGTGAATGGCTGGATTGGAGGATCGGCATGCCCGATGACCTGGATGATTTCGTTGCGGGTAGGGAAATCAAGGATACGCCGAATGTTGTCATTTGGGATCGGAATGCCTAGGGTGGACGCATGGCGGAACTGCGCGAAATCGTCGAGTTTTTGGATGCGGAGCTGCGGATTTCCGAGATTTCGGACTATTCCGGGGCGATGAACGGGCTGCAGCTCGAGAGTGAGAGGCCGGTGGAACGGGTGGTGGCGGCCGTTGATGCGTCGTTGCCGGTGATTGAGAAGGCGGCGGCCGGTGGGCCGGGGCTGCTTGTGGTGCATCACGGGATGTTTTGGCAAGGCGCTCAACCATTGACGGGGGCATTCTTCAGGAAGGTCAAAATTGCGATGGAGGCGGGTCTGGCGATCTACTCAAGCCATCTCCCGCTCGATATTCATCCCGAATGGGGCAACAACGCCTTGTTGGTCAAGGAGTTGGGATTAGTGGATGTCGAGCCGTTTTTCGCATACAAGGGGATGATGCTTGGCTTGAAGGGGAGGTTTGCCGGGGCACGTCGGGAATTGGAGGTCGCGCTCGAACGTGCCGTTGGCGGCCGGGTTCATGTTTGCCCCGCAGGGAGTGAGCGCGCGGGCATGGTCGGGGTGATTACCGGTGGTGCGGGGAGCGAGGTGGCAAAAGTTGCGGAGGAGGGGGTGAATACGTTTATTTCGGGTGAGGGGCCGCATTGGAGTTTCCCCTTGGCTGAGGAGTTGGGGGTCAATGTGTTGTATGGTGGGCACTACGCGACCGAAACTTTCGGGGTGAGGAAGCTCGCGGAAGTGATCGGATCGAAGTTTGATGTTCCGACGGCATGGGTGGATCATCCGACGGGCTTGTAGGACGCAAATTGGTGCAAATTTGATCGCGAAGCAGGGTGATTTATCTGGAGAAAATCGACACGTATTCGCGTGATAATCGCTCTCGCGGCTTGATTTGAACGCGTAGAGTCATTGGTTTTTAAAGGGTCATCGGTATTTTTAGTATTTCCGAAACATTTTGAACAAAGGGGAAGAAAAGTCTTGCTAGAGTGGCGGATTCACAGTTCTATGAGTCGCGCATGCGCGGGCATAGCTTAATGGTAAAGCCCTAGCCTTCCAAGCTAGCCATGCGGGTTCGATTCCCGCTGCCCGCTCCAACGCGAAATTTACAACCGCCAAACAACACAACACCATGAAAGAAACTCTCTATTTCGGAATGTTTAGCGCGCTTTTGGCGCTGATCCCGGCATCCGCAGAAGTCGATTGCCTCAAGCTGTCCGTTCTGGTCAAAAGCGAAGTGACGTCCGAGCAGGCGAATGTGCTCGAAATCGTTTCCAAGCGGGTGGCAGCAGCGCCGGGTTGCTCCTGTGAAGTGGTGAAAGCCGCGATCGAAGCTTCAGAGGCGGAGCCGAAAACGGTGGCTGCTATTGTAGAGGCGGCGGCAACAGCAGCACCCGAGCAAATGCGTCTGATTTCCCAGTGTGCTGTGGCGGTGGCGCCCGACGCGATCACGGAAGTTCAAGCGGTTCTCGCAAAGTTGGATCCGAATCGTGGCGAAGCGGTAGTTGCCAGCGCAAAAAGCGCCAAGGATGCCAAGGCTCCTGTTGAGGAGGTTGCTTCCATTCCGAATCCGCTCGACTTTCCTGGTGAAGGTCCCGTCGGTCCTCTTCCTGGCGAATATCCGGGTGGAACTTCCGTTGTGCCGATCACGCCTCCCGCTGTGATCAATCCTCCGGTTGTGACCGAAACCGACCCGCAGAGTCCGGTTGACGAGAAGCCGGCTGTTATGACCGAAGGCTGATCCGTCGGAGGTTGGAAAAATTATCGAATTTGCCGAAAAAAACTCCCAAGCATTAGAATTATTATGAAACGTAGCATCCAGACTGGTATTCTTGGACTGTTGACCTTGGGGTCGGCGTCTGCTCAAGGTCTCTATTATGTGGGCACGGAAGCCCAGGAATCCATGCCTCTCAAGTGGGTTGTTGGAGCCAGCTTGATTTACGACGATAACGTTAGTCCGGCAAGTGGTTCCGAAGACGATTCAGTGGCGCTCAATCCGTATGTGGGTGCTTCGATGGTGAGTGTGACGCCCCAGACCACGATTGACGTCTATGCTCGCCTCGGACTGATTTACTACTTTGATGCGCCTTCTTCGCTTAACGATGACACGTTCGGTCAATCTCGTGCCGGAGTGAATATCACTCATCGTTTCAGCGAACGTCTGCGTCTCTCCAGTCGCAACTTCATCTCCTACGAGTTGGAGCCCGACTATTCCTACGGATATGCGACTTCCCGTCAGATTGGTGAATACCTCTACTGGCAAACCGATAACGCACTTGGTTTCCGTTGGACCGAGCGTCTCGCCACTTACACTGGATTCAAACTTGTGGGTTACGATTATGATGTTGCCAATAATGATCGCTTCATTTGGCAGCTGTATAATCAATTCCGTTATCAGCTCAGTCCGCAGACTGTGCTGACTCTCGATTACCGCTATGGACAAACCATCGGTGATGGTGCCAGCAGTGATTCGACGAACCAGTATCTTCTTGGTGGTGTTGAGCATCGCTTCAGCCCGAACACGATTGGTATTCTCCGCGCTGGTGCTCAATTCCGCTCGGTCGATGATGGCGACGATTACACCTCGCCGTGGGTTGAGTTTGCGCTCAATTCCCGCATCAACGAGCAGTTCCGTATTCGTTCCTTTGCTCGCTACGGGATCGAGGACTACGACACGGTTCAGTTTCTCCCGGGTGGAAGCTTGGTTGAGTATGACGAGCGTAAGTCACTTCGCTTCGGTCTTTCCGGCGAATACGCGGTTTCCAGAGAGCTTTCGATTCAAGGCGGTGTCGATTACATCCCGACATCCTACGAGTCCGGCCGTTTGGTCTCAGGTCCTGCGCTTGCCAGCATCCCGGAAGGTGATGAGGACATCGTCAACGCCTACATCGGCTTCTCCTATCGGTTTACCGATTACCTGACCGGAAATGCATCATACAACTACACGAATTCCGATTCCGATTTCGGTAGCCGTGACTATGACCGCAACCGCATCAGCGTTGGTTTGAGCGCCGAGTTCTAATCATATCGCTCGCTTCAAACCAGAAGCGGTCTGAAACAAACACTTGCAAAGTGGCCCCCGCAATGTCTTTCATTGCGGGGGTCTTTGTTTGGACCGAACCTCTCGAAAACTCGTGGAATCCGTAATCTGATGAATCTTTCTTCTCCTCAATCCAATGAAGCGACGCTTCACGCCGTGGACTATTGGCAAGTCATTAAAAACCGCTACGGCATCATCCTGTTGACGCTGTTGCTGGTGTTCATGACGGCTGCGGTGATCACCTACGTGATGCCCAAGAAGTATGAAAGCCGTGCGATTATCGAGGTTCGGCCGAGAGGATTGGGGTTGTCTCCCCTCGGACAGAACATGAAGGAGAATCTTGGTGCTCAGTCAATGACTGCCCAATTCTTTGGAACCGAGTTTGAGAAGATCAAGAGCCGGAACTCGCTTGAGAAAGTCGTCGAAAACCTTCAGCTGGTGAACCGCTGGGGGGTTGATAAGGAGTCTGCCTTGGATATCGTGAGGGGAATTGTCGACACCCAGAACATTCGGGGCACTGATTTGATTTCGATACGGGTTCGTCACACCAACAAGGTTGATGCCAGGGATATTGCCGAGGAGGTCTCCAGGGCGTATAAGGAGTATCGGAAGGAAATCGAGTCGCGGGACGTCGAGCGATCGCTCCAAGAGCTGAACAAGGCGGTCAGGAATCAGGAGGACAAGGTCGAAGAGAGGCGGAAGGTTTTGGCGACAATCGCACGAACGAAGGGAATCATCTATAAAGGGGATGATTCGTTCTACGGCAGGTCGGGAGTGGATGATGATCAGGGCGCCCGTCAGGCATTGCTCACCTTTCACGAGCTCCAGCAGCAAAAACTGCAACTGGAGAGCCAGATCAGCAGTCTCCTGAAGTATGACAGTGATCAGCTGATGGTTTATGCGTCCGGCTTGGATTTGCCCGACAACATCATCAGGGCGCTGTATCCGCAGTATCTGGAATACAAGCGGCAATTGGACGGCCTCAGGATCAACGGTCTGGGCGACAAACATCCGACTGTGCTTTCCGCCAAGCAGCAGATCGAGGAGATGAAGGCTGACTTGAATGAAGGAGTCGTGAACTTGCGGTCGACCCTGAAAGCTCAACTCGACTTGGCGACCGAACGTCTGAAAAAGGTCGAGGTGATGAAAGACGATGAGCGCACCGAGGCGATCAAGCGGGGCTTGGATGCCCAGGACTATGTGGATGCCAAGCGCGAGTTCGAGACGGACCAGGAGCTTTTGCAAACGATGAAGATCAAGCAAATGGCTGAGACGATCTCGAGTAAGATGCCGAGCGACAGTGTCTTGATGCATGACAACCCGGTTATCTCCGAAGCTCCGGTGAGTCCGAACGTGGGTCTGAACCTCGCGCTCGGAGCGGTGGTTGGTTTGATTTTTGGTGTGGGTATCGCGTTCTTCCTGGAGTATCTCGATACCTCGGTGAAGAGCTTGGAAGATGTCGAACGGTATCTGCAGGTTCCCGTTCTCGCGGTGATTCCCAAGGATGTGGGAATTCTCCACAAGCAGAGCGGCATGAGCCCGGATGCGGAGGCATATCGGATTTTGCGCACGAATATTGAGTTCAACCGCAAGAACCCCGAAGACAATTCGATTACGGTGGTTTCCGGTGGTGCCGGTGAGGGTAAATCAACGACCTTGGTCAATCTGGCCTACATTTGCGCTCAGGGCGGCTATACCACCCTGATGATTGATGCCGACCTTCGGCGTCCGCGACTGCACACGCATTTCGACATCAACAACTCGGTGGGTCTGACCAATTACCTGACGACCGAGTTGATGCTTGAGGATGTGATCCTCCAGACCCCGGTGGATAACCTTTATTTCATGCCTTCCGGGATTCTGCCGGCGGATGCGGCGGGTATCCTCAACTCGCGCAGAATGTCCGAGCTGATCCAGGATGTGAAGCAGCGCTTTGATTTGGTGCTGGTTGACAGTCCGCCGATCCTGGGTGTCAGTGATGCGTCCGTGCTCGCGAGTGAAGTCGATTTGACGATGCTGGTCGTGCAACACCGGAAGCTTCCGCGCAACATGCTGCTTCGGGTCAAGAGTGCGGTGGAGAATGTCGGTGGTCACGTGATCGGGGTCGTTCTCAACAATGTCGACGTTCGGAGTGACAGCCAGTATCAGTATTACACGAGCTACTACACCTACTATGCACCGGCGGAAGCTCAGTCCAATGCAGGTTCACAAGCACCTGCCGCACAATCTGCGCCGGCAGTTGCTCAAAATGAGGAAAGCGATCGCCGCGGATCTGATTCAGATCTTTACTAAATCATTCAACCCAATCCCCAACAATTCCATGTTCCTTAAAAAGATCCTTCTAGCCTTTTTGGCCGTTCTGTGTCTTGCGACATCGTTGTCCGCCCAGATTCGTGCGGGCAGGGCGATTCAGATTTCAATTCTCGGCGTCCCATCCGAGGAGAAGCAGAAATTCGACTCGATGTATCCGGTTTCCGAGTCCGGGCAAATCAACATGCCGTTTATCGGACGGGTGAAAGCGGCAGGTCTTCGGGCCGAGCAACTCGCCGCCGCATTGGAGGAGCGCTACCGTTCGGCCGAGATTTATCGTAATCCGACGATCCACGTTATTGATACGGACGCCAAGACCATCGAGCAGCAAAAGGTGTTTGTTGGCGGGCAGGTCCGGCGTAACGGGGCGGTTCCGTATACGCGTCAGTTGACGCTTTATCAGGCGATTCAGGCAGCAGGAGGAGCGACGGAGTTTGGCAGCATGAAGCGGGTCAAGCTGTTCCGGAAGGGCCAACAGAAGCAATATGATCTGACGAAGTCGCAGTTCATGCATATTCCTCTTGAGCCTGAGGATACCATCGAGGTTCCCCAGAAGGGGCCTTTCGGGGGCTAGTGCGCCCTTGGGTTCTAAGGAAGTATTTGAAAGTGGGAGCCTTGCCATGCATGCGGATCAGCGAAATGCATGGAAGGCGGTGGTGCTGGCATTGACGATTGTCGGTGGCTGTCTGTCGCTCTCATTTGGCGACGAGGTTCCAGCGTCGATTCTCGATCGATTGTCGGCGGAGGATTTCAACGCTCGAGAAAAGGCCCAGGCCGATTTGGTGGCGTGGTTGAAAAATGGTGGCGAAAATGCCGTCAGGTCGGCTCTTGAGTTGGGAACCTCGAGTGAGGATCCGGAGGTTGCGGAGCGATGCATCGGAGCGCTGCGGGTCCTGGCGATGGAAGAATATGAGCGCGAGGGAGAGGGTTATCTGGGAATTCAGATGCAGAATGAACGATTCATTCTGCCGAAGGCCGAGGAAGAGGGGGGGGGACCCGGTCCGGAGCGAGCCAAGCCCGGTGCGGACCAAAACGACGCTCAAGTGGAGCTTCAACAGATCCGATGGGGTGTGAGAGTGACGATGGTGGTTGCGGATTCCGCCGCGGAGCGGGCGGAGATCAAGCGTGGGGACCTGATTGTCGGGCTGAATGGCGAGAGTTGGAGTGGCAACAGCCCGTCTGATGCGTTTACCAAGAAAATCCGTGAGTTCAAACCGCGGGACGAGGTTGTGCTGACGATTTTGAGGGACGGCAAGCAGGAGGATTTCAAGGTTTCGCTTGGGAGGCGCCCCGAATTCATCAATCGGCCATGGTTGGGCCCCCAATTGCCGGATGTCGAAAAGATCCAGAAAGAGGAAAAAGATGAATTTTTCAGACAATGGTTGGAACGACGGACGGTGAAGTAGTGACTTGCCACTGATTTGGAAATCGACATCTGAGATTTCCGTGGCAGCTTGTTCGGACATTTCGAACTCCTTTTCGTTTGGTATTTATGAGTATTTCCCTGATCCGAAAGGTTGCCTGTATTGTGGCGGGCACCACGCTTTCTTGTTCCGCCGTTTCTCAGCAGGCGGATTTCAACGAGGTGGGGCGCCAGATGGCCATCATGCTGCAAAACAGCCATTTTGCGCGTCTGCCGTTCAACGAGCAGCTGAGTCAGCGGTTTCTGGAGGACTACCTGACGGATCTTGATTTCCAGCGGTTGTATTTCACCCAGCGGGATGTCGACTGGTTCACCGATGAGTATGGCGACCGGCTGCACACGCTGCTTCTTCAGGGAAACAGCATGGGGGTGGCGAAAGAAGTCTACAGCGTGTTTACGAAACGCGTTGAAGCCCGGGTTGCCGATGCGCACCGGATTCTTGAGGAGGAGGAGTTTGATTTCACCAAGGATGACAAGGTGATGCTGAGCCGCAAAGATGCGAAGTGGCCGGCGGATGAAGAGGAGGCGAAGGCGCTTTGGAGGCTGCAGATCAAGGAAGCGGTGCTTTCCGAGTTGTTGCGGCGGGAAACGCTGGCCCGTCTGGCGAAGGAGCAAGGCAAGCCGGATCCGGGGATTGACGACCGGAGTCCGAAGGAGAAGGTGTCGTTGCGATACAAGCGGTTCCTGAGCAGCGTTGAGGATGCTGACGACGAGGATATTGCGAACTACTTCCTGAGTGCGGTTGCGAGGGCATATGACCCGCACACCGACTACATGAGCGCACGGGAGATGAGCCGTTTCCGCGATGGGATGAAAAACCAATTGGTGGGCATTGGCGCGTTGCTGCAAGGCGAGGAAGATGGAGCGACCAAGATCATGGGTCTGGTGGTTGGAGGTCCTGCTGATCGGGAAGGATCGCTGAGGTTGAATGACCGCGTGGTGGCGGTGGACAGTCTGAGCACCGGCAAGCCAGAGGATATGGTGGACATCATGTTCATGAAAATCGACAAGGTGGTTGATTTGATCCGCGGGAAAGAGGGGACGGCGGTGACGTTGAAAGTGGAGCCGGCTGCCGGGGCTCCCGGTGAGACGAAGTTGATCGTGATCAACCGGGGGAAGGTTGAGATGAAGGACGAACAGGCGAGCGGCGAGCTGATCATCATGAACACGGAAGCCGGTCAGTCGAAGCGGCTTGGCGTGATTACGCTGCCTTCGTTCTACGCGGATTTCGAGGAGGGCAAGGTGCGCTGCTCGGTGGATGTGGAGCGGATCCTGAATCGTCTGGTCGAGGAGAAGATCGACGGTTTGATCCTCGACTTGCGCAACAATGGAGGCGGTTCGCTCGAGGAGGTCCGGCGGATGACTGGATTCTTCATGGAGCGTGGCCCGGTGGTTCAGGTGAAAAACACGCTCAGTCAGATCCGGGTGAAGGATTCGGAAAACGGCGACCCGATTTATGATGGTCCGATGGTGATCATGACGGATCGGAGCAGCGCGTCGGCCAGTGAGATTCTCGCGGGAGCACTTCAGGATTTCAACCGTGCGGTTGTGGTCGGGGATTCCTCGACCTTCGGGAAGGGGACGGTGCAGCAGCCGATGGACATCGGCCGGATGCTGCCGTTGTTTTCCGTGAGAAACAGGGCGGGTTACCTCAAGGTGACGATTCAGAAGTTTTACCGTCCGTCGGGTTCTTCGACACAGATGGACGGCGTGGTTTCCGACATCACGCTGCCGAGCATCACCGACGCACTGGAAATCGGTGAAGCCTATCTGGATCATGCGCTGCCGCATGACCGGATCCGGCGTGCCGCGGATTTTGAGCCACTGGATCCGCAGGCATTGTTCATTCCGTTGCTCAAGGAGCGCAGCCAGGAGCGCTTGAAGTCGAATCAGGATTTCCAATACATCATCGAGGACACGCTCAAGACCAAGGAGCGGATCGAGGAGAACGTGCTATCCCTCAACAAGCAGGAGCGAGTGGAAAAACTGACGGAGTCCGACACCGAGCAGAAGGCCCGCAATGCCGAACGCCGCAAGCGGTTCGCGAAGGTCGAGGAAGAGGACAAGAATATCTTCAAGTTTTTCAAGATCACGCTCGAGGATCTGGAGAAGGGCTCCGATTTGAAGCCATTCGATCCAAGCGACGAGTCCGGTGATTACATGCGCCGCGCCAAGGATGAGGCCGAAGACCTCATTGAAACGCCGAAGTGGCCGACGGGCATGGACCCGGTGAAGAGGGAATCGCTTTCCGTGCTTGCGGATCTGGTGAAGCTCTCGGAGGACGCCAAAGTCGCGGGCTTGATCAAATAGAAAGCGAAGGGGACGAGTGCCATGGGGGAGGTCGCGGACAACTTGAAGGAGATTCGGGAGCGTATGCTCGCCGCTTGCGGGAGGGTTGGCCGGGATCCTTCTTCTGTTGAGTTGGTTGCGGTTTCGAAGACATTTCCGGCAGAGGCCGTGCGTGAGGCGATCGACGCGGGGCAGACGGTTTTCGGCGAGAGCAGGCAGCAGGAGGCCGAGCCGAAACTGGCGATGCTTCCGGAGAATCTGTGCTGGCATTTCATCGGCCGGGTGCAGCGCAACAAGGTGAGGAAGATCCTGCCATTGTTCGATGTCGTGCATGCGGTGGATTCGCTCAGGCTGGCCAGTCATCTGGATACGGTGGCTGGAGATTTGGGGCTGTTTCCGAAGATTATCCTTCAGGTGAATATTGGCGGGGAGGAGTCGAAGGGCGGCTATGAGGTGGAAAGCCTCCGTCAGGAGCTGGCGGCGCTGCTGGATCTCAAGCGTGTCGAAATCCAGGGATTGATGTGCATTCCGCCGGCGGGGAACGATGCGGAGTCCGCGCGTCCGTGGTTTGTGAAGATGCGGGAGTTGCGGGACGAGCTGGAGGACGAGTTCCAGGTTTCGCTGCCTGGCCTGAGCATGGGCATGAGCGGGGACTTTGAGGTGGCGATCGAGGAGGGGGCGACTCACGTGCGGGTGGGCTCGGCGATTTTCGGGAAGCGATCGTATCGGGTGGACGGAGAGCTGGGTTGAGGCCAGAATTCGGCCATGGCAATTGGTTTGAAGCAGGTGACGACCGTCGGCAATGAGCTGGCGCTGGCGTTTTCGGATGGATTCGAGTGTTTTCTTCCGTTTCCGATGTTGCGGCGGGCGTGCCCGTGCGCGGCATGTCAGGGTGAGCCGGATGCGTTGGGACGGGTGGTGAAGCCGAATGTTGAGTATGGGCCGATGGCGTTCGAGCTGACCAAGTATGAACAGGTCGGCGGATACGCGATCTCGCTGAGGTGGGCGGACGGTCATTCGTCGGGCATCTACTCGTTCGAATACCTGCGGAAACTGGGCGAGATTCCGGAGCCGGGAGAAACGGATTAACAAGCGATCATCGTGTTTTCCGCCCGCGAGCCATTGGCCGAGCTTTCGTTGTTAGCGGCGAAGGAGGTGGCAGCGTTGGGCGCGGCGGGCTATGAGACCGCCGCGGAGGTTCTCGACCATCTTCCGAAGAGGTACGAGGACCGTCGTCGATTTGACCTGTTTCCAAATCAGGCGGGTGCGACGCCGGTTTGCCTGAGAGGGAGTGTGGTGGATGCCACGCGGCGTGGATTCGGGCGGCGGAGTTTTTACGAGGCGGTGGTGATGGATGGCAGTGGCGGGGTGTTTGGCTCGGGAAAGATCACCTGCCGGTGGTTCAACATGCCGTTCATCCACAAGTGGGTGGCGACCGGGCACGATGTGGTGGTTTACGGCAAGGTGAAGGAGCAGCAGGGGCGGCTGATTATCGACCATCCGGAGTTTGAGGTGTTGGACGAGGGGCGCGAGGGCGAGTCGATTCATTTGGAGCGGATCGTGCCGATCTACCGCAATGTGTCGGGGATTCCGCAGCGGCGCTTGCGGGAAATCATGTTTCTATTTCTGAAGCAATGTGATCCGGAGACGCTGGCCGCACCGTTTGAGGTGGACGGGGGGGGACCGCGGGCGGAGGCGATGCGGGAGGCGCATTTTCCGGAAAGTCTGGAAGGCGCGGAGCAGTCGAGGCGGCGGTTTGCGCTCGAGGAGTTTTTCGCGCTGCAACTGAATGTGGTTTGGCGGCGGTCGCGGTATCTGGAGCGGCCGGGGCGGGTTCTGGGAAGGAAGACGGCTTTGCTGAAGGCGTTTTACGAGAGTCTGCCATTCGATCTAACTGGAGCGCAAAAGCGGTCGGTGCATGAGATTGTGGCGGACATGCGCGAGGGGCGGCCGATGAACCGGCTGCTGCAGGGGGATGTGGGATCTGGCAAGACGTTTGTGGCGATGGCGGCGATGCTGTTGGCGGTGGATTCGGATTGTCAGGCGGCGTTGATGGCGCCGACGCAGATTCTGGCGGAGCAGCATTTTCTCACCTTCCGGAAGTGGCTGGAGCCGATCGGCGTGCGGGTGGCGCTGCGGACGGCGAACCGTGACGAAGGGAGCCATTTGGAGCTGGAGGGGAAGCCCCAGATCGTGATCGGGACCCATGCCTTGTTATATGATGACTCGTTGTTTGAGGATCTGGGTCTGGTGGTGATCGACGAGCAGCACAAGTTCGGGGTTTCACAGCGGGCGGCGCTGATCGGGCGGGGAACCGTGCCGGACGTGCTGGTGATGACGGCGACTCCGATTCCGCGCACGCTGACGATGACGATCTACGGTGACCTGGATGTTTCGGTCCTTGATGAAAAACCGCCGGGACGGGGGAAGCTTGTCACTGCCTTGCGCAAGGGGGCGAAGCAGACGGACGTGAACAAGTTCGTGAAGGAGCAGCTGGAGAAGGGCCGGCAGGCGTATCTGGTGTATCCGCTGGTGGAAGAGAGCGAGTCGCTGAAGGTGGAGTCGGCGACCGAGGCGCATGAGAAGTGGAAAAAGCGGCTGTCGAAATACGAGGTGGGTCTGCTGCACGGGAAGTTGCCGCCGGAGGAAAAGGAGGGTGTGATGCGGCGGTTCCGTGACGGTGAAATTGATGCCTTGGTTTCGACGACGGTGATCGAGGTGGGCGTGGACGTGCCGAACGCGACGGTGATGATCCTGCACCACGCCGAGCGGTTCGGGTTGGCGCAGATTCACCAGCTGCGCGGGCGGATCGGGCGTGGGGGGCACACGGGGTATTGCGTGCTTCTAACGGACGGTAGGAGCGCGGAGGCGATGGAGAAGCTGCAGGTCCTGGAGGAAACCAGCGACGGGTTCGAGATTGCGGAGGCGGACTTGAGGTTGCGTGGTCCGGGAGATGTGTTGGGTACGATGCAGAGCGGTTTGTCGGACCTGCGGTTTCCGGAATTCCTGGCGGACACGGCGTTGTTGCGCGAGGCGCGTTCGCTGGCGGAGCAGGTGCTGCGCGAGGAGCCTTCACTGGGCGGGAGGCATGTGAAGCTCCGGCCGTTGATCACCGATGTGGAACTACCGTTGGATTGACTCCAACGGGCAGTGGTTCGGGGGCGGAGGCCCGACGGCTGTGTCCCGACCGGTGGTCAGCGCTTGAAGGCGGCGGTGAGCGACGCGAGGTCGGCCGGGGCGGCCCGGTCCGCAGTGAGGATGGCCTGCTTCTGGAGGGAGACGATTTCTGCGACCCCCTTGCGTGAGAGGTCGAGCATGGCGGCCATTTCTTCCGAGGTGAAGACCGCTTCCTCACCGCTGCCCTGGACTTCGACGAATTCGAGAGCCTCGGTCATGACGACGTTGAAGTCGACGGATGCGTCTTTGTCTTCGGGGTAGTTGAGGTCGAGGATGGGTTCGCCCTGATAGACGCCAGCAGACACGGCGGCGACGAGTTTCCTGACTGGGAAGTCCTTGATTTTTCCTTCGGCGAAGAGCTTGTTGCAGGCGATGGCCATGGCGACGCAGCCGCCGGTGATGGATGCGGTGCGGGTGCCGCCGTCGGCCTGGAGCACGTCGCAGTCGATCCAGATGGTGCGCTGGCCGAGTTTTTTGAGGTCGATTGCGGCGCGCAGCGAGCGACCGATGAGGCGTTGGATTTCGGACGAGCGTCCGTCGAGTTTGCCGCGGCTGATGTCGCGTGACTTGCGGTCGAGGGTCGAATACGGGAGCATCGAGTATTCGGCGGTGAGCCATCCGCCCTGGACGTTTTGTGCGCGCATCCAGCGGGGCACGCTTTCCTCGACGGTGGCGGAGCAGATGACGCGGGTATTTCCGAATGAGACGAGCACCGAACCGGTGGCGTGCGGTGCGATGTTCGGGGTGAATGTGATGGGGCGGAGTTGGTCGATCTGGCGGCCGTCGGGGCGATTCATGGCGGGAGTGAAGCCGGGTGTGGCGGGTGCGGCAAGTTCGGAGCGGCCGAAAAATCAGCCTTGGCGGATGGCGGAGATGGCGGCGGCCATGTCCGGTGCGCGGAAGGTGGAGGATCCGGCGACCATGACGTTGGCACCGGCGTGGTAGCACTGTGGGGCGGTTGAGGGGTCGATGCCGCCGTCGACTTCGATGTGGAAGGCCAGGGAATTGGCGGAACGGATTCGGGCGGCGGCGGTGATTTTTTCGAGGACTTCCGGCATGAATGCCTGGCCGCCGAAGCCGGGGACGACGGTCATGCAGAGGAGGAGGTCGATTTGGGTGAGGAAGGGTTCGACCTCGGACAGGGGGGTGGCGGGGTTGAGGGCGAGGCCGGCGAGGCGGCCGGCGGCGCGGATGCGGCCGAGGGTTTCGGCGACGTCGTGATCGGCCTCGACGTGGACGGTGACGAGGTCCGAGCCGGCATCGATGAAGCGCTGGAGGTAGTGGTCCGGGCGCGAGATCATGAGGTGGGTGTCGAGGAAGATGTCGTCGATTTGATCGACGGTTTTGACGATGGCGGGGCCGAACGAGATGTTGTCGACGAAGTGTCCGTCCATGACGTCGAGGTGCATCCAGTCTGCGCCGGAGTGGACGGCGCGGACGACTTCATCGGCGATTTTGGAGAAGTCGGCGGCGAGCAGGGATGGGGCGACGATGTGGTCTTTGAAGGTCGGCGGGTTCACGGTTGGAGAACGAACCACGGGGTGGGCGTGATGGCACGGAAAATCTTGCGTGCGATTTGCGGATGGATGGACTAGGGCTGGTGCGTGGACGACAACGACGGACCGATCATCGATCTTCACAGTGATGCGCATTTCATGGGGGAGGCACTGCGTGAGGCGCACAAGGCGTATCGCGCCGGTGAGGTGCCGGTGGGTGCGGTGGTGGTGAAGGACGGGCGGGTGATCGCGCGGGCGTGGAACCAGGTGGAGACGTTGAAGGATGCGACGGCGCATGCGGAGATGCTGGCGCTGACGGCGGCGGAGGAGGCGCTGGGCGAGTGGCGGCTGGAAGGGTGCACGCTTTTCGTGACCAAGGAGCCGTGTCCGATGTGTGCGGGGGCGATCGTGCATTGTCGTCCGGAGCGGGTGGTTTTCGGGTGTCCGGATGCGAAGGGTGGGGCGGCAGGAGGGTGGATCAATTTATTGGATTCGAATCCGCCGCTGAACCACCGCTGCGAGGTGGTGGCGGGGGTGATGGGTGAGGAGTGTCTGGCGATTTTGCAGGGGTTTTTCCGGGAGGCACGGGAGCGGAAGAAGCTTGAGAGGGGTGCAGCTGCCGGGGATGGGGACGGGTGATCCGGGCGATGGTGGAGGGAGCCGGAGGGTGACTGGAGGTGGTGTCAGGGCGATCAAGCTAAGGAACCACCCACTCAAGAAGCGCCAATAAGAACCACAGATTCAGACTGATTAGACGGATTCCACTGATTTTTTAGGCCCTTTGAGAGTGAAGAACTCCCAACTCGCGAGACATTCGGAGCACCATGCCTTCCCAGATAGAGAACCATCATTGAATTCAGTGGTTCTGCTGCCGAGCTGATCAAGCGTTTCTCCCTATCTTGATCGCCCTGGAGGTGGTGTTGATTCTTGCGTCTGGGGCGGATCGCGTTAAGACGGGGGCGTGGCTGCCAAGGAATCATCATCGAGAGGGAAAAACGCCGGGAGTTTTTTCGCGGTGGTGGGGACGGACGAGGGGCTGGTGCGGGAGAAGGCGCTCAAGCTATACAACGAGTTGACGGGTGGAGTGGATGATGGATTCACGCATGAAACGATCGACGGGATCGCCGACAACTCGGAGTCGGCATTTGAGATTTGCTCGGCGACGGTGCAAAGTCTGCAGACGATTCCGATGTTTGGCGGTGACAAGGTGGTGTGGCTGCGGAATGCGAATTTCCTGGGCGACAACGTGACCGGGCGTTCGAAGCGGACCGAGGAGGGGGTGGAGGGATTGCGTTCGACGCTGGAGAAGGGCTTGCCGGATGGTGTGAGGTTTCTGCTGACGGCGCAGGGCATCGACAAGCGGCGTGCGTTCTGGAAGTTCATCCAGAAGGCCGCGGAGGTGCAGGCGTATGACCGGATCGATACCAACCGTGACGACTGGCAGGATCAGGTGGCGGCGATGGTGACGAGGCGTGCGGCGGAGATGGGGCTGGAGTTTGAGGCGGACGCCTTGGCGGTGTTTGTGTTGTTGGCGGGCGAGCAGTCCCAGCAGATCGGCAACGAGTTGGAAAAACTGGATCTCTATCTGGGGAACGAGCGGCGCACGGTGACGGAGGCGGATGTGGACATTCTGGTGCCGCTGAGTCGGGCGGCGGTGGTGTTTGAGATTGGCAAGGCGCTGCAGAACGGCAACGCGGCGCGGGCGATTCAGTTGATCGACCAGCAGTTGGAGGCGGATGAGTCCGCGATCGGGATCATGCGGGCATCGATCATCGGAGTGGTGCGCAATCTTTTCATGGCGAGGCTGATTTTGGAGAAGTTCAAGGTTCCGACCGGGAACTATCAGAGTTTTGCCGGTGCGCTGAACCGGCTGCCGGAGAACGAGCGGGCATGGTTGCCGCAGAAGAAGGATGGCAGTGGCGTGAACGTGTTTCCGATTTTTCTGGCGGCGAAGAGCGCGGCGAGTTTCGACCTTGCCGGTCTGCAGGGGGTGATGGAGGCGACCTTGAAGGCGGATGAGGCGCTGGTGACGTCCGGGCTGGATCACCGGTTGGTGCTGCACCGGTTGGTGGTGCAGATCGCATCCGTCCGCAAGAAGTCGAACCGCCGGGTGGCCGGCAGCCGCCGATGAAGCTGGTGATCACCGCCGCGTTGATCGGGCTTTGCGCTGGTTTGTTAGGAGCGCTTTGCGGAGTGGGTGGCGGGATCGTGATGGTGCCGGCGTTTGTGGGTGTGCTCGGGATGGAGCACAAGCAGGCGGTGGCGACATCGATGGCGGTGATTGTGGTCACCGCCATCGCGGCGACGGCCAACAACGTGCGCGCGAGTGACTTGGTGGACTGGAAGGTCGTGTTTGCCGTCGGGGTGGCCGCGGCATTTGCCTCGTGGTTCGGGAGCGACCTGATGAGGTCGTTCAGCAATCAGTTTCTCACGCGGGCCTTCGGGGTGTTGGCGGTGGTGATCGGCGTGCGCATGTTGTGGAAGGGATGAGGAGCGGCGCGGTTCAGCGGCGGCGGGAGTGGGGGCCCGAGGGAGGGCAGTAGGTCGGGCGGTGCGGGGCAGGCGCGTGGCCGCGGAACGAGCGCTGTCCTCCGGGAGAATGACGTGTGTCAAGGTGGGGGACGGGTTGGCCGTGTTTGCGGAAGTAGCGGACCGGGTTGTGGATGACGGTGTTCTTCCATCTGGGGTGGCCGTGGCGATCCGTTCCCACGCGGTGGCGTTTCACATAGATCGGTGTGCCGTTGGACCGGTATCCACTGATGTAGACATAGCTTTCGATGTAATGCGATCCGTGATGTGATTTGTATATCGTGCAGTATTGGGCGCTGGCGGTGGTGGAGCCGAGGATGAGGAAGGAGGCGGAAATGAGGGAGGTGATGATTGTTTTCATATGCATTGCGAAGTATCGGGATTCGCAAGCTATGACGGCGGTCGGGAAATTATATTCAGCGGAAACTTCACCGCGTGCCGCGGTTGACGAGGGGTGCGACGGCGTTCCAGACGCGTTCGACGTCGAGTTCGTTCTGGCAGCGAAGGTCCATCGGGCATTTCGGCAGGAGGCATGGGGCGCACTCGGCGTGTTTCCTGACAACGATGTGGCGGGTGCCGAGCGGGCGTTTCCATGCGGGGTTGTTAGGCCCGAAGAGGGTGACGCAGGTGGAGCCGGCGTGGGATGCGAGGTGGGGGAGTGAGCCGTCCACGGCGACGGTGACGGGTTGTTGGTGGAGTTGGGGGAGTGCTGTGCCCAAATCCGCCAGGTTGAGGAGGTGTTCGCCGAGGTGCAAGGCTTCGGCGAGTGCGTTGGCGGGGCCGTTGTTGCCGCGGAGGCTGGCGATGCGGACGGGGGTTTGGTTTGCGACGAGTTTTGCGGTGAGTTCGATCCAGCGGTCGAGCGGCCATTCGTGGCTGGGTCCGAAGTCGGATTCCGGGCAGAGCAGCACGAGCGGTGGGGTGTTTGGATCGATGGTTCCGGCGGAGGCGAAGAATTGAGGTTGGCGGGTTTTGATTCCGAGTTCCTCGACGGCTGAGAGGTAGAACCGGACGCGGTGGTCGAGGGGGGCGGAGGAGATGAAGGTGGTTTGGGTGAGGATCTTTGCGAGTTTCGGGTGTGCGGGGCCGAGTCGTTGCGGGATGCCGGCGGCCTTGATGGCATGGGTGGCGAATCCTGGTTGCCAGATGAGGGCGGCCTTCCAATTGGGGGATAATCCGTAGGCGATGGCTCTGGTGGAGGATTTCGCCGGGAAGTCGAGGACCTGGAGGTTGGCGATGGTTTTCCAGAAATTGACCTGTTCTTCCTGGCAGATCATGCCGATTCCGAGGCCGGATGCGATGAGGGCGCGGACTGCGGGAACGCTAAAACAGGCTTCGTCCCACCTGTCCGGGGCGGCGATCAACATGTCTCTGGAGGGGGCGTTCATGCGGAGAGGTTACAGGGGGCGGTCGGATCTGTGCACCAAGAAACCGTCATTTTGGGCTGCAGATTCGAGTCGCCAGACGGTGGTTTCCGTGTGACGCTTGATTTCCCTCCCTCCTGCGCTTATTGCTGCGCGCCTGAAGGCGAAAAGCGCCCAAATTTCCACACCATGTCCACCGAGCTTACCCGAAATTTTTCGATCATTGCCCACATCGACCACGGGAAAACCACGCTTTCCGACCGGCTGTTGGAGGCGACGCAGACGGTTTCGCAACGTGAGATGCAGGATCAGGCGTTGGATTCGATGGATTTGGAGCGGGAGAAGGGGATTACGATCAAGTCCCATCCGGTGACGATGGAATACAAGGCGCAGGACGGGCAAACGTACAAGCTGAATCTGCTGGATACGCCGGGGCACGTGGATTTTTCGTATGAGGTGTCGCGGTCGCTGGCGGCGTGCGAGGGGGCGGTGCTGATGATTGACGCGGCTCAGGGAGTGGAGGCGCAGACGGTTGCGAACCTGCATCTTGCGCACGAGCAGAATTTGGAGATTCTGCCGGTTTTGAACAAGATCGACCTGCCGGCGGCGGATGTGGAGAAGTGCCGGAAGCAGCTTGAGGAGATTCTGGCGATTCCGGGCGAGGATGCGCTGCCGGCCTCGGCGAAGGCGGGGATCGGGATTGTGGAGATTCTGGAGGCGGTGGTGAAACGGGTGCCGCCGCCGGTGGCGAATCCGGACGGGTTGTTGCGGTGTTCGGTTTTTGATTCGCTCTACGACACCTACCGGGGTGTGGTTTCCTACGTGCGGGTGTTTTCCGGCACGGTGAAACGAGGGCAGCGGGTGAAGCTTTTCGCGACCTCAAAAACATACGAGGTGAAGGAAGTGGGGGTGTTCACTCCGAAGATGTCCGCGAAGAGCGAACTGATTCCCGGGGATGTGGGGTATGTGATCGCCAACATGAAGTCGGCCGCGGAGGTCAAGATCGGTGATACGATGACGGACTCGACGCATCCGTGTCCGGAAGCGCTGCCGGGCTACAAGGAGATTCAGCCGATGGTGTTTTCCGGCATTTATCCGGTGGATTCCTCCGATTACGAATCGCTGAAGGTGGCGATGGGCAAGCTGCAGATCAACGATCCGGCCTTTACGTATCAGCAGGAGAGTTCGACGGCTCTCGGGTTTGGTTTCCGCTGTGGCTTTTTGGGTTTGCTTCACATGGAGATCATTCAGGAGCGCCTGCGCCGGGAGTTCGACATGGATGTGATTTCGACCTATCCGTCGGTGATTTACCACCTCACGCTGACGGATGGGACTGAGGAGATCGTGGACAACCCGACGCTTTTCCCCGATCCACAGGTGATTCAGGAGATCCGCGAACCGATGGTGAATGTGTTCATCATGGTGCCCGGCGAATACATCGGCGACATGATGCAGCTGGTGATGGAGAAGCGGGGCGAGGTGAGCAATACCGAGACGATCGACGAGACCCGGGTGATGCTCTCGTGCATGCTTCCGCTGGCGGAGATTCTGGTGGATTTCAACGACCGGTTGAAGTCGATGACGCGGGGCTATGGTTCGATGGACTACGAGCATTCGGGCTACCGTGCCGCGAAGATGGTGAAGATGGACATGCTGATTGCCGGGGATCCGGTGGAGGCGTTTTCGACCATTGTGCACCGCGACAAGGCCGAGTCCTACGGGCGGGTTCTTGCCAAGAAGCTCAAGGATGTGATTCCACAGCACTTGTTTGTGGTGGCGATCCAGGCGGCGGTCGGCGGCAAGGTCGTCGCACGCGAGAGTATTTCGGCGATGCGCAAGAACGTGACGGCGAAGTGCTACGGCGGGGATATTTCCCGCAAGCGCAAGCTGCTTGAGAAGCAGAAGGAAGGGAAGAAGAAGATGAAGATGTTCGGAAAGGTGAACATTCCCCAGGATGCCTTCATCAAGGTGCTCAAGTCGAGCGATTGAGATTTTCCCCGCGGGGAAACGGCGATCGAGGTGGAGGTCCGGGAGCTGGGTGTGGAAGAGTTCGGGAGTTTTGTGGCCGGGATTCCGGCTCCGCTCGGGATTGGCAAGGTGGCGCTGGATGATGGCAGCGAGTTGCCGGGTTTCATCGCCGAGTGCGGGGCGGTGGACATGGCTGAGGAGGTCATGTCGTCCGGAGGCTGGAGAAAACTGGCTCGGGTACAGGAGTTGAGGGAGGACTGCCGGAGACTGCGTGGAGTATGAACGGCGTTCAGAACTTGCACGGAGGGTGTTTGTGTGATTTCTTGTGGGCACAGAAAAGGCCACCGGCCCTTGCGGACCGGTGACCCGTGTTGCAAGCCGCCGTTCTGATTTTGTTCTCTGCCAGGAGTGAATCAGGCGGCGGTTTCGTCTTGTCCGGTGACTGCCGGGTCGTCCCCTTCTTTACGGGAGAGGCCACTGGCGCGTTCGCTTTTTGGGACGAAGCCCATCGCGCGATACAGGGAGCAGTCTTCTCCGTAGTCGGCGTGGCCCTGGACACCGCGCACGATGACGGCGAGGAGGTGCCTGAGCTCCGCGAGTTTTTCATCACGGGTTTTCACGGCAGCCGACCTTTGCAGGTTCAGCTTGCGGAGTGGCTCCTGCGCCTGCTCGTAGGCCGTCATGGCGGCTTCGAGGTCGGTCGGGTTTTTGCCTGCGAACACCGCGTCCGGA
Organism: Verrucomicrobiota bacterium JB025; assembly: GCA_030673875.1. Taxonomy (GTDB): domain Bacteria; phylum Verrucomicrobiota; class Verrucomicrobiia; order Verrucomicrobiales; family Akkermansiaceae; genus Luteolibacter. The sequence goes on along the minus strand of JAUTCT010000105.1, from coordinate 12,369 downwards.
GCAAGCTCCGTCCAGACGGTGTGGATGTCTTCGGCCTTTCTGCCAGGCCGGCGGCGTTTGGTGGATGTATTTGTAGTGGCCATAATGGTCTATCAATTACAGGTGAATGCCCGGACGTTGGTCCCGGTTCCGCACTCACGGGCGGGACCTGTCGGGCAGTCGGTGTTCCGAACCGGAGGCCTGCGTGGAGTCCTCCGCCTGGGAAAGGGGATAAAGGGTTCTGAGGAATCGTGAATGCGCGGGTAGGAACGCTCCGCCGGGGCGTCCGCGGAGTCCGGTTGGGCGTTCCAAGCGAGGTTGGATTGGCGTTCCTTTCGCGGCGGACGTTTCATCGAAACGTTCCTGCCGCCGGATCTCGGGCGATGGTTGGAGATGAAAGTGCTCATTTGGGCCAATCTTGTTCGGTGAAGCCGAAGGCGGCGCGTGCCTTCCCCTGACCGATGAGGGTGCGGTGTTTCCGGTAGTCTCCGGCCTCTCGGCGCAGGCGTCCGGCGAGGATGGCGGGGCTGAGGCGCAGGCGCTTTGCGGCGGCGCGGATGTCCGCCGCGTAGTGGAGTTGGCGGACTTCATTCCACGCGTCGGGTGGTATCAGGGTGTCGAGCGCGAAGCGGTCGGCTTCCTGTTCGATGCGGGTGGTCTTTTTCTCGTCGATGTCGGAGTCGAAGAGTGCTGGGTTGTCCGGCTTGAGGTGGTGGCGGACGTGGCCGATCTCGTGAAAGAGGGTGAACCAGAAGTTGTCGAGACGGTTGTAGCGGAGGGTGAGGCCGATCACCGGGCGTCCGTCGCGGGTGGCGAGCGCCGCACCGTCCAGCCGGGTCTGCTCCAGCCGTGCTTCAATGATGACCGGGAGGCCCTTTTCCTCCAGCGCCTCACAGGCGAGACGGGGCCCGTCCGCGAGGCTGCTGAGCGAGGCGAGCCACTGGAGGAAGGAATCGTCCAGAGCTTCCGGGTCCCAGCGGGGCAGGGAGGGTTTTTCGTCCGCCGCGCGGGCGAGGACGCGCCAGCGCCAGGCTTCCAGGGCGAGGGGATTGAGCGTCGTCTTTTTGCCGCTTCCCTGACGGTTACAGGCCATCGCGGGTTCGAGTCCTGCATCCGGCTTGAACAAGCGTTCCAGGAGGCCTGCCAGATCTTTCTTGTGTTTCCTCCACTCACCGGAACGACCGGGGAAGTATCCCCGGTCGTACATCTGCTTCATGGGGTAGTTCTTCGGGTCGCGCCCGCCCACTGCGCTGGGTTGGGGCGCGGAGGGGTCGGGGTCGTCGCCGCCGCCGCCGAGCAGGGAGTCGGCGGGGATGCCCCATGCGTCGCGCAGGGCGCGCATCATGGCGGGGCTGAGCCCGCGTTTTCCGGCGAGCACTTCCGAGGCCCGGCTCTGCGCGCCGAGCACGCGGCCGAGGTCTTTCTGGGTGTATCCCATCTGTTCCATGCGGAAACGGATGGCTTCGAGCGGGGTGGGATTGGCGACGGGGTGGGTTTCCTGTTCGTATTTTTCAATCAGCACGGCCAGGACTTCCAGCTGGTCCTGTTGGGTTTCCGTGAGGTCATCCCGCGAGGCAAGCAGGTCGAAGCGTGCGAGCGCTTCGGCGTGCTGTTCGGGAGTTTTGATGGTTTTCATAGTGTGGTTTGCGTTTCATTTGGTGTTGCTGCTAGACGGAGCGGGAAAGCGGGGTGGCGCGGCGGGCCGGCCGCGCGGATGCCTTTGGCTCGCCTGTCGGCTTCGGAGCCACCCGCAGGAGGCGCATGATGCCGCGCCCATGCGGGAAAAACACGTTGGCGCGGATGCCGGTGCCGTCGGTGGCGAGCGGGAAGTGCGCCTCGTTTCCGGTGGTGCGGCACGCATTCGGATAGTAGCCGAGCAGTTCGGACCAGTTCGCCCATTTGCCTTTGCCGATCTCCTTCAGCCAGGCGCGGTGTCTTCCTCCGCACTGTTGTTCGGCCTGCTTGCTTAACTGCGTGGTCAATCCGATCACGTTCATGATGGAATTTAAGATATCCGAATTGAATGCGGGGCGCAAGTCAAAAAATACCAAAACGGGAAAACTTTATATTAAGGAATCCTAGTTGGTAAGTTTGGGGATCTGGAAAGCACGCTGGCGCGTTGATTCGAACGCAACGGGAATGGACAGCCGGGGAGTCGAATCCATCCTGCGCTTGCTCCGCATCGTGTGGTGACCCATGCGCCTACGGAATGCGCTGGCGCTTCCGACCTTTCGTGACGCGATGAACAAGTGCCGTGACGCCGTGTATGGATGTTTGTGCGCGGTGTTCGAGGTGCCGTGACGCCGTGAACGGGTGCTTGTGCGCGGTGTTTTGGTGCTTGTGCGCGGTGTTCAGGTTGCTTGTGCATCGTGAACGGATGCTGGTGCGCGGTGATCCGGTCCCTGTGCGCGATGTTCGGTGGACTGAGGCATCGTGTTCGGGTGCAGATGGGCGAAGGGCAGGGACCGCTCTCCGAGCGGTCCGGTGGTTGGCGGGGTGCTTGGGGGGCGGGGTGCCTGGAGCATGCGTCGTCTTCTCTGCCGGACGGCTCGGAGAGCCGTCCCTGCCTGTGGTGGCAGGCGCGTGTTCGGGGTGGACTGCTCAGGCGGCAAAGGCAAAACCATCATTCTATCTCGCCTCCGGCTTTCCTTCTTCACTTTGAAGGTCCGGTGGCTAGCATTTGCCCGTTTCCCATGAGCCATCTCAACGACCTCGTCGCCACCTACCGCGTCAAATCCAAAACCGAGCGCGAAAAAGGCACTTATTTCGAGGAGCTGATCCGCACCTACTTCCGCCACGAGCCCCGCTTCGCCGACCTCTACTCGGATGTCTGGCTCTACGGCGACTGAGCTGAGCAGATCGGCGGCCCTGAGTTCGGTTTCTCCGCCAAAGACACCGGCATCGGCCTCGTCGCCGGCGTGTTTTATGCCGCCCAGTGCGAATGCTATGCCGAGAACCACCCGGTTCAGAGAGAGGCATCTCCAAAAACTCCCGCCTCATGATGCCTGCCTCACTCCCCCTGATCGGCATTTCGCCTTTCATCGCGGTTTCTTCCTTAACATATCGAAATCTATTGTTAGCATCCGCCCATTCCTTGATGCCTGCTGCCAAAATGAAATCCGTCCTAACGCCCGCCAGACTGGTCGGCGCTTCCGCAGAGTCCCAGGACTGGTGCGGGGCGACAAAGACAACCCGCCACCGTTGTCTCCAGGTTGAGCGCGGCGGCGAGAATCAAGCCGGCGTCTCAGGCTTTGACTCCGTCCGCTTGCCTTCGGCTATTTCCATTTCATTACGGGTCCACTTCGCGCCGGTTGTCTTGGCCAGCGGCTCGATGTCCACCAACACCCAGACCACCTGCCCTGCGCGCAGCGCCTTCAAAAGGCCCCAGGGCCTGACCAGGCAACGCGAGATCCTACAAAAACTCGTCGAGAATGATCTCGTCTCTCTCGCAGCTTAACCACTTTTCCCAATGAACGAAGCCGACACCTGTCGAAAATACGTCGTCCCAAAGCTCCAGGCTGCTGGCTGGGAAAACTCTCCGTTCAGCATCGCGGAGCAGCGTTACATCACCAATCCAAAGGGACGAATTCGGATCGTTGGAGGTAAAATCATTCGTGGAGAGCCCAAGAAGCCCGATTACCTGCTCCGCTATCGTCGGGACTTCACGATCGCCGTTGTCGAAGCCAAAGCAGACTACAAGTCTCCGGGGGCGGGCATGAGCCAAGCCAAGGAATACGCTGAACTTCTCGATCTGAAATTCGCCTACTCCACCAACGGCAAAGGAATCGTCGAATTCGACTACACCACAGGAATCGAACGCTCGGTCGATACCTTTCCAACGCCTGAGGAACTTTGGGCGCGGCTGAATGCCAAAAACCCGCTTACCGATCCCGAGAAAGAAAAGCTCCTCACGCCTTATCATCAAGATCCGGACCGTCCGCCCCGCTACTACCAGCAAGTAGCCATCAACCGCGCCGTCGACTCCATCATGCGGGGTAAGAAGCGCATTCTGATCACGATGGCCACAGGAACCGGGAAAACGGTCGTAGCCTTCCAAGTCTCCTACAAGCTCTGGGCCGCCAGGTGGAATCGGGAGAACGACCCTGTCAAACGCCCCAAGATTCTTTTCCTTGCTGACCGAAACATCCTCATCGACGACCCGAAAGACAAAACTTTCGTTCCCTTCGGCGACGCCCGCCACAAGATCGAAAACGGCGAAGTCGTGAAAAGCCGCGAGATGTATTTCGCGATCTACCAAGCCATTGCAGAAGACGAACGCCGCCCCGGTCTCTACAAGGAATACGCCCCGGACTTCTTTGATCTCATCATCATCGATGAGTGCCACCGGGGCAGCGCCCGGACTGGCAGCAGTTGGCGCGAGATTCTTGAATACTTTAAGCCGGCCGTGCAGCTCGGCATGACTGCAACCCCACTTCGGCAGGACAACCGCGACACCTACCGATACTTCGGCAATCCCATTTACCAATACAGCCTCCGGCAAGGTCTCGACGATGGCTTCCTTGCGCCGTATCGCGTTCACCGCGTTGTCACCTCAGCCGATGCAACCGGATGGCGCCCCACCAAAGGAGAACTGGACAAGCTCGGCCGCGAGATCCCGGACGAAGAATACCATACCGCAGACTTCGAAAACCGCCTCTCACTCCGGCCCCGATCGGAGGCCATCGCCAAGCACCTCACCGAGTTCCTCAAGCGAACCAATCGCTACGACAAGACCATCATCTTTTGCGTCGATCAGGAACACGCCGACGAGATGCGGCAGATCCTCAACAACCTCAACGCCGACCTGGTCAAGAAGCACCCCGACTACGTTTGTCGCGTGACCTCCGATGAAGGCGGGATCGGGAAAGGCCACCTCAGCCGCTTCCAAGAGCTGGAAACCGAGACACCCGTCATTCTCACCACTTCCCAGCTTCTTAGCACCGGCGTCGACGCCCCGATGGTCAAAAACGTCGTTCTCATCCGGATGATCGGCACCATGACCGAGTTCAAGCAAATCATCGGGCGAGGCACGCGCCTGCGCGAGGACTACGGGAAATACTACTTTAACATTCTCGACTACACCGGCACCGCCACGCGCCACTTCGCTGATCCGGAGTTCGACGGTGACCCAGAATTCATCTCCGAGGAAGAGATCGACGACGAAGGCAACACCACCGGAACCACCATCATCGACCCTGGCGACGCGGGCGGGGAGGATAACGGCGATGAAGAAGAAGTCATTGTGGATCCTCCAATCGTCATCGAACCTCCTACAGCAAATGAAGACCCCCGAAAATACTATGTGGAAAAAGGCAAGGTCGCCATCGCCACCCATCTGACTCAAGACATCGGCCCCGACGGCCGCCAGCTCCGCGTGTCCGAGCTCCGTGACTACACCGGCGACGTTGTCCGTTCCCTTTTTGCTGATGTTTCCGAGTTTCGCCATCGCTGGGCCGATCCCGAACGCCGTTCAGAGATTCTCACCGAGCTGGAGGCCAAGGGCATCGACGCGAATGAAGCGGGCGAAGCTTTCGGCAACCCCGAAGCCGACCCCTTCGACCTTCTCTGTAATATCGCCTGGAACGCCCCCGTCCAAACGCGGGCGGAACGCGCGAATAAACTTCGCAAAGACGATTCTTCTTTCTTCGATGAGTTCGGTGAACCCGCCCGCCTCATTCTCGATGCGCTCCTCACGAAATACGCAGAGCACGGTCCCGCCGAGTTCACCATTCCAGACTCGCTCAAGGTTCCGCCCATTTCCGAACTCGGCAACGTTTCCGAAATCATCAAACTCTTTGGTAGTGCCGAAGATCTCAAGACCGCAGTGACCAAGCTCCAAGCGCTCCTTTACGCCGCCTAATCAATCCCAAGTATGCCCAACAAAAAATCAGCCAAGAAAAAGACCGCCCGTAAGAAGAAAGCGGCCAAGCCACTGACCACCGCCCAGCGCCTCGGAGGACTGATCAAGTCCGCCCGCCAGATCATGCGCAAGGATAAGGGCCTGAACGGTGACCTCGACCGCCTGCCGCTCTTCACTTGGATCATGTTCCTCAAGTTCCTCGACGACATGGAAACCGCCGCCGAGGAGGAGGCCAAACTCTCGGGAGACACCTACGAGCCCGTCATCGAGCCGCCCTACCGCTGGCGGGATTGGGCGAGCGAGGCCGACGGCATCACCGGCGACGAGCTCTTGAAATTCATCTCACAGGATGAAGCCATGCGTCCGAACGGCACCAAGGGGCCGGGACTGTTCGCCTACCTGCGGGGGATGCAATCCGAGTCGGGCCGCACGCGCAGGGATGTGATCGCCAACGTGTTCAAGGGCATCACCAACCGCATGGAGTCCGGCTACCTGCTGCGCGATGTCATCAACAAGGTGGACGATATCCACTTCACCTCCAGCGAGGAAATGCACACGCTGAGCCGTCTCTACGAAAACATGCTGCGCGAAATGCGCGACGCGGCGGGCGACAGCGGCGAATTCTACACCCCGCGTCCGGTGGTCAAGTTCATGGTCGAGGCCACCAACCCTCAACTGGGCGAAACCGTGCTCGACCCGGCTTGCGGCACCGGCGGTTTCCTCGTCGAGGCCTACGATCACCTCGCGGCCCAGTGCAAGAGCGTCGAGGAACGCCGCATCCTTCAGCAGGAAACGCTCTTTGGCCAGGAAGCCAAGCCGCTCCCCTACATGTTGGTGCAGATGAACCTGCTCCTGCACGGGCTGGAGTATCCGAACATCAAATACGGCAACACACTGGCGCAAAAGGTCACGGAAATTGGCGATGCCGACCGCGTCGACGTCATCCTCACGAACCCGCCCTTTGGCGGTGAGGAAGAGCGCGGCATTCTCAACAACTTCCCCGCCGACAAGCAGACCGCGGAGACGGCACTGCTCTTTCTCCAGCTCATCATGCGCAAGCTGAGGCGCCTGTCGCAGGGCAAGGCCGGACGGGCTGCCGTGGTCGTCCCCAATGGCACGCTCTTCGGTGACGGGATCTGCGCCCGCATCAAAGAGGAGATGCTCAAGAACTTCAATCTCCACACCATCGTTCGCCTTCCGGAGGGCACCTTCGCGCCCTACACCGATATCCCGGCCAATCTGCTCTTCTTCGACCGCAGCGGGCCGACCGAGTCGATCTGGTATTATCAGGTGCCGCTTCCCGAGGGGCGGAAGAAATTCACCAAGACCATGGCCATGCAGCCCGAGGACATGGCCGGCTGCCGCGACTGGTATTTTGAGGACGAGCGCAGCGAGAACGAGCAGGCCTGGAAGATCGACTTCAAGGGACAGCTGGAAGCGGCGCTGGCCGAAGCCGAGCCCCATTGGGAGGCGGCGAAGGAAGCCGGATCACGGGCGCAAAAACTGGAGCGCCAGGCCAAAGACGTGCAGGCCGAGATTCGGGCGAATGGAAAAGACGCCGCGAAGAAGGCCAAGCTGACGGAAAAACTGAAAAAGCTCACCGAGGCCGCCGCGAACGACCGGAAGGTGCAAACCGAGGAACAGGCGGCTGGCGATACCGCCTACTGGCCGATCTTCAATCTCGACCACAAAAACCCGAACAGCGCCGATGCGCTCGAACACCGCCCGCCGGAGGAACTCGTCGAAAGCATCCTGACCAAGGAACGGGAGATTCTTCGCCTGATGGAAGAAGTGCAACAGGAGGTCAAGGCACTCTCATGAAGAAGGGTTGGACAGAGGTTGCGTTGGGCGAGGTTCTCAAAACAGTTGATCGGACTGAGGCCGTCGAACCAGATTCAAGCTATCGGCTTCTCGGTGTAAGGCTCGAAGGTAGAGGGGCCTTTCATCGAGAAACAAAATTAGGATCGGAAATTTCCGCCAAATATCTGAACCGAGTTGAGTCTGGAGACTTCATATACAGTAGGCTCTATGCTTGGAAAGGCGCGTTTTCTCTCGTTCGTGATGACTTGGATCAGTGCTACGTCTCGAATGAATTTCCCTTGTTCCGACCAATCAATGAAACGGATTTGGATCTTCGCTTTCTTCGATGCTGGTTCCAACTGAGTCGCGTTTGGAAGATCGTTGAAGCTGATTGTCAAGGCAGCACGCCTACAACAAGGAATCGCTACAACGAACAATTCTTTCTCAACTTACGGGCACCCCTCCCACCCCTATCCGAGCAGCAACGCATCGTCACCCATCTGGACGCCATCGAGGAACGGCTCAACCGCATCCAGAAGCTCCGGGAAGAGTCGGATAAGGAGTTGCTCGCCGCCCTTCGCTCCGCCTTCCACAAAATTGAAGCCGAGTCCGAGTGGTTACCCATGGAGGAAGTAGCACCGCTGGTCCGACGTGAGGTAGAAATCGATATTGATACAAGCTATACCGAGTTTGGCATCAAAAGCTTTTACAAAGGGATTTTCTTAAGAAGAAAGATGAGAGGAGACGCCTACGACTGGCAGAAGCTCTTCTGGCTAAAAGAAGGTGACGTTGTGTTCAGCAACATCATGGCATGGGAGAAAGCTATTGGACTAGCCTTAGCTGAAAATGACGGGTGGGTTGGAAACCATAGAATGCTGACCTGCGAACCAATACGAGAAAAGGTGCTCCCTTGCTGGCTCTACTCTTACTTCACCACTTCGAAGGGGTTTGCCGCTATTGAGAAGGCTTCTCCTGGAACCGCTGCACGGAACAAGACCTTAAAGGCAGGGAGTCTCGCTTCAATCGAAGTTCCCGTGCCCAAAATGGAGGATCAAAAACATTTTCAGCGTCTCTTCGATTTACGACGAGCCGCCACTCAGTCACGGGAGTCGTTTGAAGACAAATACGACGCCCTCATCCCATCCCTCCTCGACCGCATTTTCAATCAGCAATAGCCACCAGCGCACCCATGGACATTTCGCCAGACAAGCAGAACATCGACCGGGTTTTCTCAAATACCGCCTACTACATCGACTTCTATCAGCGGGACTACCGCTGGACGGATGAGCCCGTGTTGCGCTTGCTGGACGACATCTTTTTCAAGTTCAAGGAACAGTATGCGCGGAGTGAAGACCTCGATCCCTCGCCGGAGACGATCACCGCGCACTATCCCTGGTATTACCTCAACACCTACGTCACCAACGTGGTCGGCGGGTGGACCTACATCGTGGACGGCCAGCAACGGCTGACCACCCTCTCGCTGATTCTGGTGAAGCTGCGCCACCTCGCGAAACACTACGGCTCCGAACTGCAGGGCTGGATCGAAACCAAGGTCGGTGGCCAGCAGGGATTCGAGCGGCATTTCTGGATGAACCACATCGGGCACAAGGAGGCCCAGAAAGCCCTCTTCGAGGGCAAGCCGCTGGAGGAAGTGCCAATTGATAGCGGCATCACCGCCGAGAACATGGTGGCCAATTACCGGACCATCAGCGCCTTCCTCGACAAGGAGCTGAAGGACAAGCGCTGCTTCGAGACCTTTGTCTTCTACTTCCTCTACCGCCTCGTGCTCATCAATCTGGGCGTGGAGCAGACCGACGTCTCGATGGTCTTCGAAGTCATCAACGACCGCGGAGTCCGCCTGCGCCCCTACGAGATTCTCAAAGGCAAACTGCTCGGTCAGATCGACAAGATCGAGCTCGACAAGGATCACTACAACGAGCTCTGGGAAGAGCGTGCCAATGCGATCAATGCCTTTAAGGAGGACGAGATGGACGCCTTCTTCCGTTTCTTCCTCAAGGCCAAGTTCGCCAATTCAAGAAAGGAAGGCCAACGCTTCGACGGAGACTACCATCGGGAAATGTTCAGCGCCAGCATGGATGAGAAGCTCGGCCTCCTGCACAACCCCGCCAAAGTGAAAGCGTTCCTGAAGGGCGAATTCGACTACTACAGCAATCTCTTCATCAAGCTGCGGGAGCACTACGGCAAGGACCAGAATGACTTCCGGGGCTTGCTCTACAATGAACTTCTCGACCTCGACGCCCCCTTTCACCTCGTGCTGTCGGCCTGTGTGCCCGACGACCCGGAAGAGGATGAGAAAATCGCCGTCATTTCCAAGCAGATCGACCGGTTCTACACCCTGCTCCAGCTGCAGAACGCCTACGACAGCAACGAATTCGCCAGCGCCCTTTTCGAGATCTCCGCCAAGATACGGGGCAAGACCGTCGATGTAATCCGCCCGGCCTTCGATGAAGTTTTGGCAAATACCATCGCCTCAAGACGCGATGTGCAGGAGGCGGAGCCGCTGAGCTATTCCGCCTTCCGCCAGACCGGGCGTCTGAGTCTGAACATTCGTTTCGTCCGATACTTCTTCGCCCGAATCGACGAGTTCCTAGCCACGGAAACGAAGGTCGGCGTGCGCCACCCGATGCGCGATCTCGTCACCAAACGCGGCCAAGTCACAGGCTTCCACGTCGAACACATTCTGGCTCGAAATGAGGAAAACCTAGCCCACTTTGACAACGACGAAGAACGCTTCGAGCAACAGCGCAACCGACTGGGCGGGATTTTATTGCTCAAAGGGAAGGACAACATCTCCAGCAACAACGAAGTCTATTCGCAAAAGCTCAAGAGCTACGCCAACACCCTGCTCTGGAACGAAACCCTGCGCGAAGACAGCTACAAATCAAAGCTGGACATGAAGGCTCTGAAGGAACGCCACAACCTCGACCTCGCTCCCCTCAGCCAGTTCGGCCCCGACGAACTCGAAGCCCGCCACCGCCTCCTGTTTGATATCGTGTCAATCATCTGGGGCTGACCATGGCCGAGCTCGACCAACTCCGACACCCGGACAACCTCCGCCGAGCCTGGCGTTGGAGCTCTTCCTCCGCGTCATTACCGTGAGTTTGGAGACGATAAAAATAGTGAACGGCCTGCCGAGGCTGGAAATAGATTGAACGATGATCGCATATTCACTTTGGGAGCAGGGAAAGGATGTGGCGTCTGGAAAGATCGTTTCGATGTCGCCTTTTAATCTTGGAGGCGATTTGGGAGCAATGGCAGGAGTGCCTTTCTACGGCGGCCCGGTGGGTGGTGCGGGGATGGCGTTGTCGGCGTTGGCGCAGTTCGGGATCTATTGTGAGATGAAGCGGATGAATCTCCTGAAGGAGGCTCAGTTCGAGGAGAGGCGCCATGGCTGGATCGATGACATTTCCAGGCAGTGGATCGAGGAGCATTCCGGGAATGAGGGGATCATAAGTGATGTGACGGAGGCGGTGGCCGTCGAGTGTCGGAAAATGTGGAGAAGCGTGTGCGAGAATGAGAAGGTGGATGTCCCACAGGCGATCCTTCTCAGGCTTTCAAGGATGGCGGACTTCCTGGATTACAACTACGATCTGGTGGCGAGGGCTTCGAACGAGGTCGTGCGGGCTTCAAAGTCAGCGAAGGGATGGAATCTCGATACCACGGAAACCTCGAACGCGATCGTCCGTGCATTGGTGGAGGCGGAGGCCGCGGAGAATCAGCGGATTCGTGGCAAGTGGTGGTCCGGTCCATTGAAGCTCGTGGGTGGCGTTCCTCTGTTCTTCATTCCGGCGGTAGGGGGATTCGCAGCTGGCGGGGCGTGGGGGGCGGGCTTGGTCGAGACAGTGACTTTCCTTAGGACGGCCAATCTGGATTTTGAGAGGATCGAGGACAAGATTCCGCTTTTGAGGTTTGAGCTGGCTGTAGAGCGCGTGCTCGGAGCGAGCGCTCAGCTCCGCCATCTGCTTGAGGGGCAACGTTTCAAGGCTTCTCATCGCTTGGGAGCGGTTGAGACTGGGGAAGGGTTTATTGCGTTCATCCTTACCGATCAGGAGGGGAATTTCGTGCAGGAGCTTTCCAGTGCTCGACTCCGAAGGGTGAAGCTCCGGGTCGAGTCCGCAGAGTAGCCTATTATGACAACTGAGTTTCCCATTCTCGAAATCGAACCGGCGATGCGCCGGGACGTCGAGCAGCTGGGAAGCAAGCCGAAGTTCTGGTTTGAGCATGAGGGGGAGAAGTGGCTGTTCAAGGAGGCCCGAGAGAATACGGGAGAAGACTGGGCGGAGAAGGTGGCGTCTGAGTTGGCAAGTGAACTTGGCCTGCCGACCCACCGGGTCGAGCTGGCGAGCTACGAGGGCCGCCGTGGTTGCGCGGTAAGATCGTTTCTCAAGAAGGGCCAGGTTCTGGTTCACGGGAACGAGGTGCTGGCGGGATTTCTCACGGGCTATGACAAGGACAAGCAGCGCGGACAGTCGGGGCACACCTTTGCCAACATCGTCCGGGTGCTGGAGGCCGTGTTCGTCGAGGACCGGGCACGCTTTAAGGCTTCTTCCCATTCGCGTCAGGTTAAGGCCCATTCGCGTCAGGTTAAGGCCTGAATGCCTGATTCTATCGGGGAAATCCGCCTTCGCGTGTCCCGCTTGACGTGCCGGACATCAAGCCATTGCTCGAAGATCCCAAGCTCTGCGATATCGACCACTCCGATCAGATAG
>JAUTCT010000104.1 GCA_030673875.1 Verrucomicrobiota bacterium JB025 | reverse complement strand
CTCGGCGATGAGGTCCTTGCCGATGCTCTTGTCCTGTTCGGTCGCAAGATGGAGGGAGTGGGAGACGACTTCGTCGGAAAGCAGATCATAGGCGAGGTCGATCTTTGCTCCGGCAGTCGCCCCGTGGTGGTTGCCGTGGGCGGGGAACGTCTCTGCGTTCCCCTTGGGCATGACCTGGCCGGAAGCGTCTTCGATGATCACCCGCAGAATAGGGCAATTCTCGAGTGCAAGGGCTGAGGGCCTGAACCTCTGGTGCATCAGATCGCAAAGGACGCCCATCATGAAGGAGGTCGTGGCAGTGCCGATGCGTTGGTGAAGGGATTGTCGCGCCATGGACTTCTCGACGCGGTCCTTGAGACAGGTGACGAGCTGGTTGAGTGACCCCTTGCCGGTGACCACCGAGTTCATCAGAGTCAGCAGGAAAGCATCGGGTGTGAACTTCTTCGATTTTCTCACGACCATCCCGGTTTGGGTTGCGATGAGGTCGAGATCTGGCAGAATCGGCTTTGAGCGGTCGGTAGGTGAGGTCTTCCAAGACATACCGAGCTTGCCGGCTTGCTCACCTTGTCAACCCTAATTTTGGGTTTTCTTGGTTTAATTAACTGATAACCAATGCGTTGCGACTAACCTGACGCGAATGGGCTGCGGTGTTGATGGGGTTGATGCTTTGGTTTTGCGGGTATCCGCTGGTGGTGGGGTTGACTTTTCTGCTGACGGACGACGGGTTGAGGACCGCAGGGGCGTCCGGGTTCGCATTTTCGCTGCACGAGGATCTATCGGGCAGGCTGCCTGGATACGTGGACCGGCGGATCGAGTCCGGGGTGGCGGAGACGCTTTCGGTTGCGCAGATCACGGCGACCGAGTCGCCGCTTTACGGGGCGTTTTTCTATCTTCAGGCGACCGAGAGGCTGCAGCGGCAGTGGGAGGAGGATGGTTCGCTTGCGCGGGAGTCGCCGGCTGAAGTCGGGAAGGAGGCGGTTGAGGCATCGGTGCGGATTCTGCTGGACGAGGGGCACGCGCATTGGGTGAGGAAATACTGGGGGGACGATTATCTGTCGGACCCGAATTGTTTCTACCGGATGTTGTTGATCGGCGGGCTGACGTCCCACCACAATCTAACCGGGAGTCGGGAGCATCTCGGGTTGTTGGAGGAGTTGTCCGAGGGGCTGGCGGGGGCGATCGATGATTCGGAAGTCGGGCTGGTGGATGACTATCAGGGCCAGTGTTTTCCCTGTGATGTGGCGTGTGCGATCGTGGCGGTCAAGCGGGCGGGCGAGGTGCTGGGGAAGGACCGCGGGAGGTGGTCGAGGGCGGCGCTGGCGAGGATGGCGGATTTGTTTCCGGGTGCGCTGCCGCCGTACATGGCCCGGGCGGAGGACGGGATGGCGACGGTGGCGAGCCGGGGGTGCACGAACGGTTTTTTCCTGAGTTACACGAGGGAGCTGGATCCGGTGGCGTCCGACCGGTGGTATGGGATGTTTGTGGAGGATTTCTGGCAGGAAGCGATCGGTTGTGGCGGGTGGCGCGAGTTTTCAGCGACGTCTGGTGCTCCGGAATGGTATTTTGATGCGGATGCGGGGCCGGTGATGTTTGGCTTCGGGACGGGGGCGACGGGGCTGGGGCTGGGATGCGCTCGGGCGCATGGCGACGACTATCGGGCGGGGACTCTGGGGGCGGAGATGATGGTTTGTTCGATTCCGCTTCCGACGGGGACCCTGCTGGTGCCGAGGTTGGTCTCGGATCTGGAGCATGCGCCGTATTTCGGGGAACTTGCGGTGCTTCACCAGCTGTCGATCGTTTCGGCAGATGGCGGGAAGGAGCCGGCCAAGGCGCCAATTCCCCTGATGGTGTGGGGAGTGCTTTGTTTCGAGGCGCTGGTGTCGTGGGTGGTGGTCTGGTTGTGCCTGCGCTTGTGGTTTCCGAAAGGGTGGCGGCTGTGGCGGTGGCGGAGGTGACGCTCGCATGCGGGTGGGGTGCGGCCCGAGGGGATGGGTTGGCAAGTGGCTGGCGGGGTGTTTAGGGTGGGGGCGTGGAAATTGATATTGTGACTTTGTTTCCGGAGGTGGCGCTGGCACCGTTGAGTGACTCGATCATCCAGCGTGCGCGTGCGGCGGGGATTGTGGAGGTGCGCGGGCACCAGCTGCGGGATTGGTCGGAGGACAAGCACCGGCGGGTGGATGATTCGCTGTGCGGGGGCGGGCAGGGGATGTTGTTGAAGCCGGAGCCGTTGTTTGCGGCGGTGGAGGAGCTGCGGCGGCCGGAGACGAGGGTGGTGCTGATGACTCCGCAGGGCAGGCCGTTCCGCCAGGAGGTGGCGCGGGAGCTGACGGGTGAGGCGCATTTGCTGATCCTCTGCGGGCACTACGAGGGGGTGGACCAGCGGGTGATTGACGCGCTGGTGGATGATGAGATTTCGATCGGGGATTACATTCTGACAAATGGGGCGATTGCGGCGGCGGTGGTTTGTGACGCGGTGATCCGCCTGCTGCCGGGGGCGCTGGGCGACGCGCGGTCATCGGTGGACGAGTCGTTTTCGGATCCGGGGATGCTGGAGGCGCCGGCGTATACGCGGCCGATTGATTTCCGGGGGATGGTGGTGCCGGAGGTGCTGATCTCGGGGAATCACGCGCGGATCCGCGCGTGGAAGGAGGAGATGGCGCGGGAACGGACGGCGAAGAATCGGCCGGATTTGTTGGCTTGAGGGGGCGGCGGGAGGAAGCGCGCAGTGTGGGATTCGGGAAAAATTGCCGTGATTTTGACGCTGGAAATGTCAGGGTGGACCGCATGCAGGACGCGAGCTCACCAGAACCCGAATCACCAGCGCAGGATGATCCGCCGCGGGTGGAGACTGCAACGATTGACGATTTGTCGGCGCTGACGGAGTTGGTGATGGAGTTGATGGCGGCCTCGGGGGATTTCACTCCGGACCAGGTTTTGCAGGAGCGGGGATTGCGATTGATTCTGGAGCAGCCGAACCGCGGGCGTATTTTCGTGGTTCGTAACAACGACCGGATTTTCGGGATGGTGAACCTGCTGTTTACGATTTCGACGGCGCGCGGCGGGTTTGTGATCCTGATGGAGGATGTGGTGGTGCACCCGGATCACAGGGAGCTGGGGTATGGGTCGATGCTGATCGATTACGTGATGGATTTCGGCAAGAAGAAGAACTTCAAGCGGGTGACGCTGTTGACGGACCGGATGAGTGCCGGGGCGCAGGAGTTTTTCAAGAAGCAGGGATTCGAGTATTCGAACATGATTCCGATGCGGCGGATCATCGACTGAGCGGGGCGGGGTTTCGGGGGAGGAACGGCGGCTGTGCGGTGACCGGGACGGGCGGTGATTCCGGTGGAGTCGAGGGTGGAAAATTCTCCGCATTTTCTACCACTCCGCCTGTTGCGTGATGCTGAAAGCAGGCCTATGATCTAGCAACAAAACCAGAGATTATGGGACTCGAAAAACTGACTCAAAAACTTCAGGAAGCTCTGCAGTCCGCGCAGGGGTTGGCATCGAAATCGTCGCATCCGGAGCTGAAGAGCACGCACGTGTTGTTGGCGCTGTTGCAGCAGGACGGTGGGATTGTGGTTCCGATCCTGCAGAAGGCGGGTGTGGATGTGGGGCCGTTGAAGGCGGCGGTGGCGGCGGCGCTGGCGCGTGAGCCGAGCGTGCAGGGGGCGAGCACCCAGCCGCAGATCAGCGTGGGCTTGCGGGCGACGCTGGACTCGGCGGATGCGGCGCGGGAGGCGATGGGGGATGATTATTTGAGCGTGGAGCATTTCCTGCTGGGGGCGATGAAGGGTGATTCGCCGGCCGGCAAGCTATTGAAGGATGCGGGGCTGGATGAGAAGTCGGCGAAGGAGGCGATCGGGGGCGTGCGGGGGGCGCAGAAGGTGACGGATGAGAATCCGGAGGGGAAATACCAGACGCTGGAGAAATACGGTCTGGATCTGACGGCACGGGCGCGGGAAGGGAAGATCGACCCGGTGATCGGGCGTGATCATGAGATCCGGCGCGTGTTGCAGGTGCTTTCCCGGCGGACGAAGAACAACCCGGTGCTGATCGGTGAGCCGGGGGTGGGCAAGACGGCGATCGTCGAGGGGCTGGCGCGGCGGATTGTTTCCGGCGACGTGCCGGATTCGATGAAGGACAAGCGGGTGATCGCGATGGACCTTGGCGCGATGCTGGCCGGGGCGAAGTATCGGGGTGAGTTCGAGGACCGCCTGAAGGCGTTTTTGAAGGAGGTGACGGAGGCCGAGGGGCAGATTGTGTTGTTCATTGACGAGCTGCATACGATTGTCGGTGCCGGGGCGAGCGAGGGTGCGGTGGATGCGTCCAACCTGCTCAAGCCGCAGCTGGCGCGTGGCGAGCTGCATGCGATCGGGGCGACGACGCTGGATGAATACCGCAAGCATATTGAGAAGGATGCGGCGCTGGAGCGGCGGTTCCAGCCGGTGAAGGTGGGCGAGCCGACGGTGGAGGATACGGTGGCGATCCTGCGCGGGCTGAAGGAGCGCTATGAGGTGCACCACGGGGTGCGGATTCAGGACGGGGCGCTGGTTGCGGCGGCGGGGCTTTCCGATCGGTATATTTCCGACCGTTTCCTGCCGGACAAGGCGGTGGATTTGGTGGATGAGGCGGCGTCGCGGTTGAAGATCGAGCTGGATTCGATGCCGACGGAGATTGACGTGCTGGAGCGGCAGATCATGCAGCTGGAGATGGAGAAGCAGGCGCTGGAGAAGGAGAGCGACAAGGCGTCCGAGGCGCGGCTTGAGAAGGTGAAGGAGGAGCAGGCGAACCTGCGCGAGGAGTCGAGCGGGTTGATGGCGCAGTGGCGGAATGAGAAGGGCGTGATCGAGCGCGTGAGAGAGGCGCAGGAGCGGATCGAGACACTGAAGGGGGATGCCGAGCGGGCGAAGCGGATCGGCGATCTGACCAAGGCGTCGGAGATTACCTACAGTGCGCTGCCGGAGGCGACGAAGGAGCTGAATCTGGCGGAGGAGGAGCTGTCCGTGCTGCAGAAGGAGGGCGCGATCCTGAAGGAGGAGGTGACCGAGCAGGACATTGCGCGGGTGGTTTCCTCGTGGACGGGGATTCCGGTGGACCGGCTGCAGGAAGGCGAGCGGCAGAAGCTGGTGCACATGGAGGACCGGCTGGGTGAGCGGGTGGTGGGTCAGAGGCCGGCGATCACGGCGGTTTCAAACTCCGTGCGGCGTGCGCGTGCGGGGTTGCAGGATGAGAACCGGCCGATTGGATCCTTCCTGTTTCTGGGGCCGACCGGCGTTGGCAAGACCGAGTTGTCGAAGGCGCTTGCGGAGTTTCTGTTTGATGATGAGGGGGCGATGGTGCGGATCGACATGTCGGAATACATGGAGAAGCACAGCGTGGCCCGGTTGATCGGGGCGCCTCCGGGGTATGTGGGGTATGAGGAGGGCGGGCAGCTATCCGAGTCGGTGCGGCGCAAGCCGTATTGCGTGGTGTTGTTCGACGAGATCGAGAAGGCGCATCACGATGTGTTCAATGTGTTGTTGCAGGTGCTGGATGACGGGCGGATCACCGATGGTCAGGGCCGGACGGTGGATTTCCGCAATACGGTGCTGATCATGACGTCGAACATCGGCAGCCAGCATATTCTCACCGAGGAAAACGTGGAACAACGGGAGGCGAGGGTGATGGAGGCGTTGCGCGGGCATTTCCGGCCGGAGTTTCTCAACCGGATCGATGAGACGATCATCTTCGACCGGTTGAAGCGGGAGGAGATCACGACGATTGTCGACCTGCAGCTTGCGCGGGTGCGGAAGCGTCTGGCGAAACAGGGGTTGGGGCTTGCCCTGTCGGAGGAGGCGAAGGAATTCGTCGGCAACCAGGGTTATGATCCGGTGTATGGGGCGCGTCCGCTGAAGCGGGCGATCCAGCATTTGATCCTCGATCCGCTGAGTCTGGACGTGCTTGACGGCAGGTTTGTGGACGGCGATGTGGTCGAGGGTGATCTGGACGGCCGGGAGATTGTGTTCCGGAAGGCGGAGTAGGCGAGGCGCGCGCATCGGTTGTGGACGTCCCGGCGGGGCGTCCCTACCGTGGGCGTTGATGGAGCCTGCAGAGACTGGGAAGCAATATGACGGGATCGCCGAGGCCTGGGCCGACCGGGTGCCGAAAGCGTATGGAATGAAGGCGCTGGAACGGGCGCTGGTGTTTGCGCCGGAGGGTGGAGTGGCGCTGGACGTGGGGTGCGGAAGCGAGGGCAGGTTTCTCCGGAGGTTGAGGGAGTATGGGTTTCAAACTGAGGGGATGGATGTGTCTCCGAGGATGGTGGAACTGGCGCGTGAGGGGAGTCCGGAGAGCCTGATCCACGTGGGGGACGTGAGTGGCTGGGAGTTTCCGAAGCGGTATGATTTCATTTCCGCGTGGGACAGCACGTTTCACCTTCCGCTCGACCGGCAGGAACCGGCGCTGCGGAACCTGTGCGGCGGGTTGGCGGAGGGCGGGGTGTTGATGTTCACCTGCGGTGGCGGGGAGGCCGGGGAGATTTCCGGCACGTTCCTCGGAGCGGAACTTGAATACAGCACGCTGGGGGTGGAGCGATTCGTGGCGATTCTCGACGGATGCGGGTGCGCGCTTCTGCACGTGGATTACGACCAGTGGCCGGAGAAGCACGTGGTGGTGGTGGCGATGAAGCGGGGTCGGTGAAGCGGGAATTGCGGTGACGGCGGGTGCTATTGCCCGGCGGCGGCTTGGGAGATGGTCTTGCGGGATTCGTCGGAGAGTTTGGCGAGCGGGTAGGAGACGGTTTTTCCGCCGAACATTTCGAAGGTGACGGTGTTGTCATCGGCGGAGAGCACGGCGGCCTTGATTTCGCGGCCTTCGGAGTTGGTCCAGGTGCGGCTTTCGATGAGCGGGCCGGCGGATTCCAGCGCGCTGGATTGTTCGGGGTCATCGGCTTTTTCACGCAGGGCTTTTTTGACCGAGCGTTCGAAGTCGTCGTCGAATGGATTGCCGTGATAGGTGAGGTTTCCGGAGCGGTCGAAGACGAAGATTTTCGGGATGCCGCTGAATTTGATGGGACCGCTGGCGCTGCTGACGATGGGGTATTCGACTTTGGCCTTGGTGATGATTTTTTCGATGGCGTCTTTTTTGCTGTTCTGGCTTTCGGCGCCGATGATCACGAGGCCTTTTTTGCGGTTTCGTTTATCTAGTTGTGCGAGGTGGGGGAGTGAGGCGATGCATGGCGGGCAGTTGACGCCCCAGTTTTCGATGACGACGACTTTGCCGGTGAGTTTCGCGAGGTCGACCTCGTCGCCGAAGAGGGAGGTGCCGAGTCGCCATTCGGTGAGTTTGTGGGCGGGGACGTCCTCATCCTTGGCGGTGGCGGGGAGGATGAGCAGGGTGGCGGCGCCAGCCGCGAGAAGTCGGCCGATGAGGGATTTCATCATGATAAGTGAGTGGTTCCTTTGATATGACACGATTCGGACGGGGTGTGGCAAGCCTTCTGTGGCGCCAGCGGCTTGAATTGGCGTTGAATTTGCGGCTATGGTTTTGCGGTGTTGTTGATGCGGTTGATGGCCCAGATGGCGTGTTCGGAGATGAGTGGGTCGGGGTCGGCGGCGGCCCGGGTGAGGGCGGGGAGGTCAGCGGATGATCCGGTGTTGCCGAGGGCGATGCAGACGTTGCGGAGGAAGCGGGGGCGTTTGGTGCGCTTGATGGGGGATTTGGCAAAGAGGGTGCGGAATTGTTCGTCGTCGAGGGAGAGGAAGTCGCGGAGTGTGTGGTCGAAGATCGACTGGCGGGCGTGGAAGCCGGCTTCGGAGGAGGCTTTGGCGAAGCGGTTCCACGGGCAGGCGTCGAGGCAGGCGTCGCAGCCGTAGATGCGGTCGCCGATGGCTTCGCGGAATTCTTCGGGGATGGGGCCCTTGTGTTCGATGGTGAGGTAGGAGATGCAGCGGCGGGCGTCGACGGTGTGTGGGGCGGTGATGGCGCGGGTGGGGCAGGCGTCGATGCAGCGGGTGCATTTTCCGCAGTGGTCGCCGAATGGTGGATCCGCGGGGAGTTCGAGGGTGGTGAGGATTTCGGCGAGGAAGAACCAGGTTCCGAGTTTGCGGTGGATTTGGACGGTGGATTTGCCGTTCCACCCGAGGCCGGCGTCGGTGGCGAAGTCGCGTTCGAGGACCGGGCCGGTATCGACGTAGTCGCGCTGGATTCCGCCGAGGGCTTCGAGGGTTTGGTTGAATTGTTTGAGGCGTTTTTTGATCAGGTCGTGGTAGTCGTTGTTCCACGAGTAGCGGGCGATGCGGTAGTCGACGGGATTTGGGGTTTCGCCGGTGAAGTAGTTGGTGGCGAGGGTGATGACGGACTTGCAGTTTTCGAGGACGTTGCGTGGGTCGGTCCGGCGTTCGGGGGTGCGTTCCATCCATGCCATGTCGGCGTGGTTGCCGTTGGCGATCCAGCTGTGGAAGTTGCTGGCGTGGGTGGCTTCGCTGGCGCGGGCGATGCGGCAGTCGTCGAATCCGAGTTCGGCGGCGCGGGATTTGATTTGTGCGGCCGAGTGGGTCATTCGGGGTTGTTGAAGTAGTAGCGTGCGCAGTCGAGGAGTCCGGATGCGACTTCGTAGCTGGAGAGGCCGGTGGTATCGACTTCGAGGTGGGCGGTTTCGGCGTAGAGCGGGTGGCGTTCGGCCATGAGGCGGGTGATTTGATCGGCGGCGTCGCTGGTATTGAGGAGCGGCCGGGTTTTGTGTTTGAGGGTGCGTTTGATGATGGTGTCGCGGGGGGCGTTGAGCCAGACGACGTAGCCGAGGTTGCGGAGGAGTTCGCGGTTTTCGTGGCGGCCGATGATGCCGCCGCCGGTGGAGATGATGCGGCGCGGGTTGCCGGGTTGGCAGAGTTCCCTGAGGAGTGAGGATTCCTGGTCGCGGAATGCGGTTTCGCCGTCCTGCTGGAAGATTTTGGTGATGGGTTTTCCGGCGCGTTCCTCGATGATGTGGTCCATATCGACGAGCTGGTAGCCGAGGTTTTTGTGGAGCTCTCGCCCGACGGTGGATTTGCCGCAGCCCATGAAGCCGATGAGAACGATGTTCTTCGGCGTGGTGGTGGGGGTGTTCATGGGGGCGAGGGTAAACGGGTTTGATATGGCGGAAAGGATGAAAATCCGGTGTGGGGGATGTGCCGGGATGGGGCGGCTTGCATGTGGCGCGGATGTCTGGCAAAACCGCGGGCATGTCCGAGACCGAGACCCGAATCGTGCAAGCGAATGACGAAGAGATGAAAGAGGCCGTGCGCGAGGCCTGCGGGCTATTGCGGTCCGGGGAGGTGGTGGCATTGCCGACGGAGACGGTTTACGGGTTGGCGGCGGATGCGTTCAATCCGGATGCGGTGGCGCGGGTGTTCGAGGTGAAGGAGCGGCCGACTTTTGACCCGTTGATCGTGCACATTGGTTCGTGGCCGGATTTGAAGAAGGTGGCGGTGGTTCCGGACGACATTGAGGAGGCGGTCGGGCAGGTGACGAGTGAGTTTTGGCCGGGGCCGTTGACGCTGGTGTTGCCGAAGCATCCGGATCTGCCGGATCTGGTGACGAGCGGGTTGCCGAAGGTGGCGGTGCGGCAGAGCGGGAGCAAGGTGTTCCGGGCGATCAACAAGGAACTGGGAAGTGCGATTGCGGCACCGAGTGCGAACCGGTTCGGGCGGATTTCGCCGACATCGGCGGCGGCGGTGGAGAAGGAGCTGGGCGGGCGGATTCCATTGATTGTGGACGGTGGTGCCTGCCGCGAGGGGCTGGAGAGCACGATCATCGAGATCCTGCCGCGGGAGGGTAAGAAGCCGATTTTCAAGCTGCACCGGGCGGGTCCGATTACCAAGGAGATGCTGCAGAAATTCGGCAAGGTGGAGAAGGTGAAGGAGAAGGTTGGCGAGGCCCCGCATGCGCCGGGGCAGCTGGCGAGCCACTATGCGCCGCGGACGCCGTTGACCTTGCTGGCGAAGCCGGAGGATTTCCAGCCGGAGGAAGGGAAGCGCTATGGGCTGATGAGCTATCGGGGCGGCGACAGCGGGCCGTATGTGGACCTGCATGAATGGGATGTGGTGGAGGCCCTGAGTCCGGGGAGCGGGAAGCTGGCGGAAGCGGCGGTGCGGTTGTTTTTCGTGATGCGGCAGCTGGACGAGGCCGGGGTGGATGAAATCATTGCGGAGCCGCTCAGTGAGACCGGTCTGGGGGTGGCGATCATGGACCGGCTGAGGCGTGCGTCGGTGAAGGAATAAGGGGCGGAAATTGGCCGAAATTTTTCTTCACCCGATGGGTGGATGGCTCACACTGCGGGTGAGATTGAGGATGCGCCGGCGTGTTGCGGGCGTGTTGCCGTCATTTTTTCCCCATGAAAATCCCACTGACCGCCCTGATGTTGACGTCTGTTCTCTGTGCCCAGCACCGTGACTGGGAGGATCCGTCTGTTTTCCGGATTCACAAGGAGGCGCCGCGTGCGACGTCGATGCCGTTTCCCGACAAGGATGGAGCGGCGATGAAGAGCCGGTTGGAGTCCGAGTGGTGCCAGTTGCTGAACGGGACGTGGAAATTCCATCTGGCGGGAAATCCGTCGGCCAAGCCGGCGGGATTTGAGGAGGTGGCATTTGATGATTCCGGCTGGAGTGAGATTGCGGTGCCCTCGAACTGGCAGATGAAGGGATTCGGCACGCCGTTGTATGCCAACAGTACGTATCCGTTTCACAAGGATCCGCCGCGGGTGACGGGCGAGCCGCCGCAGAGTTATTCGAATTTTCCGGAGGAGAACCGCAACCAGGTGGGCTGCTACCGGCGCGGGTTTTCGCTGCCGAAGGGGTGGGAGGACAGGCGGACGTTCGTGGTGTTTGGCGGTGTGGATTCGGCGTTCTATCTGTATGTGAACGGAGCACGGGTGGGGTATTCGCAGGACTCGCGGACGCCGGCGGAGTTCGACATCACGGACTACCTGAAGGACGGGGAGAATGTGATGGCGGTGGAGGTTTACCAGTATTCCGACGGCAGCTATCTGGAGGACCAGGACATGTGGCGGTTGTCGGGGATTTTCCGGGATGTCTATCTGTGGTCCGGCGCGGATCTGGATCTCCGCGACCACTGGGTGAAGGCGGGATTGCAGGATGATTACGAAACCGGCACGCTGGAGGTTGTTTTCAACGTGGTGAACCGGGGTGAGGAGAGCGCGGATGCGAAGGTGCTGTTCACGCTGAGTGGGGATGACGGAAGCCAGATTTCGATGCCTGAGGTGACGCTGTCGGTGAAGGCGGGCGGCGAGGCCGAGGGGGTGGCGAAGCTGGAGGCGCTGCCCGGGGTGAAGACCTGGTCCGCCGAGGTGCCGGCGCTGTATGACTACCAGATCAAGCTTTCGGATGCGGACGGCGCGGTGATCGCCTACTACTCCGGCAGGACCGGATTCCGTCGCAACGAGGTGAAGGACGGGCAGTTTTTGCACAATGGCCAGCCGATCCTGATCAAGGGGGTGAACCGGCACGACCACCATCCGGTGACGGGCCATTACGTGACGCTGGACGACATGCGTGCGGACCTGCTGCAGATGAAGCGGGGGAACATCAACGCGGTGCGGACGTCGCACTATCCGAATGACGCGGCGTTTCTCGGGCTGTGTGACGAACTCGGGCTCTACGTTGTCGCCGAGGCGAACATCGAGTCCCACGGGATGGGGTATGGCGAGGAATCGCTGGCGAAGGACCCCGATTGGTTTGAAGCGCATCTCGACCGGGTGAGGAATTCGCTGGAGCGGGACAAGAATCATCCGTCGGTGGTGATGTGGTCGATGGGGAATGAGGCGGGAGACGGGGTGAATTTCGAAAGGTGTTCCGCGTGGATTCGCGAGCGCGATCCATCGCGTCCGGTGCATTACGAGCAGGGCAAACTCGGCGGGCATGTGGATGTGTTCAGCCCGATGTATCTGCCGCTGGACCGGTGCGAGAAGTTCTGCCGGAGCGAGGAGAAGAAGCCGTTGGAGAGACAACGGCCGTTGATCCAGTGCGAATACAGCCACGCGATGGGGAATTCGACCGGCAATCTGGCGGACTACTGGGAGTTGACCCGCAAGGAGCGGCTGTATCAGGGAGGGTTCATCTGGGATTGGAAGGACCAGTCGTTGTTGTCGACGAAGCACCAGGCCGATGTGCTCGAGGATCGTTCGGGACACGGGACGGGCGTTCGCTTGGTCGGTCTTCTGGATCCTGAGGAAGGCCTGATCAGCGGCAGTGCGGTGGCGGAGGAGGACGGGGCGTTCGATCTGAGCGATGCGTTGTCCGTCGTCGCGGAGGTGCGGGTGAACCACATGCCGCAGGTCAACCTCGGCAATGCGCCGCTGGTGACGAAGGGCGAGGGTGGATACGGGCTGCAACTGGTTGCGGGGGGGGCGAAGGTCGAGTTTTACGCGACGGTGAATGGCGAGAGGACGGCGGTTTCCGCGAAGCTTCCCGGGGATTCGGGAGCGGTTTTCCACCAGTATGCCGGGGTTTACGACGGCCGGAAGCTGGTGATTTTGATCGATGGCGAGACGGCGGCGTCGAAGGATTGTGCGGGCAAGGTGGCGGGCAACGATTATGCGCTGGCGATCGGCGCGAATACCGAGGCCACGGGGGATCGGTTTGACGGGGTGATCCGGCGGGCAGCGGTGTGTGACCGGGCACTGGCGGCGGGCGAGACGGTGCTTGGGGAGCCGGTTGCGGATGCGCTGCTTGCTCTGGACTTTGCCGAGGACGGCAAGAAGGAGAAGAAGTCGATGATGCTGGCGTATGGGGGTGATTTCAACGACCGGCCGAACGATGGTTCGTTCTGTTGCAACGGGATTGTGAACGGAATGCTGATGCCGACTCCGCAGTTTGACGAGGTGAGGAAGGTGTATCAGAACATCCACACGAAGCCGGTGGAGGTGACCAAGCCGAATGTGAAGCTGGAGATTTACAACGAGAATTTCTTCAGGGGCATCAAGCCGGTCAACGCGTCGTGGAAGGTCATCAAGGATGGCAAGGCGGTGGCGAACGGCAAGCTGCGGGTGCCGAACATCGGGCCGAACGAGTCGGCGCAGGTGACCGTGGCGACCGGCCACAAGCCGGACCCCGAGGGCGAGTATTATTTCCGGGTGCGCTATGATCTGGCGGAAGTCACCGATTGGTATCCGAAGGGCATGCCGGTGGCGTGGGACGAGTTTCCTCTCGACTGGGGCAAGAGGCAGGCGCCCGAGCTCAGGAAGGGGGACAAGCCGGCATCATTCACGGAGACTGACAGCACGGTGGTGGTCGAGGCCGGGACGACCAAGGCGGTGGTGGACCGGGCCACGGGGGTGCTCACTTCGTTTCGGGACAAGGATCGCGAGTGGCTGGTGTCGCCGTTGAAGCTGAACTTCTGGCGGCCGATGACCAACAACGACCGTGGGGCGAAACTGCCGCGCAAGTTGAAGGTCTGGCAGCATGCGGGTGAGCGGGCCGTCGCGGAACGGGTGAGTGCGGAACAGGACGGTGATGCGGTGGTGGTGACGGCGTGGATCGACGTTCCGGCCGGCGAGAGCAAGGCGCTCGTGAGCTACCGGTTCACCAGTGGCGGGCAGCTGATGATCGAGACCGAGTTTTCGGCCGGCGCGGGCCTGCCGATGATTCCGCGGCTGGGATTTTCCTGCCGGGTGCCGCGCGACGCGCCGCTCGTGAGCTGGTATGGCAAGGGGCCGCATGAGACCTATGTGGACCGGAAGGCCGGGGCCTGGACGACGCTCCACCATGGCAACGTCGGCGGGATGTTTTTCCGATACACCGACCCGCAGGAGGCAGGCAACCGGACCGAGGTCCGCTGGATGGAGCTGAAAGGACCGATGGGCGGGCATGCGCTGCGGGTGGATGCGGCGGGCGAGGACCTGCTGGGCATGAGCGTGTATCCGGGAACGGTGGCGGACATTGAACTGGCGACGCACCCGGACGAGTTGCCGGAGGTTGATTTTGCCACGCTCAACATCGATCACCGGCAGATGGGACTGGGTGGAACGACCTCCTGGGGGCAGCTGCCGCTGGCGCGCTATCGGATCGCGGCGGGCGAGACCTACAAGTGGTCGTTTCTGCTGACGCCGACGACCACTCCGGTGCCCGCGGGTGTCCGCAAGGCGTCCCAGATTCCGCCGGAAGTGATGGAGCAGATCCGGAGGAAGGCGGCGGAGAAACCGAGGTCGATTCCGGGGGCCAAACGGCCGCAGGCGCCGGCTGACAAGTGACTCGAGCGGATGGCGGACTGATGATGGAAACGACGGATGTCACCTGCCCGACTTGTTTCGAGGTGTTTCAGGTCGTGATGCCTCCGCCGGACGAGCTTCCGGCGGAGATGGATTACGATTGTGAGGTTTGCTGCCGGCCGATGGTGCTGGTGTTTGACGAGGGCGGGTGCCATGCCGTCGGGATGGATGAATGAGGCCGGATGTTCCGGCATGGGTGCTTGCAAACCGGGGCATTTGGTGCGAGGCATAGGGGTAAGACTTGACCGTGTTATTCGACCCTTTCAAACGTGCTGAATCGAGCGAGCCCCGACGATATTCGGGGTTGATGCCGCAGAGGGGCTGGCCCGAGCGAAACCTGAAGTTCCTGCGGCACCGGATTGTTCCGGGGATGTTCCGGGAGGCGGCGGGCAGGGTGCTGGAACCGGTGCTGGCTCCGCCGGCAGCGGACAAGGTGCGGATCACGTGGATCGGTCATGCGTCGTTTTTCCTGCAGTTTGCAGGGCACTCGGTGGTTGTGGATCCGAACTGGGCGAAGTGGCACGGTCCGGTGAAGCGGCTGCGGCAGCCGGGGCTGAACCTGCGCGGACTGCCGGAGGTGGATCTGGTGCTGGTGACGCACGCGCATTTCGACCATTTGCACAAGCCGAGCCTGAAGATTCTGCAGGCGCGGGAGGGGATCGTGGTTCCGCGGGGGAGCGGCTCGCTGGTGAAGCGGCTGGGGTTTCCGGCGACGCACGAGGTGCGGGTGTGGGATACGCTGGATTTTGACGAGATGAACATCATTCACACGCCCTCGCACCATTGGGGGGCGAGGTTCCTGCATGACACGCACCGCGACTATGGCGGCTACATCGTGAAGGCGGACGGCAAGAGTGTGTTTCACTGCGGGGACAGCGCGTATTTCGAGGGCTTCAAGGAGATCGGCAGGCGGCATGACATCGACGTGGCGCTGATGCCGATCGGTGCGTATGAAGCGCCGAGCGGGCGGGACGTGCACATGAATCCGGAGGAGGCGGTGCGGGGGTATGCGGATCTGGGGGCGAAGCTGATGATTCCGATGCACTACGGGACGTTTTCGCTGGGCAACGAGCCGCACGAGGAGCCGGTTGAGCGCTTGTTGGCGGAGGCGGACCGGTTGGGAATCAGCGATCACATTCTGATTCCGGAGGAGGGTGTGGGGATCGAGTGGTGAGGTGGCGGCGCGAAGTTTCGGGAGGACAAACTGAGGAGCCGTGTATGTTGTCGGCATGAAACGAATCGTTCTTGCCATGTTGGCCGCGCTGCCCTTACTAGGTTCCTGCGAACCCTCGAAGAAGCAAGAGTCCATGAAGCCAGCGAAAGTTCCAGAAATTCCGGAAGGTGCCGAGGTTGCGACCTTGGGTGGTGGTTGTTATTGGTGTCTTGAAGCGGCGTATCAGCAATTGGACGGCGTGATTTCGGCGACGTCCGGATTCATGGGTGGCACGGTGAAGGACCCCAGCTACGAGGAAGTGTGCGGGGGTGAAACGGGGCACGCGGAGGTGGTGCATTTGGTTTTTGATCCGCAGAAGATCACGTATGAGCGGGTGCTGGCGTGGTTTTGGGATTTGCATGATCCGACCACGCTCAACCGCCAGGGCAATGATGTGGGGACCCAGTATCGATCGGTGATTTTCTATCACAATGACGAGCAGAAGAAGACTGCGGAGGCATCCAAGAAGGCGATTGCGGAGCATCACCAGGATCCGGTGGTGACGGAGATTGTGAAGGCGGATGTGCTGTATCCGGCGTCAGAGAATCATCAGGATTACTATTTCCAGAACAAATCGCAGGGGTATTGCCGGTTCGTGATCGAGCCGAAGCTGAAGAAGCTGAAGCTGGACCATTGAGCGTGCGGCGGGGGGCTGCTGAGGCGGCCACGGTGGGGATTCGCAGGATGGGGATTCGCAGGAACCGCGGTTGGCCGTGGGGCCGTGGGGAGTGGGCTTTTCTGCGGTGTGCGCAGGTTGTGGTGTGAGCCACAGAATGAAAGCGCCCTGGCAAAGCTGCCGGGCGGAAGGCGGTCGGGCGGAAAGCGGTCGGGGAGGGGGGCAAAAGAAAGCCGGCGCGGGATGGCTCCCGAACCGGCTTGAGTTGATGATTGGTTGCAGGAAGGAGCTCAGGCGAGCGCTTCGAGTTTTGCTTTGAGTTGATCTTTGGTGACGGAAGCGCCGACGATCTGGTCCTTCACTTCGCCGTTTTTGAAGAAGAGGAGGAGCGGGATGGAGCGCACGTTGTATTTGACTGCAAGGTCGCGGGATTCGTCCACATTGACTTTGCCGACTTTGGCGGTGCCATCGAGGTCTTCTGAGAGTTGATCGATGATCGGGCCGATCATTTTGCAGGGTCCACACCATTCCGCCCAGAAATCCACGAGCACGGGGACGTCTGAGTCGATGACTTCGGACTGGAAGTTGCTGTCGTTGAAACTAGTTGCCATGGCGAGAGTTTGGAGCGGATTTTTCAAACGTCAAGAGCCGCCCTGCGGGAAGCGGGGCGGCTCTTGGTTAGGATCGGAATTTTCCCTTTCCGGGATCGGAATTTTCCCTTTCCGGGGGATCAGCCGACGGGGAGTCCAACTGCGGCGAATGCCAGGTAGAGGACGACGGCGGCGATCAGGATATTGATGATTGGAGTGACCATGATGATTGGATTTTGTGGTGAAGGGGATCAGTCGAGGAGTTGCGACCAGTCACCGCTGCGCGGGTTGTCTTCGACGTTGACCCAGGTGCCGGCAAGCATGACCTGGAAGATGAGGAGGAGGATCGCGGCTGCGAGGGCGACGCCGGCCATGACGTTGGCTGCGGTTTCGCTGCCTTCGCCGCCTTCATCATCGTCGTCGCTCATTTGAAGTGTGCCTGCCTGCGAGGGGGCCGAGGGGCCGCCGGCGCTGCCGATCGCCTGAGTCGGCGGTTGGAGTTGCACGGTTGCTTTCGGAAGGGTCGGGGTGCCACCGATGGGAGCTGCCGAGGTGGCGAGCTTGATGGTGGGTGCCGGAGCGGCGGCTGCTGGTGCGCCGCCGGCGGTTTTGAGCGCGATGGTCGGAGCGGGGGCCGCGGTCGGCCTGGGTGCTGCGGCGGGAGCGGTTGCGGTCGGAGGAGCGGTCGGTCTTGGCGGACCACCTGGCACCGGCGGCTTGGTCGGAGCCGGGACCGGGACGGTCGACGAAGGGATCGCGGGAGCGTCTGCTGCCTTGAGCGTCACGCGGACGGTTTCTTTTTTCAGCGGCACGCTGGACGTCTGCTTTGACGGAGTGGGTGGTTGCTTATCGTTATCGCTCATTCACGCTTGGGGTTTAAATCCTTACGGGGTGAATTAAGGCAAGTTGGTTTCGACGTGTCAAACCCCCAAAAGCCGGAAATTTCATGAATTGCGAAGTGTTTTGGGAAATTTCCGGGTGAGGTAGATTGATTGTGAATACGAGTTGGATTCTGGCGGTGGGGTGAAGATTTTTGATGCTCTTTCGGCTGTGTCGTGGTTCCAATGAGCGCAGAAATCATGTCTGCACCGAAAACCGCCATCACACCGACCCGCGCCGAGGATTTTCCCGAGTGGTATCAGCAAGTCATCAAGGCAGCCGATTTGGCTGAGAATTCCGAGACGCGCGGGTGCATGGTGATCAAGCCGTGGGGGTATGGGATCTGGGAGTTGATCCAGCAGCAGCTGGACCGGATGTTCAAGGCGACGGGTCACCAGAATGCGTATTTTCCGTTGTTGATTCCGCTGTCGTATCTGGAGAAGGAGGCCGAGCACGCGGAGGGATTCGCGACCGAGTGTGCGGTGGTGACGCATCACCGGCTGGAGGCGAGGAAGGATGAGGAGACCGGCAAGACGAAGATGATTCCGACCGGCGAGCTTGCGGAGCCGTATGTGATCCGGCCGACGTCGGAGACGATCATTGGGGCGGCGTTTTCGCGGTGGATCGAGTCGTATCGGGATTTGCCGTTGTTGATCAACCAGTGGGCGAACGTGATGCGTTGGGAAATGCGGCCGCGGTTGTTTTTGCGGACGGCGGAGTTTCTCTGGCAGGAGGGGCACACGGCGCACGAGACGCGGGAGGAGGCGATCGAGGAGGCGGAGCGTATGCACGGGGTGTATGAGGAGTTTTTGCGGGAGCATCTGGCGATACCGGTGGTGCCGGGCGAGAAGTCGGAGGCCGAGCGGTTTCCGGGAGCGGAGATCACGCTGACGGTCGAGGCGATGGTGCAGGACAAGAAGGCGATCCAGGCGGGGACGTCGCATTTCCTCGGGCAGAATTTTTCCAAGGCGCAGGACATCAGTTTCACCGGGCGCGAGGGCAAGGTGGAGCATGCCTACACGACGAGCTGGGGGGTATCGACGCGGATGATCGGCACGTTGTTGATGGCGCACTCGGACGATGACGGGCTGGTGCTTCCGCCGCGGGTGGCGACCCAGCAGATCGTGATCACGCCGATCACGCCCAAGGAGGAGTCGAAGGAGGCGGTGATTGCGAGTTGCGTCGCGCTTGCGGACACGCTGCGGCACCAGACGTTTCACGGTGAGCCGTTGCGGGTGCATGTGGACACACGCGATCTGGGCGGCGGCGTGAAGAAGTGGGAGTGGATCAAGAAGGGTGTGCCGATTCGGATAGAGATCGGGCCGCGCGACATTGAGAGCCGCAAGGTCTGCGTGCAGCGGCGCGATCAGCCGGTGAAGGAGAAGTCGTTTACCGACAAGGAGGATTTCATCCGCGGCGCGGTGGAGATGCTTGATGAGATCCACAGCAATTTGTTGGCGCGGGCGACGGCGTTGCGTGACGACAATCTGCAGGGTTGTGAATCGCTTGAGGATTTCGAGAAGCACTGGGAGTCTGACGATGCCGGCTGGCTTTACACGCCCTGGGCGGGTTCCCCCGAGCAGGAGGAGGAGATTTCCAAGAAGCACAGGATCACGATCCGCTGCATTCCGGTGGCATCCGCGTCACTTTCGGAGGAGCTGAAGGCGTCGGTGGGATCGAAGTGTTTCCTCACTGGCGAGGAAACCGGGGTGCGGGCGATCTGGGGAAGAAGCTACTGAATTCGGACGGCAGCGGGCCGGTGACGAAAACGTCACAGTCGGTCCCTTCGTTGGTCGAGGGGAACTGGCTATTGGGAAGCCCGTTTGTCGTTTATGAATTTGTTCCCACCCCTGTGCCCTGCGATATCCATTCTTCGAGCCCTGTGGGTGGAAGCGGTGAAAACCGGCGATTCCACGTGCCAGCGTGGACGATGGATTGTGACAATTCTTGCTGTGTTTGTGCTGTCAGTCGAGCTGCGTGCGCAGACAGCAAACCCGGAAACCGGTGAGGCGGAAAAGGTCGCCGTCGAGGAACTGGCAGCAGGGAGCGGGGCGACGCCCGGAGACGTGGCAGCTGAAAGCACCGAATCCACCGATGGGGCCGATGGCGGGGTGGTGAACCAGCTTGCTGAAACCGCGGATGGAGAGGTGGAGGCGGCCGGTGGGATTGCGGCGGATGCCACGCGGGAAGCGGACGAGACGGCTGAGGGTGTGGCTGCCGGGGGGGATGACTCATGGGCGCCTGACGATGTGGTGCTTGCGGAGGACCCGCCATTTGCGGCGGACGAGGGTGGTGCGGGAGCGGTGGACGGCTTGCTGCTGGAACGGAGGGTCGGGAATTGTACGATTTTCGGCGAGGTGTCGGATGGGTCCACGCTGGATCCGATTGCGGGGGCGATCGTGACGATCCAGGGGGCGGGGCGTGAGGTGGAGACGAACGCGCAGGGCGGGTTTCGCGTGGACGGATTGCCGAGCGGGGATTTCACCGTTGAGGTGCTCAAGCTCGGGTATTCCATGGGTGAGGCGAGTGCGAGTCCGCGGCCGGATTCACCGGCGGAGGTCCGGATCGCGCTGAAGGTGAAGCCGAGCGGTGCCGGGGATGGCGAATATGTGATGGAGGAGGAGACGGTGGTGGGCGAATACAATGAGACGAACCAGGGGGATTTTGTGTTGGATCTGGCGTCGTCGGTTTCGCTGAGCAGCGGGTTGAGTGCGGAGGATTTCGCCAAGGAGAATGTTTCGGACGCGGGGCAGGCGCTGGCGAAGATTTCGGGCGCGAACGTGGTGGGCGGCAAGTTCGCGGTGGTGCGCGGCTTGTCCGACCGATACATCGGGACGACCTTCAATGGCGCGCAGATTTCCTCGGCGGTTGCGGACCGGAAGGCGATCGAGTTGGACCTCTTTCCGACGTCGGCGATTCAGGCGATCGATGTGGCGAAGACCTATCGCCCGGATTTGTTGGGGGACTTCGGCGGTGCCGCCATCGACATCCAATCGAGGAATTTTCCGAACGAGCGGATTGCCTTTGCCAAGGTGAAGACGAAATACAACCCGAGTCTTCCCGACGAGATCCTGACGGTGCCGGGCGGCGGGTTGGGGTTTTTCGGCGAGACGTCGCGCGAGCTGGATACTTCGGACTTCACGTCGACCAATTCGAGCGGTCAGGTGAGGTTGATCACGCAGCCGGCGGCGGACGCGGCCGAGACGTGGCGGAGGTTGGAGTCGAGCGCCTCGTCGTTTCCGGAGGTGACGGATTCCAACGACGAGTATTCGTATGGGGTCGGCTACGGGGATACGATCGGGGTGACGGATTACCTGGAGATGGGATTTCTCGTCGCGCACGGCTGGAAGAACGGCAGCAGTTACAACGAGAGCAGCGAGTTGCGTGCGCCGGACCGCAGCTGGTATCAACGGGATTACACGCAGTTCACCGAGTGGGACGTGTATGCGGCGTTGTCGGCGCGGGTGGCCGAGGACCACGAGGTCAACTTCGTGTATTTCCGCAAGCACATCGCGGAGAACAACGTGACGTGGGGCAGCGAGCTGCGGGAGCCGAGCAATGACTATGCCTACGGCAGCGATAGTATTGTCGATTTGCAGGGGACGCGCGCGTATTACGGGGCGGATGCCGAGCAGATGGGCGGGTTCTACGAGCTGCAGCCGCTGGAACGCGATCTGGAAATCCTCCAGTTGAGCGGGAAGAACAAACTCGGCGACCGTGGCGTGAGGATGCGCTGGTCGTTGACGGACTCGGACGCGAGCGAGGTGCAGCCGTACACGACCTTCCAGGAATACACGACGCTGGACTTTGACTCGCCGGCGCTGGCTGTCGCCCAACAGGTGGGTGAGTCGGTGATCATTGACACTGCCGAATCGGCGCTCGGGTTGCCGTCCGGATCGCTGACCTTCGATGAGGCGAGGCAGGCATTCCTGGATAACGGTGCGTCCGCGCTGCTCGCCCGGCTGGAGGAGGAGAACCTGCCGGTGATCGATTCGTCGCTGGGGCAGATCAACACGCTGGCGCTGACGAGGTTCAGCGGCGCGGTCGGGCGCGGCAACACGCTGAGCCGGGCGACGCAGTCGGTGAAGGAGTCCACCACCGACAGCCAGATCGCGTTTGACATCCCGTATTACTTTTCCGAGGAGAACGAGGACAGCGGGTTCGAGCTGGGGCTGGGGGCGAGCCGGATTGAGAGAACCCGACAGAACCGGGGCAGCCTGTATGAGCTGGTTTACGAGGACTTCAGCGCGGCCGGCGATTCGCAGGGCGGGTTTGACGAGAGTGAGTTCTACCCGAGTCCGGACGGGAGCGGGGCGAATCTGGGCGGTTCGCTTTTCGAGTCCGGGGCATCGGTGTATGACTACATCACGGGAAACAAGAACGGTCCCTACTATGAGGACGGTTCGATCGGCACGGACAACTTCACCGGTCTGGTGGCGAACAACGCGAACGGCTACCACAACTTCCAGTCGGTGTTCCTGTCCGGGAACCTGTTTTTCGGCGACACCTTCATCCGCGGCGGCGTGCGCTATGAATCGGAGGATCGGGAGGCGTATTTCCTCGAGCCGAAGCCGACCGGGGAAGAGGATGCCGATCCGATCTCCGAGGACATCTGGCTGCCATCGGTGACGATGGGGACCTCGGTGTTCGACGGGAAGCTCAATTTGATCGCGGCCTGGTCGAAGACCGTGGCGCGGCCGACGTTTTTCGAATGGATGCCGGTGCGGACCTTCGACTTGTCGACCGGGTTCATCCGGTCCGGCAACCCCGACCTGTTGAATTCGTCGATCACCAACTTCGACCTGGCGGCCGAGTTCAAGCCGGTGGAAAACAGCACGCTGCGGGTTTCGGTTTTCAACAAGGAGATTCTGGATCCGATTGTTTCGGTCAGGGTGCCCGGGGTGGCGGATTCGATCACCTTCATCAACGGGGACAAGGGGCTCCTGTCCGGTGTCGAGATGGAGGCGGAAATCACCGAGCTCGGGCCCTTCAGCCTGAAGGGCAACCTGACCTACATCGACGCGACCCTGGAATATTCGTTCAATACGGGCGAGACGGTGTCGGTCAATTTCCCCTATCAGCCGAATTGGATCGGCAACCTCAATCTGGGTTATGATTACGAGCCGTGGGATTTCGGCGTGAACCTGATCTATAACTACACCGGCGAGTATGCGACCCTGCTGAAGACCACATCGGGATACCCCGACGTGATTCGCGAGCCGGTGCATTCGCTGGATCTGGTGTTGCGCAAGGGCTTCGAGCTGGAGAGCGGCGGCAAGGTCGGGGTGTCGGTTGGCGTGACCAATCTGGTGGGCAGCGACCAGATCTATCGGTTTTCCGGAGGGTCGGATGAAATCGACGGCGAGGTGCGCAGCGAGACGCAGACCGACCGGGTGTTCTTCGCCGAGTTGAAATACGATTTCTGAGGGCGGGGCGGGGTGTGTCCGTGGGGGCTGGGGCGCGGCGGTCGCGCGGGTGTGACGGAGTGTTCCGGGGAGGGGCGCCGGGTGCTCCGGATGTGTGTGTTAGATAGGTGTTTGTTCCGGGTTTCAGCTGTGACGGAAAAGTCACAGTTCGGCAATAGTCGGACCCCGGGTTGAGGCTATTTTGCGTCCGTGTCGGGCATCCTTTTGGCCCGGAAGCCAGCGCTCTAACGAAAGCTGGTGTTTATCATAACCATACAAACACATGAAGCAACGATTCCTCAACCCTGCGACCCGCCTTGCCTTGGTGGCGTCGGTTGGAACCGGACTTCTGGCAACGGTCAACGCGGCGGACATCGACGTCGTGACCAGCCAGACTTCCTTCAACGCCAGCTACGGTCTGGACACCCTGGGCGGTGACACGACCTGGACCAGCGACAACGTCTACATCCTCACCGACCGCGTTTACGTTCCGGACGGCGTGACCCTGACCATCGAGCCGGGGACCAAGATCTACAGCACCTTCACCAACGTCAACGACGACGACGACACCTCCAACGATCTGGTTGGTTCGCTGATCGTCTGCCGCGGCGGCATGCTCGAAGCGGAAGGGACTGCGGCCGAGCCGATCGTGTTTGA